>NZ_JBHSKO010000037.1:0-60183 GCF_042657305.1 Pseudonocardia zijingensis | reverse complement strand
TCCGCGAACGACCACCCCGCCCGCCACAACGTCTCGATCCGGACCCGTTCCTCCCGGGTCAACCGCGCACCAGGCATGATCCACACTTCCCCTGATCACCTGGTTGCAACCACCGGTTGAGCCCGCCCTGTTGGCAGCACTGAAGAAGTACCCCGATGAGCTGCGCGAGCGCGCGGTGCGGCTGTATCGGGAGTCGTCCCCGCGCCCGACGTTTCGACGGCTGGGCGAGCAGCTCAACGTCCATCCCGAGGCCCTGCGCAACTGGGTGCGCCAGGACGAGGCCGACCGCGGCGAGCGCGATGACCGGCCGAGCACCGACATGGTCGCCGAGAACCGGCGGCTGGCCCGGGAGAACGCCGAGCTGCGGCGGGTCAACGAGGTCCTGCGCGCGGCGAGCGCCTATTTCGCCAGCGAGATCGGCCCGACCCGGAGGTGGTCATGCCTTCATCGACGCGCATGACTTCCCGGCCGGTCTCGTACTGCGGGTCCTGGGCATCCCGGCCTCGACCTACTACGACTGGCGGACCCGCCGGGTGGCGCCGAGCCGCCGGCAGCTCGACGACGCCGCACTCCTCGAGCAGATCGTCAAGATCCGCGCCGCGCACGAGCACGCGGCCACCTACGGCTCACCGCGGGTGTGGCTGCAGCTGCGCCGCCAGGGCGTCCGGGTGGGGCGCACGCGCGTGGAACGGATCATGCGCGAGCACGGGCTGCAGGGTGCGCACCTGCGGCGGGGCTGGAAGAGCGGCTCGACTCTACAGAGCCCGTCCCACACTGCCGCGCCGGACCTCATCGAGCGCGACTTCCGGGCGAGCGCGCCGAACCAGCTCTGGGTCGCCGATCTCACCCGGCTGACCACCGGGCATGGTGTGCTGTGGCTGGCCAGCGTGCGCGACGCGTTCGCCAACCGCATCGTCGGCTGGGCCACCGACCCGCGCGCGACGACCGCGCTGGTGCTCACCGCGCTCAACCACGCGCTGCGCTCCCGCGACGTGCGGGCCGGGCAGCTGGTTCACCACAGCGACAAGGGCGCCCAGTACACCGCGCTGCGGTTCACCCAGCGCCTCGTCGACGCCGGCATCGCACCATCGACCGGCAGCACCGGCGACAGCTTCGACAACGCCCTGGCCGAGAACCTCTGGTCAACACTCAAGATCGAGCTCGTGTACTGGCCCGGCACCACGTTCGACACACCGGCCGAGGCCGAGCACGCCCTGGTCCGCTACATCGACGGCTGGTACAACCCGCGCCGCATCCAAGCCGGCCTCGGAGGACTATCTCCCGACGAGTACGAGGACGCCTACCATCGCGCCCAGCCCGACCCTCACAGATGACGAGGACTCCGGGAAACCGGGGGAAGCTCAACGTTGCAGTGTCAGAACGCGCTTGAACACGCGTGTGCAGCAGTGGCGCGCCCGTGGCGGTGGTCGTCGTGACCCACGCCGCTCTCGCGCCCCTGTTCCCGCCACGCACCTCCGGTGCTGGAGCAGCACATCCACCCGGGGCCGCCGCCGTCCTTCGCCGCGGATTGGCGCGACCGCAACCGCCGCTCGCGCGCACGACGGACGCCGTCTACGGGATGTCCGTGCTCGATCGAGGCGGACGGATCGCAGACCGCGCGGTACTCGCCGCGCTGGGCTGGACGGCCGGTACCAGGCTTCGCGTCGACGTCGCCCGCAGCCACCTCACCCTCCAGAAGGCCGACGACGGCCCGCTGCCCGTGAAGGACCACCGGTTCCTCTGGCTGCCCGCCGCGACCCGCCATCAGCTCGGCCTGCGCCCGGGTGATCGCGTGTTGTTGGCCGCGGAACCCGGGCGGCGAACGCTGGTCAGCTACCCACCCGCCACGCTCAACGACCTGCTGACCCTGAAGTGACCCCCGGTGGCCGGACACCTCCAGACTTGGCAGTAGCCGAGGAGGAGGACGCGCGATGGGGCGTCGAAGCAAGTACCCCGAGGAGTTCCGGCGCAATGCCGCGCAGCTCGCCCTTGATGGCGGTCGGTCGATCCGGGACGTCGCTCGCGAGCTCGGGGTGAACCACGAGACGTTGCGGAACTGGGTCGAGGCGTTGCGCCGCGAGCGTCGCGACGGGCCGGCCGCGGTGAGCGGGGAGGAACGCGCCGAGCTCGCGAGGCTGCGCCGACGGGTCGCAGAGCTGGAGCTGGAGAAGGAGGTCCTGCGAAAAGCCGCGGTCTTCTTCGCCCGGGAGACAGACCGGTGACCCGAGAGACGATCTACGGGTTCATCGCCGCGGAGAAGACCGCCTACCCCGTCCGTCTCCTGTGCCGGGTCCTGCAGGTCAGCACCTCAGCGTTCTACGACTGGATCCGTCGTGGCGGCCCCGCTATCTCTGATGGCGATCTCGACGACGCCCACGCCGCGAATCAGTTGCGCGACGCCTGGGTCGAGCACCGCCGCACCTACGGCGCCCGCCGCCTGACCGCCGAGATCCGACCGTGACCGGCACGGCCAGGCCTGGAACCGCAAGAAGGTGGCCCGGCTGATGACCGTGGCCGGGATCGAGGGCATCCACCGCCGCCGCCACGGCAAGAAACGCAGCCGGGTCGGCGCCGGGTCGGTCGCTCCGGACCTGGTCGGGCGCCAGTTCCTCACCGAGCGACCCGACCAGCTCTGGGTCGCCGATATCTCCTACCTACGCACCTGGGAAGGCTTCCTCTACCTCGCCGTCATCGTCGACGCCTGCACGCGCCGCGTCGTCGGCTGGGCGATGGCCGATCACCTGCGACGGGAACTGGTCCTCGACGCCCTGGGCATGGCGTTGCACCAGCGCAAGCCCTCTGCCGGGCTGATCCATCACAGCGACCACGGCGTGCAGTACACCTCGATCGACTTCGGACGCACCCTGCGCACGTCCGGCCTGGTCGCCTCGATGGGCAGCATCGGCGACGCCTTCGACAACGCCATGGCCGAGAGCTTCTTCGCCACCCTCAAAGAAGAAATGATCTACCGCCGCGCCTGGCCCACCCGTCATGAACTGGAGATGGAGGTCTTCTCCTTCATCGAGGGCTTCTACAACCCCTTGCGGCGCCACTCCCGACTGGGCAACCTCAGCCCCGCCACCTACGAACAGCAGCTCATGACACAGACCGAGGTGTCCGGCTGACGGGGGTCACTTCACCGTCGCGCCCCTGCTGTTCCCGGCACAGGCATCGAGTGCTGGACCAGCACAACCACTCCGGGCCGCCGCTGTAACTCGCCGCGGATTGTCCCTACCCGAGCCGCCAATCACGCGCACCGCGGACACGGTCTACGGGATGTCGGTCCTCGACCGTGGCGGGCGGATCGCCGACCGCGCGGCGATCGAGGCGCTGGGCTGGACACCCGGCACCAGGTTGCACCTCGACGCCGCCCGGACCCACCTCACGCTGCGCGCGACGATCGACGGCGTATTGGTCGTGAAGGATCACCGGTATCTCTGGCTGCCCGCTGCGGTCCGGCACCGGCTCGATCTGCGGCCCGGCGATCGGGTGTTGCTGGCCGCGCAACCGAAGCGGCAGACGCTGGTCGTTTGCCCACCCGCGGCCCTTGACGAGCTGCTGGCTTCGCCGGGCGGTGACCGTGATGAATAGCAGCCTGCCCGACCGGCCGAACCCGAGCACTGCCGACGTGGACGCCGCCCGGATCCTGCTGACGCGACTCGGACTGCGGGCCGAGGACCTCCTCGACGTACCAGTCCCCCGACCGACAGCCCCGACCTTCCACGACTACATCCCGATCGTCGCCGCCGGGGTTCGCCCCGGCACCCACCGGGTCTACAGCAGCTACTGGAACCGGATCGACAACCACTGGGGCGAACGCCGGATCGACGAACCCACACCCTCGCAGATCCGCCAATTCCTGGTCGACATGCAATCCGAGCTCGTGATCCGCCGCAGCGGACGCGGCGGCCACAGCGCCACCGAACACATGATCGCCGCCCTGCGCTGCCTCTACCGCCGCGCCGAAGAAGACGGCCTGATCACCGCCGCAGCCAACCCAGCCAAGAAGGTCGACAAGCTACGCCGACCACCGTCGACCCGACGCGCGGTCGCCGACACCCGCCTCGCCGAGATCGTCCAGGTGGCCGCCACCACCGGCGACGATCCCGCCCTGGACGCGTTGATCCTGCGCCTGCACATCGAAACGGCATGCCGCCGCGGCGGCGCGCTCGCGCTGCGCCGGATCGACCTCGACCCCGACCAATGCCTGATCACGCTCCGGGAGAAGGGCGACACCACACGATCCCAACCGGTCTCCCCCACGCTGATGAACCACCTGCTCACCCACGCCACCGAACGCGGCGCGGACGCGACACCGGCCGGACCGCTGCTGCGATATCGATCCGGGCAGCGGATCACCCGCCGCCGCTACGACTACATCTGGACCCGAATCGGCAGCCAGCTCCCCTGGGTCACCGCCCAAGGTGTCAGCACGCACTGGCTGCGTCACACCACGCTGACGTGGGTGGAACGCAACTTCGTGCCGCTGCGGCGCCGACAAGCCCGTACGCGTCAAGCAAACTCGCCGCCGACAACGCCGCTTTGGACCTCGCTGGCACCGGCGCCATCGGCGCAGTCAGCCTGCGCGCGTTCAACATCGCCGGCGCGCTCCCCGGACACTCCGATCCTGACGAGACGCGGCTCATTCCTCGGATGATGGCGGTCCAGCGAGGCACAGCGCCCGAGTTGGTCGTCAACGGCAACGGTGACGCCATCCGCGACTTCGTACACATCGCCGACATGGCCGAGGCGTTCGCTCTCGCCCTGGAGGCATGCGAGCCCCGTACTGCTCGTGCCTACAACATCGGCAGCGGCCGACCGACCCGCGTGCGGGACGTCATCGCCATGGTCGAGCAGGTCACCGGTCGTCCCGTGGCACGGCGACACGTGCCGCCCGCTGCTGAGCCACAAGAGCTACTCGCCGACAGCAAGGCGATCCAAGCCGATCTAGGCTGGAACCCGCACAGGTCTGGCCTGCGCGAGATCATCAACGACGCCTGGTCCGCGGCGACCGGCCAATAGTCGCCAGCAGAATATTCTGGTTGTCGATATTCCACACCGTCATGCCACCTCACGAAAGCTCGGCCCCGCTCAGGGGCACCATGCTCCTTGCCTGCAGGGGATGACCCGATCGCCGTGGCGATAGCGTTCGTCGCCGGTCAAGACGACGGACCAGGAAAAATTCTGCGACTACACGCATGCGACACGGATTCATACTGCTCCGCATGCCGCGTCCGTCCGGTGCGCTGGCCGTGCCCGGTGGCTGCGATCGCCCTGCACGCCCTCGAACTTCGCGGCTCCGAAACCGCCCCTGTTGATCCGCCCCGCGGGCGCCTCTCATGACCGCGACGCGAATGCGGCACCGCCGCAAGCGAAAGGACCGCGGACACGGCCTTCAATTCTTTCCACCCGACACGCCGTACCAGGGCATCGCTCGGCACGCCCGTCGTCGCAACGCGTCACCGACCGATCAGGAACCCCGTGGCGGGCATCGCTCGCAACTGCCGACGACTCCGCAAGAGCCTCCCGAGGAGGACCCACACGACCGCAGTGAGGAGTCCTCATGAGCTACCACTGGCTCGTCTTCTACGCCATCAGCCACCCTGTCACGCGCACGACCATCCATCGAGCACCGGACCACGGATCGGCCGCCGCTCTCGCTCCCCCGCCACTGGGACGAGCAGTACTCGCCTGCCGCTGCGGGGTCGTACTCGACCTGAACGACATGCGCCGGCCCGGCCGTCGTCCAGACCGCGACCGCAGCGGCATACGAATCGAGCCAATCTGCTGCGCCGAGTGCGCGCGCGGCGCGACAAGCGCATGATAGGTCTGTTATAGACCGCCGGGGGCGACAGCCATGCAGACTGTCATCCCAGGATCGAGGCAGATCTCCAGACCGGGCTTGACCTGCAGTAATGGAGGCGATCGGGCGCCACGTTCGAGGGTGCAGCTAAGCCGGGGTTTCGCGCTTCCGACCCCTTGGCCCCAGGGTCGCCCGACAAAATGCGCCGAGCTGCGGGAACACGATACTCGCAGGTAGGACCGGGACCGCCCCGAGCAATTCAGGAACGTTTCGGACGAGTCAGGACCAATGAGCCTTTGCCAACCTGATCAAGCGTTGGTGATCATGAGGGTCTGAACGGCGGCGACGAGCTCGGCGGCCCGGCTCGGGCTGGAGCGGATCTTGCGCAGGATCTTCCAGTTCTTCAGCTCGGCGTTGACCCGTTCGCCTGGTCCGCGCCGGCGGGCGTGCGCGGCGTTGACCTCGCGCTGGTTGTTCGACAGCCGCCGGTAGCGGCCGGTGTCCGGGTCGAGGCGCCGCCGCCGCTGCGGAACGGCCACTGCAGGTCCGGCGCCTTGGTAGGCGGTGTCGGCGACCGTCGGGATCGCGGCATCGCAGATCGCGTCGATGATGCCGTGCTCGCGGGCGGCGCCCATATCGTGGCGCGCTCCAGGCAGCGGTGGAGAGATCCACACCAACCTGCCGACAGGGTCGGCGATGACCTGCACGTTCAAGCCGTGGGCCTTGTGCTTACCGCTGTAGAACGGGCGGTCGCGGCCCGAGGCCATGGCGACCCGGTCGATGCGCAGCAAGGTCCCGTCGAGGATGACGAATGCCTTGGCTTGGGCGACGTCGATGGCCTGGGCGAGCGTGGGCGCCATCGCGGCGAGCAGGGCCAGCGCCTCGCGCACGTACCGGTAGACGGTCGAGGTGCCGATCTGGAAACCGCAGGCCAGGTCGGCGTAGGTCTCGCCCATGCGCAGGTAGGCCACGACCAGCAGGGCCTGGCGGCCAGGAGTGAGTTTGCGCCAGCGTGTCGCGCGCTGGTTGCGGTGCGCGCGTAGGGCGTCGGCGAGCAGGCCAAGCGCGCGATTGGACACGGTCATCCCAGACGGATAGGACAGCACCTTGAAGCTCCTGGTCAGGCGAGTTGATCTCAGCAATCGCCCGTCGACCAGGAGCTTCACCTATTCGAGGCCACGCCACGCCGCACAACCGCTGACCAGGCCGGACGCCAAGTTGGCAAAGGGGACCGGCGCGGCGCGGCGCTGCTCATGGCGCTCGTCACGGCGCTGGTGACCGTCCCGCACCGACCGGTCCCGGCCACGGTGGCCGCCGCACTCGTCGCCGGGGCGCTCACCGTGCACCTGCACAGGCGCCCCGACGGGTTCCTGCCGGCCGTCCTGGTCCGATCGCCGGCCTTCCTGCTCGCCGGGGGAACGGCACTGTTCCTGGCGATCGTCAACTTCGGGCTCTTCTACGCCGCGCCCACCCTTCTGGCCTGGCAGACGGGATGGTCACCTGCCGCGGTTGGCGCGGCCATGCTCTGGCCGTACCTGCTGGGCGGGGCGCTGTCCTGGTTGGTGGTCGCGCTCACCGCCCGCCTGCGCCTACGCACGGTCGCGGCCGGTCTCGCGGCGGCCGTCGTCGCGGCGGGCCTCGTCGCGTGGTCGATGGCCGCGGTGCCGATCCTGCTGGTCGCGTTCGCTGCCGGATCGGTGGCAGCGGCGGCCGGTCAGGGGGCGCTCGCGCGGCACGCGGCCGAGGCGGTCCCGGGGCCGTACCGCTCGCCCGCCATCGGCATGTTCAACCTCTGCTACCTCCTCGGCACCGCGTTCGGCCCCGCGATCGTGGCGCTGATCCTCACAGCGTGACCCGTGTGATTCCTTTCCGGCAGGCTCCTGCCGACAGGAGCCACCGCGGCGCCGAGTCAGGCGATGTCGAACCGGTCGAGGTTCATGACCTTGTCCCACGCGGCCACGAAGTCACGCACGAACTTCTCCTTCGCGTCCGCACTGGCGTAGACCTCCGCGATGGCGCGCAGCTGGGAGTTCGCGCCGAGGACGAGGTCCACGGCCGTGGCGGTCCACCTGACCTCTCTCGTGGCGCGGTCGCGGCCCTCGTACACGTTCTCCGTCTCCGAGACCTTCCACTCGGTGCGCATGTCGAGCAGGTTCCGGAAGAAGTCGTTGGTCACGTCTCCGGCCGCTCGGTGAGAACGCCGTGCGGTGCCCGCCCGACGTTCGCGTTCAGCGCGCGCATGCCGCCGACCAGGACCGTCATCTCCGGGGCGCTCAGGTTCAGCATGTAGGCGCGGTCCACCAGCAGGGTCTCCGCCGGCAGCTTCTGCCCGGCTGGCAGGTGGTTGCGGAAGCCGTCCGCCCTCGGCTCCAGCACCGCGAACGAGTCGACGTCGGTCTGCTCCTGCGACGCGTCGGTGCGCCCCGGCGTGAACGGGACGGTGATGTCGTACCCGGCGTCCTTCGCCGCCTTCTCCACGGCCGCGCAGCCGGCGAGGACGATCAGGTCGGCGAGCGAGACCTTCTTCCCGGCCTGCGAGACGTAGAAGTCCCGCTGGATCTGCTCGAGGGTCTGCAGCACCTTTCCGAGCTCGTCCGGGCTGTTGACCTCTGCGGCGCGAGCCGGATCCGGGCCCCGTTGGCCCCGCCGCGCTTGTCGGTGCCGCGGAAGCTGGCCGCCGACGCCCACGCGGTGGAGACGAGCTGGGCGACCGAGAGCCGCGAGCCGAGCACCTTCTCCTTGGGCGCGGCGACGTCGGCGTCCCCGACCAGCTCGTGGTCCACCGCCGGGACGGGGTCCTGCCAGAGCTGCGGCTCCGGGATCCACGGGCCGAGGTAGCGCGAGACGGGTCCCATGTCGCGGTGCAGGAGCTTGTACCAGGCCTTGGCGAACGCGTCGGCGAGCTGGTCCGGGTTCTCGTGGAAGCGCTTCGTGATCGGCCCATAGGCCGGGTCGACCTTCAGCGCGATGTCCGAGGTCAGCATCATCGGCGCGTGCCGGGTGGACGGGTCGTGCGCGTCCGGCACCGTGCCCTGGGCCTCGGCGTTCTTCGGCGTCCACTGGTGCGCGCCCGCGGGGCTGCGCGTGAGCTCCCAGTCGTACCCGTACAGGTTGTCGAGGTACCCGTTGTCCCACGTGGTCGGCGCGGTGGTCCAGGCGCCCTCGAGGCCGCTGGTCATCGCGTACCGGCCGACGCCGGATTCCACGCTGTTCTTCCAGCCGATGCCTGGTGGGACACGTCGCCGAGGTCGCCACGGGCGACCCCGATGATCGAGCCCGTGTCGGCGTGCGGATGGTCGTGCACCGCGGACAGCACGGCCACCCGAGGCCGCGTCACCCGCAGTGCAGCCCCGCGCAACATGTGCTCGAAGTCCGACGTCGTTGGCACTGCGGCCCAGCGTGGACCAGAGTCTTGAACGACTCAACTCGGGGGAGCTCATCCCAGCCATCCGGGTCGCGGGGACTCCCGTGAGCCGGCGGGCTCGCCACTCGTCCACGGTCCCGCGCGCCGAACCGCTCATGGTCGGCGGCCGAACGAAGACGGTTCGAGTTCCTGCACCACGCCGGCGTCTGCAGCATCCCGCCGAGCTCGAGCACGCGCGGTGACACGGGCAGGGCGTTGTGCCGGGTGGTCATGGGGTGCTCCGCGTCCTTGCGGGCGATGCGCACCTCTGGACGAGCGGCCCTCGCGGGTCCACGCCGGTCAGCCCGCGATGGGCTTGGGGGTGACCGACCGGGGGCGGGTGCGGTGCTCGTCCGGCCTGGTCGCCGGAGCAGCCGAGTGGACGCCCAGATCGGTCAGGATCCACTCGACCGTGCTCACCGCGGCGCCGGCGTTCGCGGTCTGTCCGTGGTGGGGGAGGTCGCACGCTCGCGCGATCCCTTCCTGTCGCAGATAGATGATCACGCCGCGACCGGCCGTCGCGAAGCGGGTCATGACCTCGTCGAGTCGGCGGCGGCAGCGGCAGCCGACTGAGGCGAACACGTCGCCGCTGAGGCATTCGGAGTGGACGTGAACGGGCACGGCTCGCCCCGGCACGGCATCGAGCGTGCCGGCGACGAGTGCGACGTGCTCGGATCCGTCGATCGCGTGGACGTATCCGACCGCGGTGAAGGATCCGTGCTCGGTCGGCAGCGACGTGACGGCCGCCCGCCGGACCTGCTGCTCGGTGCGGCGCCGGTACCGGATGAGCTCGTCCACGGTGATGAGCACCAGGCCGTGGGCCGCGGCGAACCGCTCCAGCTCCGGTCCGCGCGCCATCTCACCGGGCCGGTCGACGGAGACGATCTCGCAGAGCGCTCCAGCGGCCGGCAAGCCGGACAGGTGTGCGAGATCGACTGCGGCCTCGGTGTGCCCCGGACGGGCCAGCACGCCACCGGCACGGGCTTTCAGCGGGACGACGTGTCCCGGTCGCGCGAACCGGTCGGCAACGGTGTCCGGCGCTGCGAGCGCCGCGATCGTCGCGGCACGCGAGCGCGCGGAGATGCCGGTGCCGGTCCCGATCAGGTCGACGGTGACCTGATAGGCGGTACCGAAGCGGTCGTCGTTGATGTGGCACATCGAGGTCAGGCCCAGGCGTGCGCAGTCCTCGTCGGGCAGGGCGACGCACAGGAACCCGGAGGTGTGGCGGACGGTGAAGGCCACCAGCTCCGGCGTCGCAAGTGCGGCCGCGAAGACCAGGTCGCCTTCGTCCTCCCGCTCGGCGTCGTCGACGACGACCACGGGCTGCCCGGCGGCGATCGCGGCGATCGCAGCCCGGACCCGGCTCTCGGCGGGGTCGGCGCGGAACAGGTCCACAACGGACTCCTCGGGAATCGGGCGGCTCAGCCGGCGGCGAGGCGGCGGAAGCGGCTGCCGTGGAACACCAGGGGTGGCGTCGCGGGGTCGGCGCGCAGGCCGTGGATGTGCAGCAGCACGATGTCGTGATCCCCGGAGGGGATCTCGGCGTGGATCGTGCAGTCGAGCCACAACGTGGCTCCCTGCACGAAGACGCTGCCGTCGGCGGCGGTCGACCAGTCGGTGCCGGCGAACCGGTCGCCGTGTCGGCCGGCCAGCCGGGTGCAGACGTGGTCCTGGCCCTCGCCGAGCACGCTGAGGCCCAACCGCGGCCGTTGCCGGAGGATCGGCCACGTCGTCGAGCTGTGCTGGATGCACACCGACACGAGCGGCGGTGTGACCGATACCGAGGTGAAGGAACTCGCCGCCAGCCCGACCGGCACCCCCTCCAGCGCCGCACACACCGCGGTGACCCCCGAAGGGAAGCATCCGAAGGCCTCGCGCAACTGCTCGCCCGTCGTTACGGGAACGATCCCGTCCATCGAGGTCGTCATCGTGCGGGCCTCCACATCCGTCAGTTGTCGAAGTTCGGCACAGCGGTCAGAGCGCGGCCGCCAGCGCCTCCAGTGCGGGACGGGGGTCGTCGGTGGGAGCGTCGCCGAGGACCTGGACGACGACGTGGTCGGCGCCCGCGTCGAGGTGCGCGCGAACGCTCTTGCCAGCGGTGTCCGGGTCGCCGATGCCGACGAAGGCTCGAGCCAGGCGCTCGGATCCGCCGTCCACCACGTCGACCTCGTCGAAGCCCTGGCGGCGCCACGACATCTGGTAGTTCGGCATGGCCGAGTAGACGCCGAGGACGGCGCGGGCCCGGCGCAGCGCGTCTGCTTCGGTCACCCCGCCCACGTCCGTCACCGCCACGGCCTGCATGACCACGACCCATTTGTCGGGCCCGAGTGCGGCGCGAGTCGCCGTCGTCTGCTCGGGCAGGACGTAGGCAGGATGCGCGCCGTCGGCCGCCGCGCCGGCCAGCTCGATCATCTTCGGCCCGAGGGCGGCGAGCAGGCGGGCCGGCCTGCCACCCGGCTCCAGTTCGTCGGGAACGTCGTCCATCCGGCGCAGGTAGTCACGCATCGTCGCCAAGGGCTTGCTGTAGGACCCACCCCGACCACCTTCGACGAGCGGACCGTGGCTGACCCCGAGCCCCAGGACGAACCGGCCGGGGTGCAGCGCAGCCAGGGTGCGACCACCGACCTCGGCGGCGATCGGGTCCCGCGCGTGGATGTTCGCGATACCGGTGCCCACCACGAGCCGCTCCGTAGCGGTGAGGAACGCACCAGCCTGCGTCAACGATTCCTTCCCGAAGGCCTCCCCGAAGAAGAGGGAGCCGTAGCCCATCCGTTCGATGTCCCGGGCGACCTCGCTCGCCTCCCCGATCGGCCAGGCTTCGCCGTTCCACCACACTCCGACGCGGGACGGAAATGCGATGTCGGGCCGCCCGTTCTGTCCGGTACCCACCCTTCGTTCCTCTCTGCTCGCCCCGGCTGACGCCGGATCGGGATTCAGCGTGCGGTGTAGCCGCCATCGATCGGAATGGCGGCCCCCGTCATGAAAGTGGACTCGTCGCCAGCCAGGTAGATCGCCAGCGGAACCACCTCCTCCGGCTGGCCGAATCGGTTGACGAAGTGCTCGGCGGCGTTCGCCTTCATCGCCGCGGCAGCCTCCTCGTCGCTGAGAAGACTGAAGAAGGCGCGTGGCATCGGGGTGTCGATGCTCCCCGGGCAGATGGCGTTGACGCGGATGCCGAGGGGTGCGAGATCGGCGGCGGCGCCCTTGGAGAACATCACCAGCCCACCCTTGGCGGCGCAGTAGACCGACATCCCCGGCATCGACACGAGGCCACCGGCCGAGGAGACGTTGATGATCGAGCCGCCGTCGGTCATCAACGGGACGATGGCCTTGGTCAGCAGGAACACGCTCTTCAGGTCGACGTCGAGGACCTTGTCCCATTCCTCCTCGGTGGTGTCGAGCAGCGGCTTGCCGAGGATGATGCCGTGGTTGTTGTAGAGCACGTCGACGCGTCCGTGCAGGGTCTCGCGGGCGGCATCGGCGATCTGGCCGATGCCCGTGGTCGTGGCGGCGTCGGCCGGGACGAAGGTGAAGGGCAGACCGTCGGCCCGCAGGTCCGCCTCGAGCTTGCGGCCTGCCGCCTCGTCGAGGTCGCTGCCGAGGACGATGGCGCCTTCCTCGCAGAAGCGGCGACAGGCGACCTGGCCCATGCCGCCCGCGGCACCGGTGATGATCGTGTGCTTGCCGGTGAGTCGGCTCATCTGGTCGGCCCCCCTCACTTCCGGAGTCCGGCTTCCCGCATGAGCGGCAGCACGTTCTCGCCGACGTAGTCGATCTCCTCGGCGTAGTTCAGGAAGCCCATCAGGACTCCCTCCATCCCGTGCGCGGCCATTTGCTGGAGGCCGTCCACGATCTGCTCGGGCGTCCCCACCAGCGAGGTGGCGCCGTGGGCGAGGATGAACCGCTCCTTGAACTTCGTCATCTGCTCGCTCCAGGAGTTGCTGTCGACGCCGTGGATCGCCATCAGGTTCTCGGCTGAGGTCCAGTCCGCCTTGTCGAGGATCTCGTCGTGGACCCTCTTGGCCTCGGCCTCGGTGTCGCGGCACACCACCAGCGCGGCTGTCATGGTCTGGATGTCCCGGCCGTACTCCTCGCGGGCCGCCTTCTTCAGGGCCGCCGAGTGGGCGGCCATCTTCTCGAGGTCGGTGGAGACGAAGAAGTTGATGTCGGCGTACTTGGCGGAGTAGTCCAGGCCGGTCTTCGAGTTCCCGGCGTTGATGACGATCGGTCGACCGTGCACCGGCTTGGGCTCGGACTCGCAGCCCAGCGCGCGGAAGAACTTGCCGTCGACGTCGAACGGGGCGTCGCTCGCCCACAGCCGATCGACGAAATCCATCCACTCGGCGCCGTAGGCGTAGCGCTCCTCGTGCTCCAGCAGCCCACATTGCATCATGGCCATCTCGGCCGAGTTCCAGCCCATCACGACGTTGAGCCCGAATCGGCCACCGGAGATGTGGTCGACGGTCGCGGCCATCTTCGCCGCGACGACCGGGTCGATCGTCGCGACGTGTGTGGTGGCGACGACGGCGATGTTCTCGGTGGCCTCCGCGATGCCCGCGGCCCAGGTGAAGGTCTCGAACGCGTTGCCGTTGAAGTTGGTGGAGCCGCCGAATCCCTTCCACCGGGCGATCGGGACCGTGACGTCGAAGCCCCACCGGTCCAGGTTCTGCGCGATCTTCTTCTGGTGCTCCCAGGTGACCCGCAGCGACCGGGGAGCCTCCGTCATGGAGATCCCGCCGCTCGCGTTCGGGGCGAAGGCGCCGATTTTCAGCGGCTGGTCGCCGAACAAGGGTGACGTCGGCTGCGACATTGCATGACCTCCTGACGGCGCGATCGCACGACAGGAGACCTGGCCTGCGATGGCGTTGGGGGGAACGGTTCACCGGGCACGGCCCGATCTCGATGCAGGTCAGACGGTGTAGCCGCAGGCCTTCAGCGCCTCTTCGACGACCGCCATGTCCTGTGTGTAATGGCCACCGCTGACGCCGACCGCCCCGACGACCCGCCCGTCGCACACGAGGGGGTAGCCACCGCCGAAGGTGACCAGCCGCGGCGTGTGGACGATCCCCAGCCGCAGCGGCTCGTCGTCCTTGATCAGCTCGTGCAGCTGGTGCGTCGGGGCGCCGAACGCCGCCGAGGAGTAGGCCTTGTCCTGCGCGATCCCGATCGTCAGCGGCGGTGCGCCGTCCATGCGAAGGAACGCCAGCAGGCTCGCCGACGCGTCGTACACGGCGACGCAGACCGGCAGCGCCGCCCGGTCCGCGGCGGTGACGACGGCCGTGACCAGCTCCTCGGTGCCTTCTTGGGACAGCGTCCGGACGTCACGCGTCCGACCTCCGGCGGGAGCAGACATCCGATTTCCTTCCTCGGGGACGGCATCAGACCGCCTAGCGGTTTCAGAAACCACTGTGCAGGCCGCACCTTGCCAGCAGCACCACCACCTGTCAATCCGTCGTCCGCCGCGACGCGGTGACGCACGGCACTTGACGGACCCACTGAGAACGACCTACGTTTCGACCGCACCGTGGATTCTCGAACCACGATACGGTTCCGGTGTGCCGTCGGCGTCGCCCGACGCGCTCGGTGATGCCGGCCCGGCGTACGCCGATCGAGGCCGCGAGCCCGCTCCCGTCGATGGATGAGGTGTGACCAGATGGACACGACGACGTCTCCACCCAGTGCGGTACTGCGGACCCGCCTCGCCCAGCCGGGCTTGATCCGGGTGCCGGGCGTCTTCGACGGCGTGAGCGCACACATCGCCCGCGACGCCGGCTTCGACGCGGCCTTCCTGACCGGTGCCGGGGTCTCCGCGTCCCGCTACGGCGTTCCCGACCTCGGGTTGATCACCGCGTCCGAGCTCGCGGACGCCGTGCAGGTCATCGCGTCCGCCTTCGGCGGGCCGCTGATCGTTGATGCCGACACCGGCTTCGGCGAGGTCCTCAACGTGACGCGCACGGTCGAGACGCTGGAACGTGCCGGTGCCGCGGGCATCATGCTCGAGGACCAGGTCACCTCGAAACGCCGCTGCGGCCACCTCGCGAACAAGGAGGTCGTCGCGGTCGGGGACTACGTCACGAAGCTGCACGCCGCGCTCGCCGCTCGTCGCGCGGACACGCTCATCGTGGCCCGCACCGATTCCCGCGGACCGCTGGGCATCGACGCTGCGATCGACCGCGCCCGGACGTTCGCAGCGGAGGGCGCGGACATCGTCTTCGTCGAGGCACCGACGAGCCGGGAGGAGATCGAGCGGATCGCCACCGAGGTCACCGGCGCCCCGGTGATCTTCAACGCTGTTCCGGGCGGCATCACGCCGGAGGTCAGCGAAGCCGACCTGGAGCAGTTCGGGTTCCGCCTCGTGGTCTATCCCGCGGTGATGCTCTTTCCGTCCGCACAGGCGATGGCCGATGAGGTGTCCACGCTCGTCGGAAGCGCCACCCCACGCATCACCAGCCCCCGTGAGCTCTTCGAGACCGTCGGCCTGAGCCGCTGGGCCGCCCTCGAGCAGTCGGTCTACTGATGCCCCGGACGACGCCCCGGACCATGCTGGGCAAGATCTGGGATGCGCACGAGGTCGCTCCGGGGCTGCTGTACATCGATCTCCACCTCATCCACGAGCTGAGCTCGCCGCAGGCGTTCGACGCCCTCCGCGAGGCCGGCCGCGCGATCCGCAGGCCGGACCGGACGTTGGCGACGGCGGACCACAGCGTCCCCACGGACGGGACCGCTGCCGGGTCCCTCATCGGCCGGCCCCTGGCCCGCCGCCAGGTGGTGACGTTGGAGCAGAACTGCGAGGAGTTCGGCGTCCCGCTCTACTCCCTCGGCCACGAGAGGCGGGGGATCGTGCACGTCATCGGGCCCGAGCTGGGCGTGACGCAACCCGGCATGACGATCGTCTGCGGTGACAGCCACACCGCGACCCACGGCGCGTTCGGCGCACTCGGGTTCGGGATCGGGACGTCGCAGGCCGAACACGTCTTCGCCACGCAGTGCCTGCCCATGCTCAAACCGAAGTCGATGCGGGTCGTCTACTCCGGGGAGCTGGGCCACGGGGTCTCCCCCAAGGACCTGATCCTGGCCACGATCGGGCAGGTCGGCACCGCCGGGTTCACCGGTCATGCCGTGGAGTTCGCGGGTCCGGTGATCGAGGGCATGGGCATGGCCGGCCGGATGACGATCTGCAACATGACCGTCGAAGGCGGCGGCCGCTCCGGGATGGTCGCCCCGGACGAGACCACCTTCGCCTGGCTCCGGGGGCGCCCTGGTGCCCCCGCGGACTTCGACGCCGCGGTCGAGGTCTGGCGCGAGCTGCGCACGGACGAGGGCGCCACGTTCGATCGGGAGGTCCACGTCGACGCCTCCCGGGTCTCGCCGATGGTGACCTGGGGAACCAGCCCGGGCATGGTCATCGGGATCGCCGACAGGGTCCCCGACCCCGACGCATCGGACTCCGAGAGCGGCCGTGCGGCGGGCCGGCGGGCGCTGGAGTACATGGGCCTGCGGCCGGGGAACTCGCTGACCGAACTCCCCCTCGACCACGTCTTCATCGGGTCGTGCACCAACGCGCGCATCGAGGACCTGCGGGAAGCCGCGGCGATCGTCGCCGGTCGCCGGGTCGCGGCCGGCGTGCGCGCAACCGTGGTGCCGGGTTCCCAGCAGGTCAAGGCGGACGCCGAGAACGAGGGTCTCGACCGGATCTTCCTCGACGCCGGGTTCGAGTGGCACCACTCCGGCTGCTCGATGTGCGGCGCGCTGATGGAGGAGGTGCAGCTGGCACCGCGACAACGCTGCGCCTCGACGTCCAACCGGAACTTCGAGGGCCGACAGGGTCACCAGGCGCGAACCCATCTGGTCAGCCCCGCCATGGCCGCGGCCGCCGCGATCGCGGGGCACCTCGTCGACATCAGGGATTGGAGTCAGGGGCATGCGACCGCTGACCCTCGTTGAGGGGGGTGTGACGTCCCTCGACCGGGACGACGTCGACACCGACCAGATCGTGCCCGCGCGTTTCCTCCAACGGGTCGAGCGCACGGGCTACGGGAAGTACCTCTTCCACGACTGGCGGGGTGACGGTGACGTCGACCTCCGACCGAACCCCGTGCTGGTCGCCGGCGCGAACTTCGGCTGCGGGTCGTCCCGCGAACACGCGGCGTGGGCGATCGAGGACTTCGGCTTCCGAGTGATCATCGCACCCTCGTTCGGCGACATCTTCGCCGGCAACGCCCTCAAGGTCGGGCTCCTGCCCATCCGCTTGGAGCGGGACGCGTGCAGGGCCGTCGTCGACGCCGGGACCGTGCGCGTCGATCTGCCCGAGCAGACGGTGCTGGCGAGCGGACGGCAGTGGACGTTCGACATCGACCCGGACTCGAAGCACCGCCTGCTGAACGGGCTCGACGACGTCGCGATCACCCTCCGGGAGCACAGCGATGCCATCACCGCGTTCGAGGCGCGCCACGACCTCCTACCCCTGCCCGACACCACCGCCCTCTGACCGACCACCCGGCTCCTCCCCCGTCACCCAAGGACAAGGTCCTCCACACATGCCCCAGAACTCGGCCGAGCCCGTCACCGCCGCGATCGTCGGCCCGGGAAACATCGGCACCGATCTGCTGATCAAGCTCAGGCGTAGTTCCGCGATCGACGTCGGGTACGTCGTCGGCGTCGTGGAGTCCGACGGGCTTGCTCGTGCCCGCCGACTCGGGGTGGAAGCGAGCGCCGAGGGCGTGGACTGGCTCCTGCGCCAGGACCCGCTCCCCCGGCTGGTGTTCGAGGCAACCTCGGCAAAGGCCCAC
Organism: Pseudonocardia zijingensis; assembly: GCF_042657305.1. NCBI lineage: Bacteria > Bacillati > Actinomycetota > Actinomycetes > Pseudonocardiales > Pseudonocardiaceae > Pseudonocardia > Pseudonocardia zijingensis. Next base: position 42,188 of record NZ_JBHSKO010000037.1, on the reverse strand, counting down.
ATCGCGAACGCTCCGCGCTACGCCGAAGCCGGCATCCAGGCGATCGACCTGACCCCGGCACACCTGGGGCCGATGGTCTCGCCACCCGTGAACGGCGCCGACCATCTCGACGCCCCGAACGTCTCCATGATCACCTGTGGCGGTCAGGCCACGATCCCGATCGTGCACGCCGTCTCCCGGATCACCGCGGTGCCGTACGCCGAGATCGTCGCGTCGGTCGCGTCGCGTGGCGCCGGGCCGGGCACCCGCGCCAACATCGACGAGTTCACCGAGACCACTGCACGGGCCGTCGAGGAGGTCGGCGGGGCCGCGCGCGGCAAGGCGATCATCATCCTGAACCCGGTCGAGCCGCCCATGATCATGCGCGACACCGTGTTCTGCGCGATCGACGCCGAAACGGACCGGGACGCGATCGTCGCGTCGGTGCACGACATGGTCGCCGAGGTGCAGCAGTACGTCCCCGGCTACACCCTCCGGGCGGAACCCCAGTTCGACGAGCCACGGGCCGCCTGGGACGGCAACGCCCGGGTCGGGATCTTCCTCGAGGTCAAGGGCAACGCCGACTACCTGCCCGCCTACGCAGGCAACCTCGACATCATGACCGCCGCGGCCGCCAGGGTCGGCGAGCTCATGGCCACGACGACGAAGGAGACCCCGGCATGACGCGCCCGGCCCTGACCCACGACGTACGGGTCATCGACACCACCCTTCGCGACGGCAGCCACGCAATGGCCCACCAGTTCACCGAGGACCAGGTGCGCGACACCGTGCGGGCCCTCGACGGAGCCGGCATCGAGGTCATCGAGGTCTCGCACGGCGACGGGATCGGCGGTTCCTCGTTCAACTACGGGTTCTCCCGTACCGACGAGCTGCAGTTGATCGCCGCGGCCCGCGAGGAAGCCCGTACCGCGAAGATCGCGGTACTCCTCGTGCCAGGCATCGGCACGGCCGATGACCTGCGCCGCGCGCGCGACGCAGGCGCGGACATGGTCCGGGTCGCGACCCACTGCACCGAGGCCGACGTCTCACCCCAGCACTTCGGCGTCGCCCGGGACCTCGGGATGGAGGCCGCCGGATTCCTCATGATGGCCCACCGGACCACGCCGGAGGACCTCGCGAAGCAGGCTCGGATCATGGTCGACGCCGGCTGCCAGGTCCCGTACGTGACCGACTCCGCGGGCGCGCTGCTCATGCACGAGGCCCGCGCGCGCTTCGAGGCCCTCGTCGCCGAGGTCGGCGACGAGGCCTGGATCGGCTACCACGGTCACCAGAACATCAGCTTGGGTGTGGCGAACTCGGTGATCGCCCACGAGGTCGGTGTCCGCTACATCGACGGCTCGCTCTGCGCGCTGGGCGCAGGATCGGGCAACTCCCCCACCGAGGTCCTCGCCGCCGTGTTCGACCGGCTCGGCATCGACACCGGACTCGACGTCCTCGCACTGCTCGACGCCGCCGAGGACGTGGTCCGCCCGTACCTGCCGCGCTGGCCCAAGATGGACCGCAACGCCATCGTCCAGGGCTGGGCCGGCGTCTACTCGTCGTTCCTGCTCCACGCCGAACAGGCAGCCGAGCGCTACAAGGTCCCCGCGCACGAGATCCTTCGCCGCTGCGGCGAGCTCGGCTACGTCGGCGGCCAGGAGGACATGATCATCGACGTCGCGCTCGGTCTCGCCGACGAGAGGAGGCCGCGATGACCGCGACCGTGCCCACCCACCAGATGCAGGCCCTGGCCGCCGAGCTCGAGTCGGCCGAGGCCTCGGCTCGCCCGATCGAGCCGCTCTCCGAGCGGTTCCCCGGACTGACCGAGGCCGACGCCTACGCGATCCAGGACATCACCCTGCGGCGACGCCTCGCCGCCGGCGCGACCCTGAGCGGGCACAAGATCGGCCTCACCTCGGAGGCGATGCGCCGCCAGCTCGGGGTCGAGGACCCCGACTACGGTTACGTGCTCTCCTCCCGGGTGCTTCGCTCGGGCGATCGACTGCCCGCGAGCGAGCTGATCGCCCCCATGATCGAGGCGGAGCTCGCCGTCGAGCTGTCACGGGATCTCGAACCACCGGTCACCCCCGACCAGGTCGCCGCGGCGACCGCGGCCGTCCACGCCTCGCTCGAGATCATCGACAGCCGGGTGCGCGACTGGCGGATCGGGCTCATCGACACCGTCGCGGACAACGCCTCCTGCGCACGGGTCATACTGGGCGAGAGCACGGCCAACCCACCCGCGTTGCCAGAGGTCGGACTGCGCCTGTTCCGCAACGGAGAGCAAGCCGCCACCGGTCAGGGCTCCGACGTGCTCGGGGACCCGCTTCGAGCGGTCGCCTGGCTCGCCGACACCCTCCACCGTTACGGCCGTCGCGTTCGAGCCGGTCAGGTCGTCTTCACCGGGTCACTGCACGCAGCGCTGCCCGTCGTCGCAGGCGATCACGTCGAGGCCCGCTTCGAGGGCATCGGTGCCGTCTCGATCCACATCACCTGACTCTCTCCGGGGCGCGTGGTCGTCGTGGCTCAGCTCCCTCCGCTCACGGCCTCGCTCGAGGGCACATGACTGAGTCGGCCGGACAGGATCTCCGCCGTCCGCCGCGTCGCGTCCACGAAACGGGCCTCGCTCGCGTCGTCGAGGCTGAAGCTGGGCACCGAGACGGCGAGCGTGCCGACGAGCCGCCCGCCTGAACCGAAGATCCGCGACGCCGATCGCGGCCGGGTGCTCCTCGAGCGTCGCCCGGTCGCGCGTTCCGGTGGTCCGGGTCCGCTCCAACTTCCCGAGATTCCGGATGCTCCCCGCCGAGAGCGATCGCCTGCGCAACCGGGCCTGCGTGAACGTGTCGACGAACACGCTCAGGGATGGGCCTGCTCCCCGCGACCGCATGACCCGATCTGCGCTGGACCGGCGGAACCGCACGCGTGTCCCGCAGCCACGTCGGCGGGATCGAGCAGCGTCTCGTCTGGCCTGCCTGACCCACGAGAAACGACTCGAGCCCCGGCCGACTACCGGTCGGGGCTCGAGTCTCCCTGGGCGCCGGAAGGGATTCCTCCAGCACCCGACCTGGTGGGAAGGACCACGGGATCAACCGGACGCTGAGAGGTCCCAGGTGACCTCTGGGGCGCGCAGGCCGCCTGCCGGGCCGGGCGCCCCGCGGAAGCCGTAGGGTGCCGGCTCCCGGCCGGGCTGCACGTACCAGCACTCCCCCGGTGCGCCGTGCTCCACGACCCGCCAGACAGCAGCCGCCACCTCGTCCGCGGACAGGAGCGGGAAGTCGCGCATCTGCGCCTTCGCGTTCGCGATCAAGGCGGTGTCGGTGAACCCCGGGCACAGGGCCGCGACGGTGATGCCCTCGGAGCCGAGACTCGGCGCCACTGCTCGGACGTAGCCGACGACCGCGTGCTTGGTCAGCGTGTAGAGCGGGTCACCGGCCATCGGGACCAGGCCGGCCAGGGACGCCGTCACGACCACCGTGCCGCCGCCCGCACGCCGCAGCGCGGGTACCGCGGATGCCAGCCCGAACACGACGTGGTCAACGTTCACCCCGACGACCTGGCGGTAGTTCTCGAGGTCGAACCGGTCGTACCCGGACTGGCCCGACGTCCTGCCGGCATTGAGCAGTACCACGTCGATGCGCCCCAGCGTGCGCTCCGCCTCGATGACCGCCGACTCCATCGCGGCCGGGTCCGTCACATCGGCGACGACCGAGACGCCACGGACGTCGTCGGCCACTGCGGCGGCGCCGTCGGCGTCCCGGTCGACCACCGCCACCCGCGCGCCGCCCGCGGCCAAAAGCCTGGCCGCCGCAGCACCGATCCCCGATGCACCGCCGGTCACCAGCACCGCCGCCCGGTCCAGCTCCACCTGGCCCTCCCTCATCGTCGCAGGGCCGTCGTCGCGTGAGGCCAGGACGTATCGGCCGAGAAGGGAGCCACGGCCGCGAGGGCCTCCAGGGCGGGGCGAGGGCCCTCGGTCGGGGTGTCGCCGATGCCGAAGGTCGCCTGCGCGAGGCGATCGGACCCGCCGTCCAGCACGTCGGCGTCTCCCGAGCCGCCGATCCCCGTGACCGCCACGGCCTGCATGACGACGATCCACTTCTCGGGCCCGAGCGCAGCGAGCAGGCGGGCGGGACGTGCCCCCTTCTCCAGCTCATTGGGCCAGACACCGACACGGGATGGGAACGCGATCTCCGGCCGCGTGTCCTGTTCGGTTGGCACCCTCTGTCCTCTCCGTCAGGGCAGTCCTGCACGGACGGCGCGGCGATTCGATGCAGGTCAGACGGTGTAGCCGCAGGCCTTCAGCGCCTCTTCGACGACCGCCGTGTCCTGTGAGTGGTGGCCGGCTGGTGCGTCGGGGCGCCGAACGCCGCGACCATCTCCTCGGCACCCTCGCGGGTGAGCGTCACGATCTCACGGATCTTCTCGGCCGCTCCGCCTCCGTCCACCTGTCGGTTTCTGAAACCGCTCTGTAGGCCAACAGTGCCAGCGAGGCCCAGGCCTGTCAACGCTTGACGCCCCCCGATCGACCACTTAGCTTCAGCCACACAGTGGTTTTCAAAACCATTCAACGGTTTCCCGTCTGACGCTCGCAGACGCCCACGCCACTTCGCACAGGGAGAACCCCATGAACGCACCACGACGAGCGGCAGTGTCGGCGCTCGCCGGGCTGCTCCTCCTCACCGCCTGCGGCACGTCCGCCGCGCCCGGCGGCTCCGAGCCGACCCCGATCAGGGTGACCGTCGCCAACTCCACCGAGCCGGGCGTCATCCCCTGGCTCGTGGGCGACGACCAACAGATCTTCGAGAAGCACGGGGTGGCGATCGACGACATCGTCGCCGGCCAGGGCGGCAGCACGACGCTGCGCAACCTGGTGAGCGGCGGACTCGAGGTCGCCGACGTCGGGTTCCCGGCCGTCGTGGACGGCGCACTGGCCGGCACCCCTGTCACTGCGGTCGCCGGCAGCTCCCGCAGCGCCTACGGGCTCGACTTCTACGCCCTGACCACCAGCGACGTCCGTACCCCGGCCGACGTGCAGCGATGGGCGTTCACCAACCCGAAGTCGGTGACCGAGGCCCTCTCCTACCTCATCCCGAGAGCGGTCGGCATCGACCCGAGCACCATCGAGCACATCCCGTCAGGCGGGACCGGCGAGGGAATCGCGATGCTGGAGTCCGGCGCGGTCGACGTCGCGCTCGTCCCGGCGTCCGTCGCCGCGAAGGAAACCGGCAAGTACCGCCTCGTCGCCGCCAGCGCCGACCACCTCCCGGCCCTCCAGCAGGGCGTCCTCGCGGTCCGCGACGACTACCTGGCCGTAAACCCGACGGTCGTGGGCGGCGTGGTCGCCGCGTTCCAGGAGTCGGTGGAATCCGTCCGCCGCAACCCCGGCGAAGCGGCCCGGCTCTACGCCGACCACGTCGGGCTCGCCGAGGCCCAGGCACGCGGGATCGTCGACGCGGCGGTGCGGGCGAACTACTGGTCGACCGGGGTCGAATCGGTCGCGCTCGACAACGCGGTGCAGGCGATGGAGGCGACGAACGGGCACCGGGCCATCCCGTGGTGCGAGATCTTCGACCTGAGCCACCTGCCCGACGGAGCCCCCAACCAGCTGCCGACGCCCTGCGGGAGCCCGTCGTGACCCACGTGGTGGCCCGGGATGTCGTCAGGACGTTCGGTGGTGTGGACGCGCTCGGCCCCATCTCCCTGGACATCCGCGAGGGAGAGTTCGTGTCGGTGGTCGGGCCGAGCGGCTGCGGGAAGTCCACCCTCATGGAGATCATCGGCGGGCTCCAGGACCCCGACGCGGGCAGCGTCGCGATCGGTGGCACCGACCTCGCCGGACCCCGCGATGAGACCTCCATCGTCTTCCAGGACTCGGCGACCCTCCCGTGGCGCACCGTGCTGGACAACGTCGCGTTCGCACTGGAGGCGAAGGGGGTTCCGCGTGCCGCCCGGCTCGAGATCGCCCGCGAGCGGCTCGCGACCGTCGGACTCACCGACTTCGCGGCCCACTACCCCACCCAACTCTCCGGCGGCATGCGGCAGCGGGTCGCGATCGCCCGCGCGCTGACCACGGATCCCGACCTGATCCTGGCCGACGAGCCGTTCGGCGCGCTCGACGAGCAGACGCGGCTCCTCATGTCGTTCGAGCTCCTGCGCGTCGTCGAACGCCTCTCCTGCAGCGTCCTGTTCATCACGCACAGCATTCAGGAGGCCGTCCTGCTCTCGAACCGGGTCGTGGTGATGAGCGCCCGGCCGGGCCGGATCCTCGACGACATCCCGATCGACCTGCCCCTCCCCCGCGGCCTCGACGTCCTGACCACACCCGTCGCGACCGAGGCCGTCGGCCGCATCTGGGCCCTCATCCGCCGCGAGGCCCAGCTGGCGATGGGGTTGACCTGATGGTCCTGATGACGGCGGCGAGAGCGACCGCAGCACCACGCCGGTACCGGATCCCACGCTACCTCCGCCCCCGGCCCCGGACCGTGCTCGGCATGACATCGTCGGCATGGACCGTCGCACTCGGGCTCCTGTGCGTGGTCACCCTCGAGACCGTGTCGCGCGCGGGACTGATCAGCGACCTCTACCTCGTGCCGCCGAGCACGATGGCGACGCGGGCAGCGTCACTGGTGACCGACGGCGGCTTCCTCCGCCAGGACCTGCTGCCCAGCGTCGCACTGATCGCGGTGACCTTCGCGGTGGCCGGCCTGCTGGGCATCGCGACGGCCTACCTCCTCTGGCGCTCCGACTGGTGCCGACGGGCAGCGCTCCCGTGGCTCGCCGTCTACTACGCGATCCCGGTGTTCGCGATCTACCCGTGCCTCGTCGTGCTCTTCGGCGTGGGTCCGGTCCCGATCCTGGTCGTCTCGGTGGCGTTCGGGACCGTCGTCGTCGTGACCAACACCCTGACCGGCTTCGACTCCGTACCGCAACCGGTGGTGAAGTTGGCCCGGGCGCGCCGCCTCGGTGCCGGCCAGTACCTGCGGAGGATCCTGCTGCCGGCAGCCGCGCCGGACATCCTCGCCGGACTCCGACTCGGGCTCGTGTACTCGATCATCGGGGTCCTGGCGACGGAGTTCATCCTGTCCACCCACGGGCTCGGCCACTACATCGCCGACGCCTACCACACCTTCCGGGTCACCGACATGTACGCGGGCATCCTGCTGATCTGTGTGGTGGCGCTCGTGCTCAACGTCGGCTCGGCGACGGTCGCAGGCCGGCTCGATTGGCGGCGACGATGACCTCCAGCGCACGGACGACCGCGGCGGAAACCACCGTTCCCGCCGCGTCGAACACTCCCGGGTCCGCACGGGGCCGGCTGCTTGCCGCGTCAGCCCCCGTGCTGCTCCTCGCAGCCGCAGTCGGGGTGTGGTGGCTCGTCGCCCTGCTCGTGCAGAGCTCGGTCCTGCCCGACCCGGCGACGGCGGTGACTCGCCTCGTCCACAACCTCGGCAGCTCCCGCTTCCTCGGGAGCCTGGCCGGGACCCTCGCCCGTCTCGCCGTGGCGTACCTGGCCGTGGTCGTGATCGGTGGTGCCGTGGGGTTCGCCCTCGGCCTGAGCAGGTTCTGGACCGATGCGATCAGCCCGCTCGTCTACACGCTGTACAGCATCCCCAAGGTGGTGCTGTTCCCGCTGTTCCTGGTGTTCCTCGGTCTCGGCGGCGCGAGCCAGATCGGTTTCGCGATCTTCTCCGGCATCCTTCCCATGATCCTGATGATGGCCCACGCGGCCGCCGGGGTCCCCCGGCTGCCGCTCAAGCTCGCCGCGAGCCTGCGGATGGGGCGCGTCGCCGTGCTCCGCACCATCGCGGTGCCCAGCGTGCTGCCCGCGTTCACCAGCGCACTGCGCCTGACGTTCGGTCTCACCTTTCTCAGCCTGCTCATCGTCGAGATGTTCTCGGGCGTCTCCGGACTCGGTTACGAGCTCCTGCGCACCATCCCGCTGGCGCGGATGGGAGACATCGTCGGCATGACGATCCTCGTCGTCGCGGTCGCCCTGGCCCCGGTCAGCGTGCTCCGCGTGATCGAGCAGCGGGTAAACCGCCGATTCGGCGAGTCGAAGGAGATTTCATGACCCCGGTGTCGGTCTACGACGAGAAGCCCTGGCTCGCCCGCTACCCCGAGGGGCAGCCCGGCTCCATCACTTGCGAGCATCCCGACATGGTCGCCCTGTTCCGGGCCACCGTGGCGCGGCACGGCGATCGCGACGCGCTGCGCTACTTCGACGGCAGGATCACCTACCGCGAGCTCGACGTGCTCTCCGACGCGCTGGCCGCGGGCCTGCTGGCGGACGGGTTCACCGCGGGCGAGAGGGTCGCGATCTTCGTGCAGAACGACCCGCAGTACGTGATCGCGCTGCTCGGCACGTGGAAGGCGGGCGGCATCGCCGTCAACGTCAACCCGATGAACCGGGAGCGCGAGCTGCGCCTGATCCTCACCGATTCGGGCGCGAGCGTGCTCGTCACGCTGGAGGGCCTGTACCGGGACGTCGCCGCGGCGGTGGTCGGCGACACGGCGGTCCGCACCGTCCTCACCACGTCCGAGTTGGACCACCAGACCCGACGCGACCTGCGGATCCTGGCCGATGTCGAGCGGATCGGGGCCGCCGCGGGCACCGTGGACCTCGGTGCGCTTCTGGAGCGGTTCCGCGGGCAGCGCCCCCCGACGGTGTCCCCGGCACCGGACGATACGGCGGTGCTGACCTACACCTCGGGCACCACCGGTCCGCCCAAGGGCGCCATGAACACCCACGCCAACCTGGTGTTCAGCGCCCACACCTACCGCGGCTTCTGCGGGCTCGGCCCGGACGACGTCGTCCTCGGGGTGGCGCCGCTGTTCCACATCACCGGCCTGGTCGCCGGGGTCGCGGTGGCGATGCTGCTCGGGGCGCCCCTCGTGCTGTTCCACCGCTTCGAGCCCGCGGCGGTCGTCGACCTCGTGCGAGCCGAGCGGCCGACCTTCACCGTCGGCTCGATCACGGTGTTCATCGCCCTGATGAATGCTCCGAACGCCGACCCTGACGCCTTGCGCAGCCTGACCCGGATCTGGTCCGGGGGAGCTCCGATCCCGCCCTCGACGGTGACGGCCTTCCAGGAGTTGTACGGCCAGACCATCCACAACGTCTACGGGCTCACCGAGACCACCTCGCCGAGCCACTGCACACCTCGCGACGCCGACCCCCCGGTCGACGAGACCTCCGGCGCGCTCTCGGTCGGTGTGCCCGTCTACGACACGATCGTCCGGATCGTCGACGAGAACGGCCGCGAACTGCCGCCCGGCGAGGTCGGCGAGATCGTCACCACCGGTCCGCAGGTGGTGAAGGGGTACTGGAACAAGCCCGAGGAGACCGCGGCGGCGCTGCCCGACGGAACGCTGCACACCGGCGACGTTGGTTACATGGACGCCGACGGCTGGTTCTACGTCGTCGACCGCAAGAAGGACCAGATCAATGCGGGCGGCTACAAGGTGTGGCCGCGCGAGGTCGAGGACGTGCTCTACGAGCACCCCGCGGTCCGCGAGGCCGCAGTCGTCGGAGTGCCGGACCCTTACCGCGGCGAGACGGTGAAAGCCTTCGTGAGTCTGCGGCCCGGTACCTCGGCCACCGAGGAGGAGCTCATCGCCTTCGCCAAGGACCGGATGGCGGCGTACAAGTACCCGCGCCAGGTCGAGTTCCTCGACGACATCCCGAAGACGGCGAGCGGGAAGCTGCTGCGCCGGGAACTCAAGGTGCGTACCCAGTAGCCGCAGGAACACATGGACGGTGCCTGGCGGGCACCTCAGGGCGCTCCGGCCTCGGCATCCGCCGACGCCACGTACCCGAGACGGCCCGACAGCGTCTGTCCCGTCCGCCGCGTGGCCTCCATCAGGCGGGCCTCACCCCCGTCGTCGAGCCGGAAGGTCGGCAGCGAGATCGCGACGGTGCCGGCCAACCGCCCGCCAGGTCCGAACACGGGCGCCGCGACCGAGCTCAGACCTAACTCCCGCTCGTCGCGCGCCACCGCGACCCCGGCCTTCCGGATCACGGCCAGGTGCTCCTCCAGCGTGGCCCGGTCGGTTACGGTGCTGGGCGTGTAGGCGGCCATTCCGGCGCGCATTCCCGCCTCGAAAGCACCGGGGTCGAACGCCATGAACGTCTTTCCCGACGCACCGGCGTGCAGGACCATGCTCCCGCCGATCGGTGTCCTGCAGAGGATCGACCGCATGGGCTCCACGGTCGCGACCGTGATGCGCTGCGCCCCGTTCCGGACCTGCAGCGAGGCCGTCTCCTCCGTCTGATTGCGGAGGTCCTCGAGGAGCGGGACCCCGAGACTGATCAGGCCTGAGCCCGCCGAGGCCGACGCCGACCAGGCCAGCACCCGGAGACCCGCCCGGTAGGAGTCTCCCTCGCGCTCCAGGAGGTTTTCGGCGACCAACGATTGCAACAACCGGGCACAGGTCGTGGGAGGCAGACCGGACCGGCGCTTCACCTCACCGATGTGCAACACGGGAGAATCGAGAGTGAAGCAGTCCATCACCGTCGCGGCCTTCGCGAGCACCTGTATCGGCGAGCTGGAGAAGTCTTGCTGGCTCATCGCCACCCCTGATCCGTACCGTGGTTCGAGGGTCCACCATATGACTTCCTGTGGCACGAGTGCCGCCGCAGTGCCACAGGAACCTGGTCATCCGCAGCCCGATCGCGAGGCTGCGTCCTCGGAGGTGGTGTACGAGTCCCTCGCTGGTGCGCGGCGTGGCGTCGTGATGTGAGACGGCCACCGCGTGATCTTGATGAGTACCGACCAAGGAACTCACCGAGAGGATCACGACGATGGCCGCACCGCACGATATCGAGGTCACCACACTGTTGGAGCAGCACCTGGCCGGCGCGTCACCGGATCTGCTGCGGCAGATCGGCTCGCTGGCGAACGCGATGATGTCTGCTCAGGCCGATCAGGTCTGTGGCGCCGGCTGGGGCGAGCGCAGCGACGAACGCACGAACCGGCGCAACGGGTATCGGATGAGGGAGTGGGACACCCGGGCCGGCACCGTCGAGCTCGCGGTGCCGAAGCTGCGCGAGGGCTCCTACTTCCCGGACTGGCTGCTCACCCACCGCCGGCGTGCCGAACAGGCCTTGGTCACCGTCGTGGCGACCGCGTATCTGCTCGGTGTCTCGACCCGGCGGGTAGAGCGGCTGGCCGAGCAGCTCGGGTCAAGTCGCTGTCCCGCTCGCAGGTCTCGGAGATGGCCAGCCACCTCGACGCCCAAGTCAGCGCGTTTCGCGAGCGTCCCCTCGATCAAGGGCCGTACACGTTCGTCTGGGTCGACGCCCTCACTGTCAAGGTCCGCGAGGACGGCCGTGTGGTCAACGTGCACGCCCTGGTCGCCACCGGCGTGAGCTGCGACGGACACCGGGAGATCCTCGGCCTGGACGTGGCCTCCGCCGAAGACGGTGCGGGCTGGCTGGCGTTCCTGCGCGGGCTGGTCGCGCGCGGCCTGTCCGGGCTCCAGTTGGTGATCTCCGACGCCCACGCCGGGCTCGTCGCGGCGATCGGGTCCGCGTTGCCCGGTGCGGCCTGGCAGCGCTGCCGCACCCACTACCTGCGCAACCTGCTCACCAAGGTGCCCAAGTCGGCGCAGCCGCACGTGGCCACCCAGGTGCGCACCATCTTCGACCAGGCCGACGCCGACGCCGTGCACGCCCAGTACGACCGCGTCGTCGACGCCCTCGAGTCCCGCTTCCGGGAGGCGGCCGCCCACCTCGAAGCGGCCCGCGCCGACCTGCTCGCCTTCACCAGCTATCCACGCGAGATCTGGCGCTAGATCTGGTCCAACAACCCGCAAGAGCGGCTGAACAAGGAGATCCGCCGCCGCACCGACGTGGTCGGGATCTTCCCCAGCCGCGACTCCCTGATCCGCCTCGTCGGTGCCGTCCTGGCCGAACAGAGCGACGAATGGACCGAAGGCCGCCGCTACATGAGCCTGGAACTGCTCACCAAGTCCCGCATCCGCATCCTCACCACACAACCCGAGCCGACCACCACCGAGCCGCCCGTGACAACCGGGGCACTCACCGCATAACCTTCACCAAGATCACGCGGAGGCGATCTTGTACACCACCTCCGCGGACGTGGCCGATCGCGAACCGCACCAAAGTGACCGGGCGGACCACCGGATGGCCAGCTCCGCGGCGAAGAAAGACGCGGCCGACTTCAAGATCTGGTTGGCCCGCCGCAGCTCACGGTTCTCCCGCTCCAGCTCCGCGATCCTGGCCGCATCACCCGAGGTCGTCCCGGCACGGTCACCCGCGTCGGTCTCGGCCTGCTTCACCCAGGTGCGCAACGCCTCGGGATGGATCCCCAGCTGGTCTGCGATCCGCTTGATCGCACCCGCCGCTGACGAGGGATCCCGTCGTGCATCGACTGCCAGACGCGTCGCCCTCTCACGCAGCTCGTCGGGGTACTTGCGTGGTGCCGCCATCGGTCCTCAACTTCCGGGTGTTCGACGTCTCCATCAAACCCGGGGCGAGACAGCTACTTGACCGTGCCGCAACGGCCGGGTGTGACCTGGCACCCCACGGTCGAGGACTTCGAGGGGGGAACCAAGAATGATTTCGATCGGCGCCGAGGACTACGCGCGCGCTGAGTCGATGCTCGCGCCGTACCGGAGGCAGGCGGTACCGGGCGCGTCCGTGGCGCCGCAGTGGCTCGCCGGCGGCCGGCGCTTCGTCTACGAGGTCGGCGGCCGGCACGTCCTGGTCGACCCGGCCGCGGGTACGCGCCGCGACGCATTCGACCACGCCCGGCTCGCGGCCGCGCTCTCCCTGGCGTCCGGGCACGCGGTGGACGCCGCAGACCTGCCCGTGATGCTGCTGGAGTTCGAGCTCCCCGGACGTGACGAGGACGTGGTGCGCTTCCTCGCCTTCGGCCAGACCTGGGAGTTCTCCCTCAGCGACGGCACCTGCGAACGGGTCGAGGCCGCCGACCCGCCCACCCGGGTGGAGCTGGTCTCCCCCGACAAGGCCTGGGCCGCGTTCACCCGCGACGGGAACATCTGGGTCCGCTCACGGGACGGCGGCGAGGAGTTCGCACTCACCGAGGACGCCGAGCCCGACCACGCCTACGGCGCGATGCTCGACTGGGCCGGGATCTTCCAGTGGCGGGCGCTGGGCATCGACCCGCCGTTCGTCGCCGAGTGGTCGCCGGACTGCACCCGCCTGCTCACCCACCGTCTCGACCAGCGGGGACTGCCCGAGCAGGTGCTGGTGGAGTCCGCCCCGGCAGGCGGGGGCCGCCCGGTGGAGCACCGGCTGCGCTACCCGGTGCCGGGCGACGAGCAGGTCGCGACGATGTCCTGGGTGGTGCTCGACGTCGCCGCCCGCAGCGTCGTGCACCAGCAGGATCCCCCGACCCCGATCGTGCACACCACCAGCCTGGCGTCGCGGTGGTGGGTCGGGGACTCCGTCTACTTCCTGCGGTACTCCCGGGACGCGCTGACCCTCGACATGCACCGCCTCGACCCCGCCACCGGAGCGAGCACCCTGCTCGTCCAGGAGACCGGACGGACCTGCGTCGACCCGGGAGCCTCGACCGTCGAGCCGCCGCAGGTGCGGGTGCTCGACTCCGGGGAGGTCCTCTGGTGGTCCCAGCGCGACGGGTGGGGACACCTGTACCTCTACTCACCGGACGGCGGGAAACACGTCCAGGTCACCTCGGGCGAGTGGCTGGTGCGCCGCGTGCTGTGGGTCGACGAGGGCGCCCGCCGGGTCTGGTTCCTCGCGAACGGGCTCGACGAGACCGACCCCTACCTGCGCCAGATCTGCCGGATCGACCTCGACGGGACCGGATTCACCCGGCTCACCGACGACGAGCTCGACCACGACGCGATCAGCCCACCCGACGGCGGCTACGTCGTCGACCGGGCGTCGACCGCCGCCACCCCGCCGCGGTCGTCGGTGCTCGACGGCGACGGCAGGGTGCTCGTCGAGCTCGAGACCCCCGACACCGCCGCGCTGGCCTCCCGCGGCTGGGCACCGCCGGAACGGTTCCGGGCCACCGCCGCCGACGGCCGGACCCCGATCTACGGGCTGCTGTGGCGTCCGCACGGGTTCGACCCGGACCGGCGCTACCCGGTGATCGACCACGTCTACCCCGGCCCCATGGTCTACCGCGCATCCCCGGCCTTCGACGCCCCGCCCTTCACCGGGGAGGCCGAGGCGCTGGCCGCGCTGGGGTTCGCCGTCGTCGCCATCGTCGGACGGGGCACCGCCGGGCGCAGCAAGGCCTTCCACGACCACTCCTACCGCAACTTCTCCGCCGCCGGGTTCCTCGTCGACCACGTCACCGCGATCCGCCGGCTGGGCGAGCGCCACCCGTGGCTGGACACCACCCGAGTCGGGATCACCGGCAGCTCCGGGGGCGGGTACGCCACCGCCCGCGCGCTGCTCGCCCACCCCGACTTCTTCGGCGTCGGCGTCGCCCGGGCCACCCCGAACGACATCGGCAGCTACTACCCCTACTGGGGCGAGCGCTACTACGGCGACCTCGACGACGACGCCCGCCGCGACCTCGACAACGCACGCCTCGCCGCGAACCTCCAGGGCCGGCTGCTGCTGATCCACGGCGAGCTCGACGACAACGTCCTGCCCGCCCAGACCCTGCGCCTGGTCGACGCGCTGGTGAAGGCCGACAAGGACGTCGACCTGCTCGTCGTCCCCGGCGCCGAGCACCTGTTCAACGGCAGTAAGCACTACGTCCTGCGCCGCACCTGGGACTACTTCGTCCGCCACCTGCACGGCGCCGAGCCGCCCTCGTACCGCCTCACCCCGCTCGCGCCGAGCCTGCCCGTCTGAGGGGCAGCCCCACCTCGCGTAAGGATCGTCGTGTCCACTTCCCCTCAACCCGTCGCAGGGCCGATCGCACCCACGCCGCTGTCGCAACGCCTTCTGGCGCCGGACCTCGCGCGGGGCGTGATGCTGCTGCTCATCGCGCTGGCCCACTCCCGCCAGCTGCACGCCGGGGGCAACTCGCTCACCACACCTGCCGGTGGCGGGCCCGTCGACGTCGCCGTCCAGTGGCTCCTGACGTCCTTCGTGGACGGGCGCGCCGCCCCGCTGTTCGGGATCCTGTTCGGCTACGGCCTCGTCCAGATGACCCGGCGCTACACCGGCCTCGGCGGCGACCCGACCCAGGCCCGGCGGCTGATCCGCAGGCGCGGGGCCTGGCTGATCGTCTTCGGCATCGCCCACGTCATCCTGCTCTACAGCGGAGACGTGATCGGCGCCTACGGCGCGTTCGCAGTGATGTTCGCCGGGGTCGTGTCCTGGTCGAGGCGTCGCATGTGGACGGTCATGGCGATCACCCTCGTCCTCGGCGTGGCGGCCGCCTCCCTGCTCCAGATCCTGACCCCTTCCGACACACCACTCGCCGTGGGCCCCACCCTGCTCGACAGCGCGATCCTGCGCACCTCAGCGCTCCCGGTGCTGCCGATCGCCGCAGTGGGGATAGCACCGTCCGTCCTGATCGGAGTCCTGGCCGCGCGGATGCGGCTGCTCGAACAACCCGACCGCTACCGGCCACTGCTGCACCGGTTCGCGCTGATCGGGTTCCCGGTGGCAGTGCTCGGCGCGCAGCCCGTGGCCCTGCAGGCCGTCGGCCTGTGGACCCCCGGCTCCCCCGGCACCGACGCCGCCGGCCACGCGGTGTTCGCGGCCACCGGCATCGCCGGCGGCCTCGCGTTCCTGGCCGCGATCGCACTCGTCGCCTACCGGCTCGGTGACCGGCGAGGACCGGTCACGACCGCACTGGTCGCGTGCGGCCGGCGCTCGATGACCTTCTACATCGCCCAGTCACCGGTCTGGCTGGTCGCCACCGAACCATCGCTGCTCGACCTCGGCGGGAGGCTCGGCGCCGCCACCGCCGCCGGGCTCGCCGTCGCCACCTGGGCGGGCACCGTCTTCATCGCCCACGCCCTGGACCGCACCGGGCGGCGTGGCCCGTTCGAGGCCCTCCTGCGACGCCTGACCTACCGCAGCCGCGCTCGCCCCCGCCCGGCCGCGTGATCCCGGACGGTCAAGGGAGCTGCAGTTCCCGCAGCTGTCGACGGGAGGTGATGCTCAGCTTGCGGAAGATGCTGCGCAGGTGGGCCTCGATGGTGCGCGGGCTCAGGAACAGCTGCGCGCCGACCTCCCGGGAGGTCGCCCCGGTGGCCACCAGTCGCGCGATCGTCAGCTCCTGCGCGGTGAGCTCATCCGACGGCTGGACGGATCGGCTGCGTGGGTGCTCGCCGGTGGCGCGCAGTTCGCGGGCGGCGCGCGCGGCGAACGCTTCCGCGCCCATGTCCGTCAGCAGCTGGTGGGCGGTGCGGAGCTGCTGGCGGGCGGCCTGGCGGCGGCCCCGCCTGCGCAGCCACTCGCCGTAGACGAGATGTGCGCGGGCCAGCTGGGTGACCATCCGGCTTTCCCGGAGCCGCTCGATCGCCTCGCGGTAGTGCTCCTCGGCGACCGGGCCGGTGCTGGCCAGTGCCCGTGAGCGCGCTGCCAGCCCGAGCCCCCACGGGGTGCCGCTGGCCAGCGCCCGTGAGCTGAGCTGGTCCAGCGCATCGGCCGCGCGCTCCGGTTTGCCGGTGCGGCATGCGGCTTCGATGAGTTCGGAGTGGGCCAGGTTGCTGTGCGTCAGCTCGTCGGACTCGAATGCCCGCTCCGCCGCGGCCAGAGCCGCTGGGTAGTCGCCCAGCCCGTTGTGCAGGACCGCCATGGCGTACTGCGCCAGTGCGTCCTCGGTGCCGCGCCCGCGTCCGGCAGCTTCCCGGACGAGGGTCGCGTGGATCTCGGTGCTCTCGTCCGAGCGACCGCGCCAGGCAGCCAGGATGAGCTGGGCGTGGAGCAACGGCACGGTTCTGGTCGCGGCCGCGATCGCGGTCTGCTCGGCGGCCCGGGAGAACTCGCCGGAGAGCACCAGCATGACGGACTGGACGAGGAGTGCTGCGGGGAGCGTGGCCAACGCGCCGGCCTCACGGGCCAACCGGACATGACTGGCGGCCAGCGCGTGGACCATCTCGTCGTCGAAGAGCGACATCGCGCTTCGGCTGGCCAGCCACAGCCAGCGGCGGTTGGCGCTGTCGTTCACGCCATGAGCGTCTCGCTCGTCGTGGGCGAAGGCGTCCAACGCCCGCCGCAGCCCCGGCACCCCTGCCGCGTAACCCCGCGTGAACGTCGTCACCAGCCCGTCGAGCAAGAGATCCGCCGGCCTCGGCGACTCCGGTGATGCGGGCGCGGCCCGGGCGGCTTCGGCCACCGCTCGCACGCCGCCGCCGGGGCCGAGGCCGGTGACGATCGCCGCATCTAGCGCGTCCAGGTAGGTCTCCCGGGACAGCGCCGGGTCCAGTGGGGCGAGGCTCCTGGCGGCGCCCAGCAGCATCCGCGGGCCGTCGCCGCCCCTCGCCAGGTGGAAGGCGATCTGGGCGCGCAGCAGCTCGAGGCGGGCCTGCGCCACGGCGTCCAACGGCCCGGTCGCCGCGACCGTCAGCAGCTCGCGCGCGGCCTCGGACGCACCGGCCTCGTGCTTGGCATGCGCAGCCTCCAGGGCCCGACCCGCCCGGACGGCCGGCTCGGGGGTCAGCTCGGCCGCACGCTTCAGGAACGCCGCCGCGGCGGCCGGTCCGCCACGGGCGCGGGCCCGTCCGGCCGAACGCTCCAGCTCAGCGGCGACCTCCTCGTCGGTGCCCACCATCGCCTGCGCCCGGTGCCAGGCGCGGCGGTCGGGGTCGACCTGCGGGTCGGTGACGGCGGCCAGTGCGCCGTGCGCTCGGCGCTGGTCGGGCGGTGTGGCCGCCCGGTAGACCGCGGAGCGCACGAGCGGGTGCCGGAACCGCACCCGGGTGTCGAGCTCCAGCAGCCCGGCGGCCTCCGCCGGCGCGGCCGCCTCCGGGGCGATCCCGAGCTCCGCGGCCGCGCGCCACAGCAACGCCGCATCGCCGGTCGGCTCGGCCGCGGCCACCACCAGCAGCAGCTGCGAATCGGGCGGCAGGCTGCCCGCGCGAGCAGGAAACCGTCCTCCACCCGGCGCGCAACGCTCACCACGTCGGACAGCTCGAAGCCGCCCGCGAGCTGCACCTCCGGCGCACCCCGGGGTAGCTCCAACAACGCCAACGGATTGCCGCGCGCCTCGGCCACGATCCGGTCGCGCACCACATCGTCCAGCGGTGCGCGCACCGCGGTGGCCAGCAGCGCCCGGGCGTCGGACTCCCCCAGCCCCGCCAGGCGCAGCTCCGGCAGTCCGGCGAACGCATCGACCTCGGTCACGCCGGGGTCGCGCAGCGCGAACACCAGCACCACCCGCTCGGCCGCCACCCGCCGGGCCACGAACGCCAGGACCTGCGCGGACGCCTGATCCAGCCACTGCGCATCATCCACCACACACAGCAACGGCCCGTCCTCGGCCACCTCGGCCAGCAGGCTCAGCACGGCCAGCCCGACCAGGAACCGGTCCGGCGCAGCACCCCCGCGCATCCCGAACGCCACCCCGAGGGCGGCCTGCTGCGGCTCGGGCAGCTCCGCCGCCCGCGCCAGCATCGGTGCGCACAACTGGTGCAGGCCCGCGAACGCGAACTCCGCCTCGGCCTCCACCCCGGCCGCGTCCTCGACCCGGAAACCGGCCGCCACGGCCGACCCACGCACGTGCTGCAACAGGGCGGTCTTGCCGATGCCGGCCTCCCCGCACACCACCAGCACCCCGCTGTCGCCGCCCTCGGCCCGGGCCAGCAGCTGCTCGAGCGCCGCGTGCTCGGCGCGCCGTCCCACGAGCATCGCCTGGTCCTCCCCTGGCGCCGGCACTGGGCCGATCACGGTAATTGTCACCGACGCGAAGCCCGCGGGCGCGACCGGGTCGTCGAGATGCTGGTCTCCCCGCGCCGGTGTCGAGGACGGGATCAGGGACTTCCACCGACGTGGACAGGGCGCCGTCCTCGCGAGTCTGACACCCGACAGCAGAACGACCGGGGAGCGAGCAACCGCCATGATCAGCACCGAGCCCGTCACCGTTGTCGTACGTACCGGCCGGGCCGGGCAGTACGCCGACTGGCAAGTCGACCCCGAGTTCCCGCCGTCGTGGCACCGGCAGGTCCTCTACCGCGCGGTCGACACCGAGGTGTTCTTCCCCGCCGACGCAGAGTGCCCCCCGCAACGGCTGCGCCGCGAGCGGATCTCGAAGGCGATCTGCGCCGCTTGCCCGGTCCGCCGGCAGTGCGCCGTCCACGCCATGGCCCACCGGGAGCTGCGCGGCGTGTGGGGCGGGCTGTCGGAGGCCGACCGCCAGCGCCGGCTCGCGCACGCCTGACGGCACGAACGACACGTGGAGGGAACAGCTGTGGCCTGGAGTACCCGCGAACTCGCCGACCTCGCCGGCACCTCCGTACGGGCGGTGCGGCACTACCACAACGTCGGCCTGCTGGAGGAGCCACGGCGTCGGGCCAACGGATACAAGCAGTACGGCGTCGCGCACCTCGTCCGCGTCCTGCGGATCAAGCGCCTCGCCGATCTCGGTCTCACCCTGCCGCAGATCGCCGAACTGGGCGACGCGGACCAGCACCCCCGGGAAGCGCTCCGCGGGCTCGACGCCCACCTCGCCCGGACCCTCGACCGGCTGCAGCACGTCCGCACCGAGATCCAGGAGATCCTCCAGCAGGCCGCACCCACCGACCTCCCGCCCGCACTCGCCGGGATGGTCCGGGACGTCGACCTGTCCGACGCCGACCGGGCCCTGCTGGTCGTGCTGACCAGGGTGCTCGACCTTGCGGTGGTCACCGACTTCGTCGACTCGCTGCGCGGCCTCCCACCGAGCCCCGCGGCGACCGCGTTCGACCTGCTTCCCGCCGACGCCGACGACACCACCCGCCACGAGCTCGCGATCAGGCTGCTCCCCCGGAGCCGGACCCTGCGCGTGATGCTCCCCCGCCTGCGCAGCGCAACCGCCGGCCTGAGCGCCGCCGCCACCCGGACGGTCGACGAGGCCGTGCGCGACCTCTACAACCCCTCCCAGTTCGACGTCCTGCGCCGAGTCGGGCTCCTGCTCCGCTCGCGTCCCGGCCCGGTCCGGACTCCGCGGGTCGGTGGCACGCGGGGCAGCGATCGCGTCACGGCCGCCACGCCGGTCGGATCGACCGTGCCGCATCAGCACGGTGTGCACTCCGGCGCGATCACTGCAGTCCTCTCGTCGAGCACCCCCGGAAGGCCATGAACCAGCAACGCATCACCCGACGCAGCGTGCTCACCGCGACCCTGGGCGCAGCCCTGACCGGTTGCGGGATCGCCGCGGCGCCCACGACCGCTCCCGCTCCCCCGGCACCGCCGTCCGCCGCTCCGCCGCCCCGCGCTGCTGGACCGGCTCGTCCGCTACGGCCCCGAGGAGTTGCTGGAGTACGCCCCGGTGACGACGCAGAACGTGGCGACCGGCATGACCGTCGCCGACCTGTGCCTGGCCGCTCTCACCGTCAGCGACAACACGGCGGCGAACCTGCTCCTCGAACTCCTCGGCGGACCGGCCGCCGTGACCGCGTTCGCCCGCGGCCTCGGCGACGCGCCCACCCGCTTCGACCGCTCCGAGCCCGAGCTCAACGTCTCCGCCGGCCCGGACAACGAGCGCGACGCCACCACACCGGCCGCCATCGTGGGGAGCATCCGAGCGGTGACCCTCGGTGACGACCTCCAGCCGGCCGGACGCGAGCAGCTCACCGCCTGGCTCGTCGCGAACACCACCGGCGACGCCACCATGCGGGCCGGGGTGCCGGCCAGGTGGGTGGTCGGGGACAAGACCGGGACCGGAGAACAGGGCGAGCGCAACGACGTCGGGATCGTGCTGCCACCGGACCGCGCGCCGCTGGTCCTCGCCGTCTACACCGACCCCGACGACCCGGACTCCACGGCCGGCAACGCCACCATCGCCGAAGCGACCGCGATCGCCGTCCGCCGGCTCGTCGGCCAATAGCAGACACGCAACCTCGGAAGGACACCATGGGACACGTCATCGTCGGGAACGAGAACAGCACGCCGATCGAGCTGTACTACGAGGATCACGGTGCAGGTCAGCCGGTCGTCCTCATCCACGGGTATCCGCTGAACGGTCACAGCTGGGAGCGCCAGACGCGCGAGCTGCTCGCCGCGGGGTACCGCGTCATCACCTACGACCGTCGCGGCTTCGGGCGGTCGTCGAAGGTCGGCACCGGCTACGACTACGACACCTTCGCTGCCGACCTGAACGCCCTGCTGGAGGCCCTCGACCTGCGCGACGTCGTCCTCGTCGGGTTCTCGATGGGCACCGGCGAGCTCGCCCGCTACGTCGCCAGGTATGGCCACCAGCGGGTCGCGAAGCTCGCCTTCCTGGCCTCCCTGGAGCCGTTCCTCGTCGCCCGGGACGACAATCCCGAGGGCGTGCCCCAGGAGGTCTTCGACGGGATCGAGGCCACGGCCAAGGGGGACCGCTACGCCTGGTACGAGCAGTTCTTCTCCGACTTCTACAACCTCGACAACAACCTCGGCCCTCGCATCAGCCAGGAGGCGGTCAGCGCCAGCTGGAACGTCGCCGTCGCCAGCGCTCCCGTGGCCGCCCATGCCGTCGTCTCCTCGTGGATCGAGGACTTCCGCGCCGACGTCGACGCCGTCCGGGCCGCCGGTGTGCCGGCCCTGATCCTGCACGGCACCGCCGACCGGATCCTCCCCGTCGAGGCCACGGCCCGCCGCTTCCGCCGAGCCCTGCCCGAGGCGCAGTACGTGGAGATCGACGGCGCCCCGCACGGGCTGCTGTGGACCCACGCCGACGAGGTCAACGCCGCCCTGCGGGCCTTCCTGGGAGACCCGCTCCCCTCGGGCGTTCACCAGGAGGAGTCGCGATGACCACCGCCACCGTCGCGGTGGCCTGCGCAGACGTGGACGCCGCGTGACCTACGGGCACACGCTCGATTCCGGTGTCCGGCTGCCGATCAGCGGTGCCGACCCGGCGCTGCCGGTGCGATGGGCCCGCCTGGCCGAGGAGCTGGGTCTCGACCTCGTCGTCGTCCCCGACCGGCCGGCTCTCGCCGGCCCGGAGGCGTGGACGCCGCTGTCGTGGATCGCCGGTGTCACCGACGCGGTCCGACTCGCGACCGATGGGCACGACGGCACCGCCCGGAACCCGGAGCAGCGGGCCGAGCAGGTGGCCGAGATCGCGCTGCGCCACGGGACCTCCGATTTCATCATCGCCTCCGACGGACCCGGGCGCCCCCGAGATCTTCGGCAGGGAAGTCGCGCACGCGCCCGCGAGATCGTCGCCGCCGGGAGGGGGTGAGGCACGAACGACCCCGATCTCGATCGTCATGTGTCGGACGGGGCCGACGACGTGGGGCCGGGATCGAGCGGCCCTCGGCCGATGGCGGCGTCGACCGCGGTGCCGATGCGCTGCAGCGTCGCCAGCTCGTGGGGTTCGAGCAGGTCGATGAGGTACTCGCGGACCGCTGCGACGTGTCCCGGAGCCGCGGCGACGACCGCCTCGTAGCCCGCATCGGTCAGCGTCGAACTGGTGCGTCGACCGGAGCCGGGGAGCCGGGCCCGGCTGAGCAGTCCGCGCTTCTCCAGGCGTCCGACGACATGCGAGAGGCGGGACAGCGACGCCGACGTCCGCGCGGCCAGGTCGCTCATCTGCAGCGTGCGGTCCGGTTCCTCGGACAGCACCGAGAGCACCATGTACTCGAAGAACGTCAGGGCGGTCTCGCGGCGCATCCGCGCATCCAGGGCCGCGGGCAGGCTGATCATGATCGCGGAGTTGGCCCGCCATGCCGCCAGCTCCTCGCGGCTCAGCCATCGCGTCTCCGACGCCGCTGTGGTTCTCGCCATGCCCCCACCTTAGCGACTTGTTGACACTTCAAGTCGAGACGCGTAGATATTGAAGCGTCAAGTTCGTCGTGGATCGCGGAGAGGGCATCGAATGCACGTCACGTCGCTGGGAGCGCTCGAGGTCTCGCGCATCGGGTTCGGGGCCATGGGGATGTCGGCGTTCTACACCGGCGCCGGCCGTGGCGACGCCGAGTCGATCCGCACCATCCGTCGCGCGGTGGACCTCGGCGTCACGCATCTGGACACCGCGGAGGTCTACGGGCCCTACGTCAACGAGGAGCTGGTGGGTCGCGCGCTGAGAGGCCGCCGCGACGAGGTTGTACTCGCCACCAAGTTCGGCCTCGTCTCCCACACCGGCCGACCGGGCCCGGACAGCACGCCCGCCAACATCCGCGCGGCTGTCGACGGGTCGCTGCGGCGGCTCGGAACCGACCACATCGACCTCTACTACCAGCATCGGGTCGACCCGGACGTCCCGATCGAGGAGACGGTGGGGGCGTTGAGCGAGCTGGTGGCTGCGGGAAAGGTGCGCCACATCGGACTGTCGGAGGCGGCTGCAGCGACGATCCGCCGCGCTCATGCCGTTCATCCGGTGGCCGCCGTCCAGACCGAGTACTCGCTGTGGACCCGCGACCCCGAGGTCGACGTGTTGCCCACGCTGCGTGAGCTGGGGATCGGTCTGGTTCCCTATGCGCCGCTCGGGCACGGATTCCTCACCGGTCGCATCCGCTCCCTCGACGGCCTGGATGCCGCCGACTGGCGCCGTACGAATCCTCGGTTCATCGGCGACAACCTCACGCGCAACCTCCGCATCGTCGACGAGGTACGCGAGGTCGCGGTCGACGTCGGGGCCGCGCCCGCACAGGTCGCTCTGGCCTGGCTGCTCGCACAGGGCGCCGGCATCGCGCCCATTCCGGGCACCACGCGTGTCGACCGGCTCGAAGAGAACAGCGCCGCCGACGGCATCCGACTCGCCGCCGAGCAGATCGCCCGGCTGGACGATCTGACGCCCGCGTCCGGTGATCGCCATGCCGCACCGGACATGGCCGCCATCGACCGCTGAGAATGTGTTTGAGAAGCCCTCATGTGGGCCGCAGGCTCCGATGATCCAGCAGGTCCCGGCCGCTCTGGGCGGCCCGCTTCGCGCTTCTCAAACACATTCTGAGGAACCGGACGGCACGGAACGTCCGTGCCGGATCGCAGACGAAGGAATGGAGTTCACAGCATGTCGAGCAATGTGATTCGAGTCGGCATCATCGGTGCGGACACGAAGGCGAGCTGGGCGGGGGCGTCGCACATCCCCGCGCTGGTTGCGCAGCCGCAGTTCGCACTGGCGGCCGTGGCGACACGGCACGAGGAGAGCGCCCGCAGCGCAGCCGGGGCCTTCGGCGCGCAACGGTGGTATGCCGACCCGCTCGAGCTCGTCCACGATCCGTCGATCGATCTGGTCACCGTGGCCGTGAAGGTCCCGGCCCACCGCGAGCTCGTGCTCGCAGCCCTCGCGGCCGGCAAGGCCGTGTACTCGGAGTCACCGCTGGGCGCGACCGTCGCGGAGACGGAGGAGATGGCCGACGCGGCCGGCTCGCTGCACACGGCGATCGGTCTGCAGGGCAGGCTCAACCCCTCGGTACGCCGCGCGGCGGAGATCGTCGCGGAGGGTCGGCTCGGGCGCGTGCTGTCGGCGCGGGTCGCCGCGACGACGTTCGGGAACGGCCCGGAGTCGGTGAGCGCGTACGAGTACTTCGACAAGGCGGCCGCGGGTGCCGGATTCCTGCCGATCGCGGCGGGCCACGTCCTGGATGTCGTCGAGGCGGTTCTCGGGGACATCACCGAGATCGATGCGCGCACGGAGCTCCTCTGGCCGCAGGTGAAGCTGGTGGACACGGGCGCGATCTCCCTCCGGGAAGTCCCGGATCACCTCGACGCCATCGCCAAGACCTCGTCGGGCGCCCCGGTCGGGGTGCAGATCCTGGCGGGCGTGCCCGCGCCCGACGCCCACTTCAGCCTGGAAATCCGCGGATCGGACGGCTGGCTGAAGCTGACCGGAAATCACCCCGCGGGTGTTCAGGTCGGCGACCTCGTGCTGTCATCGAACCTGGGCTTCACCGCACCGGACAGCCCCGCCGCCACCGGCACCGGCCCGACCGCCGCCGAGATCTGGAACGGTGCATCCATCAATGTGGGCGAGGTGTACGCCAGCCTGGCGCGCGACATCGTGAACGGCACCCACCACACCCCGGGATTCGGGCACGCCGTCCACAACAGCCGCCTGATCGCCCGAGTCGAACAGGCCGCGAGAACCGGTCATCGACAGTCGTGACCGATATGGCGACTGATGCGGAGCGCGGGCAGCCGACGTAGGTTCGGGCATGCCGGAGGGCCGCGCCGGCCCATAACCCCGATCGCTCACGTGCGGGCGCAACGAATGGCGACGCCGTTACCGCCTGACTCGGCCGACCGGCCATTCAGCCACGACAACAATCAATTGGAGAATCCGAAATGCCTGCAGTCCTCGTCCATGGCGTACCTGATACCCACCGGATTTGGGACACCGTCCGTCCCCATCTTCAACGCGAAGATATTGTGACGATCGATCTCCCCGGGTTTGGCGTACCCCTACCAGCGGGATTCACGTCGACGAAAGAAGAGTATCTCGATTGGCTTGTCAGGAAGATCGAAGAAATCGGCGAACCCGTCGACCTGGTCGGTCATGATTGGGGGTCTCTGCTCACGGGCCGTCTCGCGTCTATCCGACCAGATCTGGTGCGGACCTGGACAGGCATCAGCGGGCCAATCGATCCGGAGTATCCGTGGCACTATCTTGCCAAGATCTGGCAAACGCCAGGCGAGGGCGAGCAATGGATGGCGGACCTCGACCTCGAGGCGTTCGCAGCAAGCCTCAACGAGGCGCAGATGCCGCGCGACGCGGCAAACGAATCGGTCCGGCATCTCGATGTCACTATGAGAGCAAGCATTCTCGCCCTTTACCGTTCGGCGATCGAGGTCGGGGCGGAGTGGAAGCCAGGTTTGAGCAACGTGACCGCACCAGCGCTAGTGATCTGGGGCCTGGACGATCCGTTCCTTCCTCACCGCTTCGCCGACGAGCTCGGTAATGCCACACGCGCACGTGCCGTCTTCAAGCTGCGCAGCTCGCACTGGCCGATGATAGAGCGTCCGGCCGATGTCGCGCGCGAACTCGAGGCCCACTGGGCTCACATGTAAAACCTGCGCTTGGGTCACTCGGGCTCCAACCCCGCGGCCGCTACGCGAACGGCAATAATTGATCGCTCGCCATGGTGAGCCCGAGTGCCCACGCATTTGTCCGGAAACGGATCATCGTGACGCAGCCCGGAGAGCGGTGCCGCGGCTGCACAAGGCAGGAGCATCCTGATGACGAATTCAGCAAATACCCGGATCGGCGTCGGCCTTATCGGGGCCAGTGCCGATCGGGGTTGGGGCGGAATTGCTCACGTCCCGGCGCTGCAGGCGCTCGACGCGTACCAGATCCGCGCCGTCAGTACGACTCGTATGGAGAGCGCGAACGCGACCGCTCGTCGACTGGGCGCCGATCTCGCCTTTGACACACATGAGGCTCTGGTCGTGCGACCGGAGGTCGACCTGGTGGTGGTTGCGGTCAAGGTGCCGGAGCACAAGCAGATTGTGTCCGACGCGCTGGCCGCGGGCAAGATGGTTTATTGCGAATGGCCGCTCGCAAGAAACCTATCGGAGGCCGAAGCGGTGGAGGGGTTTGCCCGCGAGCGGCGGCTGCGGACGGTTGTCGGGTTGCAGGGCGGACTGCACCCGCCGATCCTCTTCCTTCGCGACCTCATCGCGCAAGGCGTGATCGGCAAGCCGCTCAGCACGAGCATCCGAGCGCATTTGACCGACGACATGTGGGTCGGCCGATATGACCCGTCGGTCGAGTACATGGCTCACGCAAAGCATGGCGCCACGCTTCTGAGCATCATGCTAGGCCACGGGCTCGAACCGCTTGCGCGCGTGCTCGGCACGTTCGAGAGTCTGTCCGCCGTCGTCGCCAATCAGCGCGGTGACGGCGTCCGCCTCTCCGATGGCGCGTCGCTGCCGAAGGACGCGCCGGATGAGATCGTCGTCGCCGGCGTTCTCGAAGGCGGGATCGTCACTTCGCTGCACTACAGTGCCGGGCAGTCTGCCGGCTCGGCGATGGTATGGGAGATCCAGGGCACCGAGGGCAGTGTGCGTGTGGAGTCGGCGTCGGGCTACATCCATTTCACCGATTTCACCATCACGCTGCGCCGCGGCAGCGAGCCTGTCCAAGTGCTACAGGTCCCCCCCGCTTATGCGGCTCCCGACCTGCAACTCGATGCACCCGCAGCGGGGGTCGCCCGCCTCTACGCCCAGTTCGCCGCCGACCTCCGCGACGGAACCGCCGATGCGCCGGATTTCGCGGTCGCACTCGATCGCCACCGGGTACTCGAGGCGATCACACGGGCCGCTGAAACAGGTCATCGGCAGCATCTGTCCCACCCCGACCGGATGAACGCCAATCTTTGAACCCGGGAGCGGCACTGCCGCAGGACCCGAGGAGATGGCGATCCGCGAGCTAATCCTGACTTGATCACACAGAGCTGACCCACACCGCGTGCCGGCCCATAACCCCGATCCAGGAGTGCTGATGATCTGTGTCCTCTTTCACCACGGCGCCGGCGCCGCTCGGCGGGAGGCTCACGACGTATGACCACGTCCGCACGGGCCGCGGTTCTCGAGACGCAGGACGGACCGTTCGAATTCCGCGACATTGAAATCGAGGACCCTCGACCCGACGAGGTCCTCGTCCGCGTGGTCGCGACCGGAATATGCGCGACCGACGCTCACGTGCGGGCGCAACGAATGGCGACGCCGTTACCGGTGGTGCTGGGGCACGAGGGCGCGGGAGTCGTCGAGCGTGTGGGGGCCGCCGTCACCACCGTCGAGCCTGGTGACCACGTCGTCCTCTCCTACCACTCGTGTGGCCGCTGCAAGGCCATGATCGACGCCGGCCGACTCACGCTCGGCCAGTCGCTGCAGGGCATCATCCAGGGAGATGCTGTCTCGTCGCTGCTGATCAACGATCTTGCCCAGCTCTATCGAGCGGGCCGGTTCCCGATCGACCGGCTGCTGTCCTTCTACGACTTCTCCGACATCAACACCGCGTTCGAGGACGCGGGCTCCGGTCGCGCCACCAAGGCGATCCTTCGATTCACGGCACCGGGATAGCCCACCCTGCAGCGTCGACGGGCCGCCGACGGCCTCCCTCGGAAGACGAGGCGGAATCAGGCCGAGTCGCGGTCGCCGTGGAGGGTTCGCCGACCCAGTCGCCCCAGGTCTACCCCGCCATCGCTGAGGATGCGGTGCGCCTTCACCAACTTGTAGACGAACAGCACCACCGCGACGGTAACGCCGGCGTCGTCGACCAGCCCGAGCGGACCGAGGACCGCCTCCGGCACGACGTCGATGGGCAAGACGAGGTAGACCGCCGCGGCGCCCATGGCTATCAGGCCACGCGGCGGGATGCGGTAGCGCCACATCACGTACCCGAGCACCATGACGACGAGCAACCCGAGTACACCGACGATCAGCAGGGTGGTGCGCAGCCAGTCGGGCATGGCCCCAGTCTGCCGAGTCCTCGGGCACTCCGCCGGATGCCGGGAACGGTTCCCCGAAACAAGCGAGCTGCTCACCTTCCTCCGCCGAGGCCCAGCCCGGTCTGCCTGCCGTCCGATCCGAGGCGCACCCGTTGACTGCCGACCGGCGTTCTATTCCGCCGGCGGAATCATGATCAGGTAGACGTGGGGGCTGTCAGATCTTCCCGCGACAGCCCTCAAGTCTATGTGATCATGCTCCGAGCCGCGTTCAGCGGAACGCACCCGCCATGATCAGCGGAAGTGGTGCGGGCGCGGCAAGACCGTCGTCCTGACACCGCTACGGAATCAGCAGCAGCTTCCCCCCGGTGTGCCCGGCTTCCAACATCCGGTGGGCCTCGGCCGCCTGGTGCAGCGGGAAGGTGCGGCCGATCCGGGTACGCCATTCACCCGCGGCGATGCGCTCCAGCGCCTCCCGCACGGGGCGGCTGTCCCGGTTCCCGGGGTGTCCCGCGCTGAAGGTGACGCCCCGGGCGGCCGCAGCCGGATCCGCCAGGGTGACGACGCGCCCGGCTCCGCCGCGCAGTTCGATGAGCGTCGACACGAGTCCCTTCCCCGCGGTGTCGAGTGCTGCGTCGATCGGGCCGGGCGCGACCGCACGCACGCGGTCCGCGAGGTGGTCGCCGTACTCGACGGCGGTCGCCCCGAGGCTTTCCACGTACTCGAGGCTGGAACGTCCACAGATCCCGATCACGGTGAGTCCCTGCAGGCGTGCGAACTGCACGGCTGCGCCGCCGAGGGCTCCACTCGCCCCGGTGATCACGATGGTCTCACCGGGGCTCGGCCGCAGGAGCGCGAGGCCCCGCGCGGCGTTGTCTGCGCCGATGACGGTCGCGGCCGCGTCCTCGAAGGTCACCCCGTCGGGGATGGTCGTGTAGTTGCTGCTGAGAGTGAACTCGGCGTAGGAGCCCTGGCTGAAGCTGTCGGGCCACCCGGCGACGCGCGCACCGACCTCGACGCCGGTGACGTCGTCGCCGATCGCCGCGACGGTGCCGGCAAACTCGAACCCGATGATCGCCGGGGCCGGCAGGCCGAAGCCGCCGGACCGTGCGATGAGTTCGGCGGGGTTCAGTCCCGCTGCGCGGACCTCGACCAACGTCTGGCCGGGCCCCGGCACCGGGGGGTCCACCTGGGCTTCGTGGAGCACATCGGCCGCGCCGAAGGATGTGATGACCGCTGCTCTCATAACTGCTGTTCTCCCTGGTCCGTCCGTTGTCCGGCGTTGATCTCCGCGCCCTGGTCCGGTCGCCCGGCGGCGACGTCCCGGCGCACCTGCGGTGCGGTCTCGTCGGCGAATCGGGTCAGCACGTCGACGTCGTCGGTCGCGACGATGAAGGTGGAGAACCCGTGCTCGACGGCGAGCTCGGCGAGCAACTCCGCGGGTTCGTCGCCGAGCACGTTGAGCAGCCGGTGGATGTCGCGGGGGTCCCGGCCCGCGCCGGCGGCCGACTCGTCGATCCTCGCGTGGTCGTCGGCGATCGAGCCTCGTCGAAGGTTGGGCAGGCCCGGGAGCCAGCCGTCGCCGGTGCGGCCGATCAGTCGCAACATCCGAGGTTTGTACGCGCCCAGCCAGATCGGGATCGGATGGGCGGGCGCGGGGCCCCGTGCCGCTCCGGCAACGGGGTAGAACGCCCCTCCGTGCAGCGGTGCGCGAACTTGCGCTGCCCAGAGCCCTCGCATGAGGTCGATCGCCTCGTCGAGTGCCTCGACCGCATCTCCCGGACCGAGCCGTCGTCGCCCCATGGCGGCGATCGCGTCCCAGAACACGCCCGCTCCGAGGCCCAGCTCGAATCGCCCACCCGAGAGCAGATCCAGCGACGCCGCCGCACGCGCCGCGACGAGCGGGTCGCGCATCGGAAGGCTCAGCACGTTCGGCGACAGATGGATGCGCGTGGTGGCGGCGGCGACGTAGGACAGCAACGTCCACGTGTCGAGGAACCGGCGCTGGTAGGGGTGGTCCTGGAAGGTGACGAGGTCGTATCCGAGTCGTTCGGTGAGCTGCGCGAGCCGGACCGGGACCTGCGGTTGCCCGTTCGTGGGGGTGATGAACGCGCCGAAGCGCAGCGGGTGGCCGTAGTCGGTCATGGTTCAGTCGCGCCGGGATCCACCGCGGGCGGCGTCGAGAACCCGGCCGACCAGCTCCACCGCGGCGTCGCCGACCTCGTCCTTGTCAATGAAGTCGACGAAGACGTCCGCGACGTCGGTCTCGGCGGCCACGCGACGCAGCACCCGGCCGATGTGTGCGGGGTCGTCGTCGGCAGCGACGTTGTAGCGCAGCGCAGCCCCGATGGCGTCGGCCGGGCGGCCCGCGGCCACCGCGGCATCCCCCAGCCGCTGCCACGGCCGGTTGACCACGGCGTCGAGTTGA
This sequence comes from Pseudonocardia zijingensis, assembly GCF_042657305.1. Taxonomy (NCBI): domain Bacteria; kingdom Bacillati; phylum Actinomycetota; class Actinomycetes; order Pseudonocardiales; family Pseudonocardiaceae; genus Pseudonocardia; species Pseudonocardia zijingensis. The sequence continues at coordinate 11,350 of NZ_JBHSKO010000037.1, read as the reverse complement.
TCGACCGTGTCCGGCAGCAGGACCGGCAGGAAGCCGTCGGCACGCTCGGCCGCCCGCTGCATCGGACGCCGACCCGACCCGCCCAGGTAGATCGGGATGCCGTGGGGTTTGACCTGCACGTGCGACGGCATGATGGTCCCGGTGCGCCCCTCGTGTGCCACCGGGTCGTCGTGCCACCAGGCGGCCAGGACGTCGCGGCACTCGTCGAGCCGTGCCCCGCGCTCCTCCCAGGGCACCCCACCGCGGCGTACTCGTCGGGGCTCCACCCGATGCCCAGCCCGAGCACGAGCCGCCCGCCACTGACCTGGTCGAGGGTCAACGTCTGGCGGGCCAGCAAGGGCGGCGGGTACCACGGCGCGTTGATGGTGCTGGTGCCCAGTAGGACGTGGGAGGTGACCGCGGCCGCCACGCCCAGGAGGGTGAGCGGGTCGTGGCTCGCGCGCATGACGGCCGGTACGTGGTCGAGGTCGCCGTAGTTGACCGTTGGGTTCACGGGGGCGAGCAGCCGGTCGCCGACCCACAGGCTCTCCGCCCCGTGCTCCTCGGCGCTCGCCGCGAACCTCACGACCTGGTCGATCTGCGCCGCCCCTCGTCCGAACTGTGGGAGGACGAATCCGATCCGCACTGCGTTGCTCCTCAGCTGTCGTCGTGGCGCCGTGGAGGCGTTGACGCCGCGGTTCCGCGCGTCTCGAACAGCCCCGATCTCTTCGTACCGGCTTCCCGTCGCGAGTGAATCAGGGAGCGGATCCGTCGCCGCCACCCGACGGAACTTCATGGAGACCCTTGACCCTGCCCCAAGGGCACACTGTGTGCTCCCTTCCGCGCGTACACCGTGCCGCGTTCGACGTAGGTCGCCCCGTCGACGGAAGATCTCGAGAAGGTTCCCATGCACAGGCCAGTTTCCGGTCGTCCTCGTTCCGCTGCGGCCGGGCCGTCGCACTCCACGGGCGACGCCGTGACCCGGCCCATCACCACGGCGGTCAACGGCACGCGGCCCTTCGGCGCGCATCTGCGGATGAGCTGGTGGAAGCCACTGGTGCTGCTCGCGACGCTGCCGGTGTGCCTGATCGGCTCCCAGGTGCTGGCCTGGTCGGTCGTCGGGGCCATCGAGGGTTCCGACGATCCGTTCTCCTCCGAGTTCACACCCCTGAAGTCCCTGGCCGCCAATCTCTCCATCGGGGCGACGGGCGTGGTAGCGGTTCTGCTGCTCGCGTGGATGACCCGGGTCCCGTGGCGGACGCTCCTCAGCCCCCTGCGAAGGTTCGACCGACGACGACTCGCCGACTACTCGGCCGTCGCGGCGGTCCTGGTGTCCGCCGGCCTCGGGACCGTGGCCGTGGTCGCGCCCCAAGCCACCGGGTGGACCGGATTCGCGATCACCGACACCACCGTCGCGCTGCTGGCCGTCACCCTGATCACCATCCCGATCCAGGCAACCGGCGAAGAGCTGATGTACCGCAGCGTCCTCCTCCCCGCGACGGCGAGTTGGGTACGCGCCGTGCGCCCGGCCCTGGCCGTCGGCCTCGTCGTGTCCTCGCTGGCGTTCGCCGCCTTGCACGGCTCGACGGACGCCTGGTTGGCCGGGTACATCGCCCTGATCGCCCTCAGCACCGGTCTGATGGCCATCATCAGCGGGGGCGTCGAGGCACCGATCGCCTTCCACGTCGTCAACAACGTGCTGGCCGGCATCGGCAACAACGTCATGACCGGGGGCGGCACCTCGGCCGTCGACCGTTCCACCGAGACCGGCGGCCCACCGTTGCTCATTCTCGGCGCGGTCAACGTCGCCATGGTGGTGGTGGTCTGGCTACACGAGAAGCGGCGCCGAGCCGTCCCTCCGCACCGCGAGTTGAGTGGTGAGTGGACGCGATGAGGGCGACCGGTGTTCCGGCTCGGCTCGTCGGACGACAGGCGGAGATCGATGCCGTGACCGTGGTGCTCGACCGAGCCCGCCGTGGCACCGGTGGCGCCCTGGTGCTCTGGGGTGAGCCGGGCATCGGCAAGACCGCACTGCTCGACCACGTCACCGCAGCGTCTCCCGACATCGCCGCGTGGGCGGTACAGCCCGCACGGTGCGAGTCCGGGACCCCCTTCGCCGGCCTGTACACGCTGCTCCGGCCGGTCGAGCACCTGATCGCGACCCTTCCGGTGCCCCAGGCGGCCGCGTTGCGGGGCGTGCTCGCGGGCGAGGCCACCGGACCGGGCCGGTTGCTCAGCGCCGTGGCGGTCCTGTCCCTGTTGTCGGCGCCGGCCGTCGACGGTCCGCTCCTGATCGTCGTGGACGACGCACACCGGCTCGACGCGGAGACCGCGTTCGTCCTCGGATTCGTCGCCCGGCGGGTGCGGACCGACCCTGTGGTGGTCCTGATCGCCGGCCACGACACGCCCGCCGGCGGACCGTGGGAGGGGGTCGATCCGCTCGCAGTGGGTCCGCTCGCCGACCACGACGCCGCCCAACTGCTCGCCGCCGCCCACCCCGGCCTCGACGCCACCGCGGTCACCCGCGCGGTCGCCGCAGGTGGGGGCAACCCGCTGGCACTGCACGAGCTGCCGACACGGTTCGACGATCTTGCCGGCACGGTGCCCGTGGGGCCCCGGCTGCGGAAGGCCTTCGCCGAGCGCCTGCAGACCATGCAGCCCCCGGCACGCGAGCTCGTCGTGCTCCTGGCCGCGGCTCGTGCCGACGGTGACCAGCTCACGCTCGCACGGGCAGCACATTCCCGCGACGCCGAGGAGCCGGTCTGGGAGGAGACGCTCCGGTCGGGGCTGCTCGCCGGGACACCCGACCGGCCCGCGCTACGGCACCCGGTGGTCCGGGCCGCTGTCTACGCGAGCGCCTCCCCGTCCGAGCGCAGGACCGGCCATCGAACCCTGGCCGCCGCGCTTCCCCCGGGCAGTCGCGGGCATGTCTGGCACCGGGCGGCGACCGTTCCCGACGTCGACGAGGAGATCGCCGGGCTGCTCGAGCAGACGGTGCCCTCGGGCGCCGGCGCCGTACCGATCCTGCGGCGGGCCGCCGAGCTCTCCGCCGACCCGGCCGCTGCGACCCGCAGGCTCGCCGGCGCGGCCGTGGCCGCCTGGCACGGCGGGGACGCCACGATGGCGCACCGGTTACTGGCCGACGCCGCGAGCCTGACCGACGAGGTCCAGGCCACCCGCGCCAGCCGCGGCCTGCGCGGGGTACTCGAACTCGCCGAGGGGTCTCTGGAACGGGCCCACCGATCGCTCAGTCGCGACATCGCCGAGTTCGACGGTCCACGCACGAGAGTGGAGCTGGGCGCCGCTGCCCTGCACGCGGGATGGTCCGCGGCCCGCGACGACCTCGTCGGCGAGACACTCACTCGTCTCGCGGGGCTGACGACTCCCGGACTGCCCGACATCCTCCCGATCGTCCGGACGTGGTGGGGACCGGCGACGGACTCGGCCCGGGCCGAGTCGTCGGCCGATCTCGGTGCCGTCGATCTCGGTGACGTCATGGCGCACATCTCCCGGGTGGAGTCGCAGCTGCTCCCGACGTCGCCGCTCGGACTGGTGTGGGGCCTCGACGAGCCACTCGCCGATGCCGTGCACGCCCTTGCCCGCAGGCACCGCCGTCACGCCGATGGCACCTCGCTCGCTGCGGCGCTGGCTCGGATCGCGCGACTCGACATCGCCGCGGGCCGCTGGGCCGCCGCGGAGGACGCCGCGGCCGAGGGGCTCGCGTCGGCCGAGCGGATCGGCGCCGAGCACATCGCCGCGGAGTGCCGGAACTGCCTCGGATGGCTCGCCGCCGTCCGCGGTGACGGCCGCAGCGTCGGCCAGCTGACCGTTCGGACCCTGCAGCTGGCCGCGCCGCGCCGCGACCGTGCGGTCATCGCCTCGGCCCACTGGAACCGTGGCATGGCCGCTCTGGCGGCCGGTCGCGCCGATGCCGCCCTCGACCTGCTCGCCCGCCTGGACGAGCACGGGCACGAGGCAGCGCATTCGACCGTCGCGCTGCTGGCCAGCCTGGACACGATCGAGGCCGCCGTGCACGCGCGGCGGCCGGAGATCGGCCGGCGCCGCGCCGAGGCGCTCGACGCCTGGGTACGGCGCACCGACGCGCACTGGGCGAGATTCACCGCTCACCTGGCACGCGCACTGCTGGACGAACCCGCCGCCGAACGGTCCTACCGGGCGGCGCTGGACGTGCCCGGCGCGTCCCGGCGCCCGTTCGATCACGCACGTGCCCGCCTGCTCTACGGCGAGTGGTTGCGGCGACAGCGGCGGCGCCAGGACGCCCGCCGGCATCTCGACGCCGCGGCCGAGACCTTCCACGCCCTGGGAGCGCGCCCGATGCTCGAGCGGGCCCGGCGCGAGCAGCGCCTCACGAAGGCGCCCGCACGCCGTGCCACTGCCGCCGGCACGGGCCTGGCAACGCTGACCGCACAGGAACGCCGGGTGGCCCAGCTCGCCGCCGGCGATCTGACCAACCGGGAGATCGGGGCCCGTATGCGGATCAGCGACCGCACCGTCGGGCATCACCTGTCCCACGTGTTCGCCAAGCTCGGGCTCCGCTCCCGGCGCGACCTCGCGGCCATGCTCGGGCGCGACGGATAGCACAACCGATGCCTCCCACGACGGACCTTCCTACCGTGGCCTCGGCGACGACGAAAGGCCATCAGATGCCGAAGCCCACCCCATCACCGGATGCCCTCCACCAGCACCACGGCGGCACGTACGACGCAGGGACACGGCGGGACGAACACACCTCGGGCAGGTCGTCGACTCCTGGCTCGCCGATCACGCCGTCCTCCCGGGTCTGGTGCTGCACGCGCGCCGTGCTCCCGGCTGGGCAGCACCGGGCAGCTTCGCGCGGCACATCGGGTTCGTCCTCGGGCACCATCGGAGGATCGAGCGCGTCGCGCTCGCCGTCGGTGGTCGCGTCCCCGCCGTGCTCGCGCCCGCCGGTCGGCTGTGATCTGACCGACGTCCTCAGGCCCGCGCTGGCCCGGCCGCAGTTCACCAGCCTCCGCTGGGTGGATTGCCAGGAACGCGCAGCGGGGTCGTTCTGACGAGCCGGCCGGGCAGCGAGGGCGTTTCGCATTCACCTGGCTCGCGACCCGTCAGATCAACCGGCAGGCACGCGTCGCAGGGGTTCCTCATGAGCGTCGAGCGCAGGTTCCCGGACGGATTCCGGTGGGGAGTCGCCACGTCCGCCTACCAGGTGGAAGGAGCCTGGGACGAGGACGGCAAAGACCCCTCGATCCGGAACACGTTCTCCCACACGCCGGGCAACGTGCGGAACGACGACAACGGGGACGTCGCCAACGACCGCTACCACCGCTACGTCGAGGACGTCGCCCTGATGAAGAGGCTCAACGCGAACGCGTACCGGTTCTCGATCGCCTGGCCGCGGATCTTCCCCCGACGGGACCGGCAAGCCGAACCCGCAAGGACTCGACTTCTACCACCGGCTGGTCGACAAGCTCCTCGACGCCGGCGTCGAACCGTTCGCCACGCTGTACCACTGGGACCTGCCCCAGGCGCCGCAGGACAGCTACGGCGGCCGGCAGGGCGAGGAGACCGCACTCGCGTTCGCCGAGCACGCCGGCCACGTCGTCGCAGGGCTCGGCGACCGCGTGCGGCACTACTTCACGATCAACGAGTTCGCCACGTTCGTCGAAGGCGGCTACCAGGGACTCGAGGTGCCGGTCGGTGGCGGGAAGACCGTGCACCTCGGCGCAGCCCCCCGGGCTCGCCCTGTGATGCCCAGGTCCCGACCGATCGCCGCGGCCGTGGCCGCGTGGTCACCAGTGATCATCTTGACGCTGATGCCCGCCCGGTGGCACTCCTCGATCGCCTCGACCACACCCGGGCGCGGCGGGTCGATCAGCGCGACGAGGCCCAACAGCTCGAGTCCGGCGGCGAGTGGCCCGTCGTCGGCCGCGACTCCGCCGGTGCGGGCCACCGCCAGCACGCGGAGCCCGTCGGCGGCGTACCGGCCGAGGACCTGGTGGGCGGCGGCGGACGCGTCGGCGTCGACGTGGGCGAGCAGGACCTCGGGCGCGCCCTTCACGTAGGTCACCGCACCCGCTGTAGGTGTGCTGGCCATGTACCCGCGCTGCGAGTCGAACGGGAGCACCGACCGCGGCGGGTGGTCGCGGAACAGCGCGGCGAGGTCGACTCCCTCGCGCTCGGCCGCCACCAGCAGCGCCCCGTCGGTCGGGTCGCCGAGCACGACGCGTTCGGCGCCTGCGCCGGCCAGGTGCGACTCGTTGGCCAGCGCCGCGGCGCGCAACAGCTCTCCGATCGCGGCACCGGGGTGCGCCGACGGCGCCCCGCGCACCCGTACCCCCCGCCGGGGGCGTACCCGACGCCGTCGAACTCGGCCTCGGCGCCGCCCGGCACCCAGGCGCGGCGAACCACCATCTCGTTGCACGTCAGCGTGCCGGTCTTGTCCGTGCAGATCACCGAGGTCGAGCCGAGCGTCTCCACGGCGGGCAGCTCGCGCACCACCGCGCGGCGCCGGGCCATCCGCTGCACCCCGACCGCCAGCGCGATCGTCACGATCGCAGGCAGGCCCTCCGGGATCGCGGCGACCGCCAAGGTGATCGCCGCCAGCACCGCGTCGGCGACCGGGTACCCCCGCAGCAGGGCAACCACGAGCAGCACCACGGCGACCACGCCGATCACCTTCGTGACCGCCGCGCCGAGCCGGCCGATGCTGCGGGTCAGCGGCGTCTGCGTGACCTCGACGCCGCCGACCAGCCCCGAGACGCGGCCGAGCGCCGTGCGGTCGCCGGTCTCCACCACGACGGCTTCGGCCGCCTCGGACGTCACCACGGTGCCGCCGTGCAACATCGAGCGCCGCTCGGCGAGCTCCGCGGCGGGGTCGACGGGGGCGTGGTCCTTGTCCACGGGGACCGACTCGCCGGTCAGCGCCGACTCGTCGGCACGCAGCCCGCGGGCCTCCACCACGCGCAGGTCGGCCGCCACCCGGACCCCGCCTCGACGGCGACCACGTCCCCCGGGACGAGGTGCTCGGCGGCCGTCTCCGTCCACCGGCCGTCGCGGCGCACCCGGGCCGGTTGCGACACCAGCCGGGCCAGCGCCTGGATCGCCCGGCCGGCGCGGTACTCCTGCACGAACCCGATCAGCGCGTTGAGCACCACGCCCCCGAGAACGACGGCGCCGTCGGGCACGTCCCCGAGCACGAACGCCACGCCGGCGGAGAGGAGCAGTGCGTAGATCAGCGGGCTGGCGACCTGGCGGGCGAGCACGGCCCAGGCAGAGGGGCCCTCCTGGCGGGTCAGCCGGTTCGGCCCGTACACGTCGAGCCAGCGGAAGGCCTCGTCGCCCGTGAGGCCGGCCCGGTCGGTCGACAACTGCGCGAGCGCGTCGTCGACCCCCACGGCGTGCCACCCCGGTTCGCTGCCGCGCCCCTCGTCGGCCGCGGGCTCCCCACCCGTCCGCTCCGCCGTCAACCCGAGCGCTCCCACAGCCGGCGTGGAAGCGGCGGAAGACCCCTTCCGAAATGGGCCGTTCCACCACGATCTTCCACGGGTGCGTCGCCGGCCCCGGTCACGGCACTCCGATGGCACAGCCCTCCGGCCCTGCCGACACCTGCCGGACGGCACGTTCCGAGTGCCCCGCTCCGGATCGACGATGGGCGGGCTCCGCGGCACAGCTGACCGAGCCACCGCGTTGGGCAGGAGGGTGAAATGACCATCGGCCCGACGGGCCCGGTGCGCTCGAGCCCTCCCGCGACAGCCGGGTTGAGCACCGCGGAGGCGCGGCGCCTGCTGACGGTGCACGGCCCGAACACGCTGCCCGCTCCACGGCCTGTCTCACCGGTGCTCATCCTGCTGCGCCAGATGACCCACTTCTTCGCCATGATGCTGTGGGTGGCCGCCGCACTCGCCGTCCTCGGCGGGATGCCCCAGCTCGGATCGGCCATCGCGGTCGTCGTGGTGGTGAACGGGGTGTTCGCCTTCGTCCAGGAGTACCGCGCCGATCGCGCCGGGCAACGGCTGCGCGACCTGCTCCCAGCGCAGGCCACCGTCGTACGCGACGGCGACCGCACGGTGATCGAGGCCGCGGACCTCGTCCCTGGCGACCTCGTGCTCCTCGGTGCGGGCGACCGGATCAGCGCCGACCTCACCCTCGAGCACGCAGACGGGCTCGCTGTCGACGAGTCGACCCTCACCGGCGAGAGCGTCCCCGTATCGGCGACATCCGGCGCGACCGCGTACGCGGGCACCTTCGTCACCCGGGGCGAGGCACGAGCTGTGGTCACGGCGACGGGGGCCGCAACAAGGCTCGCCGGGATCGCCGCGATGACCCGGGGCGCCCATCGGCCGCCGGGACCGCTCGCCGAGCGGCTCAACCAGGTGGTGCGTGTCATCGGCGTCGTCGCGGTGGTCGTGGGTTTCGTCTTCTTCGGCGTCGCACTGTGGCTCGGCATGGACCTGACGGCCGGCTTCCTGCTCGCGGTAGGTGTCACCGTGGCACTCGTCCCGGAGGGACTGCTGCCGACCGTGACGCTGTCGCTCGCCCGCGCCGCACACAGCATGGCCGCCCGCAATGCGCTCGTCCGGCGGCTCGAATCGGTCGAAACCCTGGGGTCGACCACCGTCATCTGCACCGACAAGACCGGGACGCTGACGGCGAACCAGATGTCGGTGGTGCGGGTCTGGGCGCCCGAAGGCGCAGCCACGATCCGGGGTTCCGGGTACGACCCGCGGGGGGAATTGACCCTCACGCGGGATGCCGGACGGGCGGTCCGGGATGTCGCGATCGCCGCAGCGCGCTGCGCCGAGGGCCGTGCCGTGCTGCGCGACGGCCGCTGGGCACCGCTGGGTGACCCGATGGAGGTCGCCCTGCACGTCCTGGCGCTGCGCTCCGGGATCGACGTGGGACGGGATGAGGCAGCACGCCCCGAGCGGCGGCGGGTTGCGTTCGACCCGGCTCGCCGCAGGACCCTGGTCGTCGTCGATGATCCGGGGGCTGAGGCGGTGCTCGTCACCGGTGCGCCGGACGCGGTGCTGCGGATCTGTGGGGGAACGGCCGCGCTCGACGAGGTCGAACGGATGGCCCGCAGCGGCCTGCGGGTCCTCGCGGTCGCGTCCGGGCCCCTCCCGGACGGGATCGAGCCGACTGGACCGGCGGAGGACCTGGAAGCCGGGCTGCACCTGCTCGGGCTCGTCGGGCTGCAGGACCCGCCTCGCGACGGCGTCATGGAGGCGGTGCACAGCTGCCGCGAGGCGCACATCGGGCTGCTGATGATCACGGGTGACCACCCGAGCACCGCCAGGGCGATCGCCGAGCAGGTGGGACTCGCGCTGCCGGCCAGCCCCGTTCTCGTCGCGGCGGACCTGCCGCCCGACGACGTCGACGGCGGGGCGGCGCTCGCCGCGGCCGTCGACGTCGACGGCGCCGTCGTGGCCAGAGCCACCCCGGAGGACAAGCTCCGTATCGCGCGGGCGCTGCGCAGCCGCGGGCACATCGTCGCGATGACAGGCGACGGGGTGAACGACGGACCGGCGCTGCGCGAGGCCGACATCGGCATCGCGATGGGCGCAAGCGGCACCGACGTGGCTCGCGAGGCAGCCGATCTGGTGCTGCTCGACGACCACTTCGCCACGATCGTCACCGCTGTCGAGTACGGGCGGGCCACCTTCGCCAACCTCCGCCGGTTCCTCACCTACCACCTGAGCGACAACGTGGCGGAGCTCGCGCCGTTCCTGCTGTGGGGACTCACTGCCGGCGCCGTCCCGCCGGCCCTCGGCGTGCTGCAGATCCTGGCCATAGACATCGGCACCGACATGCTCCCGGCCCTCGCGCTCGGCGCGGAACCGCCCAGCGCCTCCGCGCTGCGCGGGCCGGCCCGCACCGGCCGCCTCGTCGATGCACGCGTACTCGGGCGGGCGTTCGGCCTGCTCGGGCCGACCGAGGCGGCGGTGCAGCTCACGGCGTTCCTCACCGTGCTCTCCGTCGGTGGGTGGAGCTGGGGCGAAACCCCACCGGTCGCCCTGCTCGCCGCCGCCTCCGGCACCGCCTTCACCGTCGTCGTGGTCGGCCAGCTCGCGAACGCGTTCGCCTGCCGCAGCGAGACCCGGCCGGTCGGTCGCTGGTCGCTGCGGCGCAACAAGCTGCTGCTCGTCGCCGTCGCGTGCGAACTGGTGCTGCTCGGGCTGTTCCTCGCGGTGCCGCCGGTCGCCCGGCTACTGGGACACGCGCCGCCGACCCCGCTGGGCTGGGCCCTCGCCGCGCTCGCCGCGCCGGCCATCCTCCTGGTCGACGCCGCGCAGAAACGCATCTTCACCGCGCACCGAGCCGAGGACCGGAAGCCCTCCGGAACCCGAGCGGACGGCCCTGCCAGGGACGCGGCACGGCGCGGACGCTCTCACCCGTGACGACGTCGACCGTCGCGAACCTGATGATCCGCCGTGTGCTGACCACCCGACCCGCCATGCCGCTCGAGGAATTGGCCGGGGTGCTCACCGAGCACGGACTGATCGCGCTGCCCGTGCTCGACCCAGCCGACCGCCTCGTCGGGGTGGTGTCGGAACGTGACCTGTTCTCGAAGCCGGCTCGGCCTCTGCCGGGACGCCGGCGCTGGTGGCAGCACCACCGGGTCCACGAGGAGACCAGGCGCGCCGAGGGCGACACCGTGGGGCGCGTGATGACCGGCACCGTCGAGCAACCCAGCACCGCCGAAATCGGCGTGCGCCTCGTCAACCGCCTCAACGTCGTCGACGTCGCGTCTGCCCTCGAGTACCGGCTCGACGACGGCGGCACCGGAGGCCGAGCCCGGTCCGCCGCACACCGCACCACGACCGCGAGGAGCAACCGATGATCGCCGCCAAGCGCTGGAACGTCGTCGTCACCATCGACGAGCACGACGGGCACACCCGCGCCGCCGCTCGCATGCACACCCGCGACGGCGACCTCGTCGGGGTCGGCCTGGCCCGCTGCAACCCGGCGGAGCGCGACGTGCCCGAGATCGGCGACGAGATCGCCGTCGCCCGCGCCTTCGCCGACCTCTCCAACCACCTGCTCGCCTGCGCCGCAGCCGATGTCGGGGAGAACACCGATGAGCGCGGGGTGCGACGCGGCTGATCACCGGCCGGCCCCTGCGGCTCAGCGAACCAGCACGGCCGCGCCGACGAGCCGGTCCGCTGCGAGGTCCGTGAGCGCGGCGTCGGCGGCGGCGTCGGCGAGGGGCCGCGGCGACACCGTCGGCCGCACGCCCAGCGCCGCGGCGAGGCGCAGGAACTCCTCGCCGTCGGCGCGCGTGTTGGCCGTGACGCTGCGCAGCTGCTTCTCCCGGAACAGCTCCTCGCCGTACACCAGGCGCGGCACGTCGGTGAGGTGGATCCCGGCCACC
>NZ_JBHSKO010000036.1:0-66554 GCF_042657305.1 Pseudonocardia zijingensis | reverse complement strand
GGTCTGAGCAAGAAAGAGATCATCCGCTGCCTCAAGCGCTACCTCGCCCGCGAGGTCTACGCCGCCCTCACCCACACCCGAAAAGATCTTGAACCAGCTGCTTGACGTCCATAGGAGCATCGGAACGTGCTCCCGTGAGCTGATCTTCCGGTTGGCGAGCCGGGTCATCTCGCTGCGGAGGCCTTCCCGGGCCTGGTCCTGGCCTGCCGTGCAGTCAACCCTGTCCCGAGCTCTGCGTGCGTGGGGCTGTGGTCGGGTTGGGTTCACTACCGAACCCCGTGGTGGCGTGGACGGCCGTCCCCGACTCGGAGGCACGCCCGTTCTCGACGAGCGCGTCGCTGCTGGGTGCCCGCGCGACTGTCCTGTGGTCCCGAGCCATCTCGATCGACGTCTTCAATCGGGGCTGTCTTCCTGGTTGGGTTCCGCGGGACCTGGCCTGCGCGGTGATCTTGCGGGGGCGAGCCGGGTCATCGCGCTGCGGAGGGCGAGGCGAGCTTCTCGCAGCGCGCCCGCCAAGCGCGCGGCCCGGGCGAGTCGTCCTCCCACCTGGTTCAGCGGAACTCGCGGACAGCGGCGCCGATGTGGCGCCGCCGCTCGGTCAGTCAAACGCACGAGATCGGCCTGACGGTCCTCCGCCCAAGATCGACCAGCCCCTGGACCACCGGACAGTCGCCCTGCATCCGACGGGACGTGCTCGTCCACGAATCCGGGAGGGCGCGACGAGCAGCTCGCAACGCGCCCACCGGATCGGTTGTCCTCAGACCCGGCCCAGCACCCGACCGCAACGCGCGAAGCGCAGGCCGCCCGCCCGAGGACCGGTGGCCGCACCCCGAGGGAGAATGCGACGCCGCAGCTGGTGCATCTCCGACAGTCCGACGCGAGCCGCGGTCGAGAACCGCGCCAACCCAGCCCAACCGGGTTCCGCGGAACGCACGTCACGGGTTCCGCGGACCCACAAAAAGAATCTTCATCGAAGCCGTCCCAGATGGCTCGGAATTGTCAGACCCGCCTGCCATCCTCGAACCATGACCGCCACCATCCTCCCCCTCCCCACCGGCCTCACCACCGACGCCCTGGAAAACGAACTCCTCACCCTCGCCGGACAACTCGCCGCCGCCGAATGCCGCTTCCTGGTACTTCTCGCCGAATTCGACGACCGCCGCGGCTGGGCCATCGACGGCGTCTACTCGTGTGCTCACTGGTTGTCCTGGCGCGCCGGCATGAACATCCGCACCGCCAACGAACGACTACGCGTCGCCCACGCCCTCCAACAGTTACCGAAGATCACCGAAGCCTTCGCCGCGGGCCGCTTGTCCTACTCCAAGGTCCGCGCCATCAGCCGGGTCGTCGGCTCCGACTCGGCCACCCTGACCCGGATGGCCGCCGAGATCGCCGCGGGCACGTCAGATCTCAAGTACACCACGGTCGCCGATCCGGAGACCGCCGAGAAGATCCTGTTGACCCTGGCGTTGGGTGGCACGGCCGGGCACCTGGAGACCGTGGTCCGGGCGGTGCGGCGCCGGCACGCCCCGGCCGGGGACACCGCGGCCCGCAGGTCGCTGACCTGGACCTGGGACGACGACGGCTCGCTGATCGTGCGGGCTCGGCTCACCCCCGACGCCGGGGCCGCGTTCATCAGCGCGATCGAGGCCCGGGTGCCCAAGCGGCAACCGGTCACCGCCCGCACCGAGCCGGGTCCGCGGGACCCGGACGAGCAGGCCAGGGAACTGGAACCGGGCACAGCGCTCGACCGGACCGAGGCCCGCCGCGCCGACGCACTGATCGAGTACCTCACCCGCGAACCCGGAGAGGGGCCCGTGGTGGAGCGGGGCACCGCCCAGGTTGTTGTCCACCTGGATGCCGACTCCGGCACCGCGCGGATCGAGAACGGGCCCGAGATCCCCCGCACAACCGCCGAGCGACTGGCCTGCGATGCCCGCGTGCAGGTTCTGCTGAACGACCGCACCGGCAACCGCATGTACCTGAGCCGCACACGGAGGTTGGCGACACCGGCACAGATCGCCGCATTGACCGTGCGGGACGGAGACAGGTGCCAGTTTCCGGGATGTGTGCACACGCGCTATCTGAATGCGCATCATGTGTGGTGGTGGGTGTGGGGCGGGCCTACCGATATCGACAATCTGGTGCTGCTGTGCAGCCACCACCACAAGGTGATCCACGACCACGGCTACCACGTGAAACGCCGCGCCGGAAAGTGGGAATTCGCCCGCCCCGACGGGTCAGCGATCCCGGCCACCGCGCCGGCACTGAGCGGGAATCTGGAGGACCTGGCCGAGCGGCACGCCCGCATCGATCACTGGACGTTGACGCCGGACTGGTACGGCGACCGCCTCGACCCCGACCCCATCCTCGACGCCCTGCTCCCGAAGCGGGTGCGGCCGGTGGCGGCGTGACCGTGCGTGCGCCGTCGGAGAACCGTGCGCGGCGCCGCCGACGCTGGGCGCATGACGACGAACGAGAGGAAGCCCGTCACCGTCATCGGTCTCGGGCCGATGGGGCAGGCGATGGTGCGCAAGCTGGTGGCGGCGGGGCACCGGGTGACGGTGTGGAACCGCACGGCGAGCCGCGCCGACGCGCTGGTGGCGGAGGGTGCGGTGCGCGCGGCGACGCCCGCGGAAGCGGTGGCGGCGAGCGAGCTGGTGATCCTGTCGCTCACCGACTACCAGGCGATGTACGACATCCTCGGCTCCGCGGGCGACGCGCTCGCCGGGCGCGTGGTGGCGAATCTCAGCTCCGACACGCCGCAGCGCACCCGCGACGCGGCCGACTGGCTCGCCGAGCGCGGCGCGCAGCTCCTCGCCGGTGGGGTGATGGTCCCCGCGCCGATGGTGGGGGAGGAGGGCGCGTACGTCTTCTACAGCGGGCCGCATGCGGTGTTCGAGACCCACGAACCCACGCTGCGCGTACTCGGCCGGCCCGACTACCGGGGTGCCGACCCGGCGCTCGCGCAGCTGTTCTACCAGGCGTTGCTCGCCGTGTTCCTCTCCACACTCGCGGGGGAGTTGCAGGCGGCGGCGCTGGTCGGGTCGGCGGGGGTGCCCGCGAAGGAGGTCATGCCGTACGTGGCGGACACCATCGGGCTGGCCGGGGCCTTCGCCGACGAGACGGCCCGGCACGTCGACGCGCGCGCGTACCCGGGCGACCTCAGCACGGTCACGATGATGGGTGCCACGGCCGACCACATCGTCGCCGCCAGCGCGGCCGCCGGGCTCGACACGACGTTGCCGGACGCGGTGAAAGCCCTCTACGACCGCGCCATCGCCGCGGGGCACGGGAACGACAACTGGACCAGCCTGTACGAGGTCATCACGCGATCGGCTGCGTCCGCTCGTTGACGCGCTGATCCGCCGGACGGACGATGGGAGCTCGCACTTTCTCGACGAGGAGAAAGACGATGATCGAGCTCGAGGCCGTGTCGAAGGTCTACCACTCCGGGGCGTTCGAGGTCCGAGCGGTCGACGGGGTGACCCTGTCCATCTCCGAGGGCGAGTTCGTCGCGATCATGGGGGCGTCGGGGTCGGGCAAGAGCACCCTGATGAACATCCTGGGCTGCATGGACACGCCCACCACCGGCGTGTACCGGCTCGACGGGATCGACGTCGGCTCGCTCGGGGAGAACCAGCTCGCCCGGATCCGCAACACGCGGATCGGGTTCGTGTTCCAGTCGTTCAACCTGGTCCCGCGCACCGATGCGCTGACGAACGTGGAGCTCCCACTGGTGTACATGGGGGCGCACCACCGCAGGCGGCGGGCGCGGGCCGGGCTGGAGCGCGTGGGGCTGGGCGGGCGGATGCGCCACCTGCCCACCGCGCTGTCGGGTGGTGAGCAGCAGCGGGTCGCGATCGCCCGCGCGCTGGTCACCGACCCGCGGATGATCCTCGCCGACGAGCCGACCGGCAACCTCGACAGCGTCGCCACCACCGAGGTCATGGACCTGTTCTGCGAGCTCAACCACGAGGGGCACACCATCGTGCTGATCACGCACGAGCGCAGCGTCGCGGCGCTCGCGCGGCGGGTGGTGCGGCTGGAGGACGGCCGGGTGGTGAGCGACCGTCCCAACAGCGCGTTCGTCGGTTGACGGCCGCGCTCACCAGCGCGGGGTGCGCCGCTCGTAGGTGGGGTCGACGCGGCGCATGTAGCCGGTGTCGTCGCGGTCGGTGATGCCGCAGGCCAGGTACTGCTCGTGGAGGACGCCGAGGGCGTCCCGGTCGAGCTCGACGCCGAGGCCGGGTCCGGTCGGCACGGCGACGGAGCCGTTCTCGAAAGTCAGCGCGCCCGGCCGGATGACGTCTTCGGCGGGGTCCTTCCACGGCCAGTGGGTGTCGCAGGCGTAGGTGAGGTTCGGGGTGGCGGCGGCGAGGTGGGTCATCGCGGCGAGGCTGATGCCGAGGTGGCTGTTGGAGTGCATCGACAGCCCCAGCCCGAACGTGTCGCAGATGCCCGCGAGCAGCGTGGAGCGGCGCAGGCCGCCCCAGAAGTGGTGGTCGGAGAGCACGACCTGCACGGCGTCCTGCCGGATCCCCGGGTCGAGGTCGGCGAAGCTGACGACGCACATGTTGGTGGCGAGCGGCATCGACACCTCGCGCGCGACCTCGGCCATGCCCTCGATGCCCGGGGTGGGGTCCTCCAGGTACTCGACGAGCCCGTCGAGCGACTTGCCGACGCGGATCGAGGTGGGTACCGACCACGCGGCGTTGGGGTCGAGCCGCAGCGGGTGGTCGGGGAACGCGGCGCGCAGCGCGGTGATGGCCTCGATCTCCTCGTCGGGGTCGAACACGCCGCCCTTCAGCTTGATGGCGGAGAACCCGTATTCGGAGATCATGCGGCGGGCCTGCTCGACGATCCCGTCCGGGTCGAGCGCGGCGCCCCAGCGGTCGGGCTCGCTGCCGGGGTGGCCCGCCCACTTGTAGAAGAGGTAGGCGGAGAACTCGACGCGGTCGCGCACCGCGCCGCCGAGCAGCGCTGAGACGGGCTGCCCGGTGGCCTTGCCCTGGGCGTCGAGGCACGCGACCTCGAACGGGGAGAAGACGCGGTCCACCGTGCTGCCGCTGGCGATCATGCCGGCCGTGCCCGAACCGCCTGTGGTCTGCCCGCCCGGGAGGGAGTCGGCCACGGCGCGGACGAGACCGTTCAGGTCCCACACGTCGGTGCCGAGCACCAGGTCGGCGGCGCGGCGCAGCCGGGCGAGGTGGGCGGAGTCGGCGTAGGTCTCGCCCAGGCCGGTGAGCCCGTCGTCGGTGCGGATCTCGACGATCGTGCGGATCGCGTGGGTCTCGTGGACGCCCACGGCGTTGAGGAGGGGGAGATCCCCGAAGGCCACCGGGGTGATGTCGACTGCGGCGATGCGGTGAACGGTCACCGCCCCATTCTGACGGGGCAGATCCATTTACACGGAGTTATCAAGTTGGTCTTGACCGGCCTTGTGGCCCGTGGGACGGTACCCGGAACTCGGCAAACGAACTATTTACGAACCTGGTCCGTATTTGGGGACGCATGCGAATGGTTCTCGGGCTCGTCCTGCACACCTCCCACCAAGCTCGGCTCGCGGTGGCGAGCGGCGCTCTCTCGGGTGTGCAGCTGGAGCTGGTGATCTACGAGCAGGAGCGCGAGATCCGGCCGAAGGTCCAGGCGCTGCTGGACCGGGTGCACCTGGACGGGATCCTGCTCGGGCGCGTGCCCTACGACGCGTGCCGCGACCTGCTGCCGCCGGACCTGCCGCTGTCGATCAACCGGTACGGGGCGCTCGAGCTGACGCTCACGCTCGGCCGCGCGCTGCGCATGGGGTGGGCGCCCGGGCCGGTGTCCATCGACACCTTCGACCGGCCGATCGTCGACGACGTCGGCAAGGCGCTGGGCATGAGCCCCGACCAGATCACCTGCCTGCCGTACTCGGCGGACACCTCGTACGAGGAGATCGTGGAGTTCCACCGGCGCTTCCTGGCCGAGCACCCGGACGGCTACGTCATCACGGTCCGCAGCGAGGTCACCCGGGCGTTGAGCGGGCACGCCCGGATGCTCAACGTCATCCCGCTCGAGTCGACCGTCCGGTCCGAGCTGCACGAGCTGGTGCTGCGGATCCAGTCCCAGCGGGCCACGGAGCGGTCGTTCGCGGCGGGGATCTTCTCGGTGGTCGGCTTCGAGAAGGACTCGAACCTCGACCGGGCCCGCGTCGGCCTCCTGAACATGCTGCTGAACACCCCGGAGTTCGCCGACGCGTGGGTGGACACGCGGGGGAGCCGCGGTGTGGCGGTGCTGGCGCACCGGGCGCTGTTCAACGAGGTCACGGCCAACTGGTCGGCGCTGCCCGTGGTCGGCACGGCGGAGGAGACGCTGGGTATCCGCGTGGCGGCGGGGTTCGGGTTCGGGTCCTCGGCCCGCACGTGCGTGGTGCTCGCCGAGAAGGCCGTGGCGCAGGCCGAGCAGACGGGCGCGCCGTGCGGCTTCCTGATGGACGAGGACGGGCTGATGGTCGGGCCGCTGCGGCCGGGCGCCACCCCGTTGCGCTTCACCTACCGCGAGCACGGGCCCGATCTGGAGCGGGTGGCCCGCCGGGCCGGGCTGTCGGCCGCCACGATCTCCCGGCTCGCCGCGGTCGAGCGCAACCGCGCCGGCCGGCCGCTGTCGCCGGGTGATCTCGCCGACGCGCTCCACATCACCGATCCCAGCGGGCGTCGGTTGATCCGCAAGTTGATCGCGAGCGGCCTGGCGGTGCCCCGGGGCAGCGCCCAGGCCAACCGCAAGGGAAGACCCACCAACCTCTACCAGCTGACGGTCGCCGCGGCGATCGGAGAGGACGTCGAATGAAGCCGGAGACCTCCTTCAGCCGCCGCCGGGCGCTGCAGCTCGGCGCCCTCACCGCCGGTCTGCCCGCCCTGAGTTCGGTGCTGGCCGCCTGCGGCGGGGGCGGTGACGCGTCCGGGGCCGTGAAGTTCTCCGGCTGGGACTACGAGTCGGCGCTCGTGCAGGCGAACGTGGACCGGTTCGTGCAGCTCCACCCGGACGTCCCGGTCGAGTACACGCCGATCACCAGCGCGCAGTACGTGCAGAAGACGGTGGCGGAGTTCACCGCGGGCGGCGGGCCGGACGCCCTCTACGTCTACGACGACTCCCTCGCCGGTTGGGTGGCCGCGGAGTACCTGCAGCCCCTGGACGGGATGCCGGGCGTGGACGAGGTGTACGCCGGGATCTACCCGTCCAACGCCGAGGCGATGACGATCGACGGCAAGCGGTACGGGCTGCCCTACTACACCGACACGCAGTGCCTGATCTACAACGAGGAGATCCTCGCCCAGGCCGGGATCGCCGCGCCGCCGACGTCGCTCGACGAGCTGGAGCAGCAGTCGCAGCGCATCAAGGACGCGGGGATCCTCGAGTTCCCGATCGGCCTCACCGCGCAGCTGCAGGACACCTGGCAGGCGTGGGTGTGGGGCCTGGTCTACGCCGCGGGCGGCTCCATGTTCGACGAGGCGGCCAACCCGGTCATGGAGAACGACGCGGCGGTGCGCGAGGTCTTCGGGTGGCTGCACCGGGCCGCCACGGTGAGCCGGGTGATCGACCCGGCCGTGCTGCAGCTGCTGCCGGTGCCGCTGGACGACGCGATGAAGGCCGGGCGGTACGCGTTCACGATCGGTGCGCGCTACGCGCTGCGCGACTACAACGACCCGTCCCGGTCGCAGTCCGCGGGCAAGCTCAAGATCGCCTACATCCCCAGCCTCGACGGCACGGTGGCCGGCACCGTCAGCACCACGCGCATGTACGCGCTCAGCAAGGACACCGAGGTGCCGGAGAAGGCGTTCACGCTGCTGACGTACCTGGGTGGCTACACCGACGGGGTGCCCTACACGGCGAAGTACTGGTTCGAGAAGAAGGGCCTCGGCTTCCCGTTCACGGCGCTGGAGCAGGACCCCGAGGTGCAGGCGGGCCTGGCCACGTTCGCCGACCCCGAGATCTACTCGGGGCTGGCCGAGCTGGCGCGGCCGCGCACGGCGATCAAGCACCCCTGGTACAGCGAGTACGAGAACGAGCAGCAGAAGACCGTGCAGCAGCTGCTGTCCGACCAGACCTCGCCCGACGACGCGGTGCGGTCGCTGTCGGCGGCCGTGGCGTCCCTCAAGCAGAAGTACTCGTGACGGCGCCTCGTCCGCCGCGCGGCCTGAGCGACACGGCTCGGGCGTACGTGCTGAACGCGCCCGCGATGATCGTCATCGGGTTGCTCGTCGCGTATCCCATCGCCTACTCGTTCTGGCTGTCGCTGCACCGCTACAACCTGAAGCTGCCCGCGCTGGAGCGGTTCGTCTGGTTCCAGAACTACGTCTCGCTGGTCACCGACCCGGTGTTCCTGAACTCGCTGTGGGTCACGGTGATGTTCGTGGTGGTGGTGCTCGGCCTCACCGTGCTCCTCGGCACGACGCTGGCGCTGGTGCTGAACGAGACGTTCCTCGGGCGGGGCGTGCTGCGCAGCCTCGTGCTGCTGCCGTGGGCGATGCCCGGGGTGGTCAACGGCCTGATGTGGCGCACGATCTTCGACGCGAAGACCGGTGCCCTCAACGGGCTGCTGCTGCAGCTGGGCCTGATCGACTCCTACCAGGCGTGGCTGACCTCGCCCACCGGCGCGTTCCTCATCACGGCGTTCGCGCAGGTGTGGAACACGCTCCCGTTCACGGTGATCATCCTGCTGGCCGGCCTGTCGACGATCCCGAGCGAGCAGTACGACGTGGCCAAGGTCGACCGGGCCGGGGTGGTGCAGCGGTTCACGCAGGTGACGCTGCCGTGGCTGCTGCACCCGCTGCTGATCGTGCTGATCCTCGAGACGATGAACGCGTTCCGGGCGTTCGACACGATCTACGTGCTCACCGGCGGCGGCCCGGGTGACGCCACGAACGTGATCGCCGTGCTCAACGTCCGCACGGTGCTGACCTACACCGACTTCGGGCTCGGCAGCGCGTACTCGTGGGTGATCACGATCGTCACGCTGGTGATCTCGATCGGTTACATCTCGACGCTGTACCAGAGGGGGCGGATCGACGTATGACGAAGAAGGTCGTCCTCTATGTCCTGGCGATCGGGTTCGCGCTCTACCTCGTGGTGCCGTTCTACTGGATCGTCAACATGAGCTTCATGCACGAGGCGGACGCGGCCTCGGTGCCGCCGCACTTCCTGCCCGACAACCCCACCGCGGACAACTACGTCAGCTTCGTGAACCCGAGCGCCAAGGAGGCGCTCGTCGGGTCGAACGCGGTGGCGGACACCCCGTTCGCGGTGCTGAACAGCCTGGTGGTGGCGTTCTCGACCGCGGTGGTGAACCTGGTGCTCGGCACGTTCGCCGCGTACTCGTTCTCCCGGCTCCAGTTCCGCGGCAGCCAGGTGCTGCTGATCGTCTACCTGCTGACGCGGATGGTGCCGGGCATCGCGATCATCATCCCGTTCTACCTGGTGATGCGCACGCTCGACCTGCTCGACACGTACGGCGCGCTGATCCTGTCGTACACGACGTTCGCGCTGCCGATCACGATCTGGATCCTCAAGGACTACTTCAGGACGATCCCGCTCGAGCTCGAGGACGCCGCACGCGTCGACCGGTGCGGCTGGTTCCGCATGATGTGGACTGTGTTCCTCCCGATCTCCGCGCCCGGCCTCGTGGCGGCGGCGATCTTCTCGTTCATGACGGCGTGGAACGAGTTCATGTTCGCGCTGTTCATGACCAGCACCATCGCCTCGCAGACCATCCCGGTGATCGCCGCGAACTTCGCCACCGACGTGGAGACGCAGGTGACGATGATGGCGGCCGCGGGCGTGCTGGCGGTGGTGCCGCCGCTGGTGCTGGTACTGATCTGCCAGCGCCTGATCGTGCAGGGCATGGCGGCCGGTTCGGTGAAGGGGTAGACGATGGCCGAGGTCAGGCTGGAGAACGTGCGCAAGGAGTTCGGCGGCGTCGTGGCCGTCGAGGACGTGTCGCTGACGGTGGCCGACCGCGAGTTCCTCACGCTGGTGGGCCCGTCGGGCTGCGGGAAGTCCACGACGTTGCGGATGATCTGCGGGCTGGAACGCATGTCCGGTGGCCAGGTGTACTTCGACGACGAGCCGGTGGCGCACCTGCCGGCCAACAAGCGCGACGTGGCGATGGTGTTCCAGAGCTACGCGCTCTACCCGCACAAGACCGTGGCGCAGAACCTCGGGTTCGCGTTGCGCAACCTGCGGGTGCCGAAGGCGGAGATCGCCACGCGGGTGGACGAGGTGGCCGCGTCGCTGGGGATCGAGAAGCTCCTGGAGCGCAAGCCGAAGGAGCTGTCGGGTGGCCAGCGCCAGCGGGTGGCGCTCGGGCGGGCGGTGATCCGCGACGCGGGCGCCTACCTGCTGGACGAGCCGCTGTCCAACCTCGACGCCCAGCTGCGTGGCGACATGCGCGCGGAGCTGAAGCGGCTGCACGCCGACCTGCGCCGCACGTTCATCTACGTCACGCACGACCAGGTCGAGGCGATGACGATGTCGGACCGCATCGCGGTGATGAAGGACGGTCTCGTGCAGCAGTGCGCGTCGCCGGAGGAGATCTACGCCCGCCCCGCCAACCTGTTCGTGGCGTCCTTCATGGGCAGCCCGCCGATGAACTTCCTCTCCGGTGAGGTGCAGCGCGATGGCGAGCGACTGCTGTTCCGGCACGACGGGGTCACCGTCGAGCTGCCCGAGCAGGCGGGGCCCGCGGTGAACGAGCTGGCCGGGTGCGAGGCCGTGCTCGGCATCCGGCCCGAGGACGTGCGCCTGGCGGGCGAGGGCGGCGTGCCGGGGCAGGTGTTCGTGGCCGAGCTGCTCGGCGCCGACGTGCTCGTCACGGTGCGGCTGGGGGAGGAGCTGGTCAAGGCGCGGGTGCCCGCGCCGTACGACGGCCGGGTCAACGAGGGGGTCTCGGTCGTCCTCGCGCCGGAGAAAGTGCATCTGTTCGATCCGTCCGACGGGCGGGCGGTGCTGGCCGCGCGGGCGGCGAGCGTTCTCGATCGGGGGGAGAGCCTGTGACGCAGGTGGACGTGTATCGGCCCGACGATTTCGACGAGTTCTGGGACGCGACGCTCCGGCAGGTGGCGACGGTGCCGCTGCGGCCGTCGTTCGAGTACGTGGCGGAGCGCTCGACCGACGCGGTCGCCGTGTACGACGTGCACTACGACAGCTGGGAGGGCCTGCGGATCTCGGGCTGGTACGCGGTGCCGCGCGGGTCCGGGCCCCATCCGGCGCTGGTGCTGGTGCCCGGCTACATCTCCGAGCCGGTCATCCCGCGCAGCTGGGCGGAGAAGGGCTACGCCGCGTTCGCCGTGGCCCCGCGCGGGAAGCTCCGGTCGAACGAGCGGTACAACCCCGGCTACCCGGGCCTGCTGGTGGACAACATCGTGGACCACCACACCTACGGCTACCGCGGTTTCTACGTCGACTCGGTGCGTGCGGTGGAGGCCCTGCTCACGCGCCCGGAGGTCGACGGCGACCGCGTCGGCGTGCACGGGTCGAGCCAGGGCGGGGCGCTCACCATCACCACGGCCGCGCTGATGCCCGACGTCGTGACCTGCGGTGCGGCCGGCGCGCCGTACCTGTGCGGGTTCATGGACGCAGCGAGGCTCACGCACTCCTACCCGTACGAGGAGATCAACGAGTACCTGCGAGATCATCCCGACCATGAGCAGCGGGTGGCCCGGTCCGTCGGGTACTACGACGGCATCAACTTCGCGCCGAGCATCCAGGCCCCGATGTTGGTCTACATCGGGCTGGAGGACGACGTCTGCCCACCGGAGACGGGGTTCGCGGTGCACGAGGCGATGAAGTGCGACAAGGAGCTGCTCACCTACGAGCGCTGCGGCCACGACGCGGGCATGCACTGGGCGATGGACAAGGTCGAGGCGTTCCTCGCCGGGCACCTGGGGGTGGCGCGGTGAGCGTCGGTGATCAGGAGTTCGAGGCGTACTGGGCCGCCGTCGACGCCGAGCTGGCCGCACTGCCTGTGCAGCCGGTGCTCGAGCGCATCCCGCGCCGGTGCACGGCCGACTACACCGGTTACGAGGTGCGGCTCACCAGCATCGGCCCGTACCGGATCTTCGGTTACCTGAGCGTGCCGACCGGGCCGGGGCCGTTCCCCGCGCTGCTCGCCACCCCGCGGTACGGCAGCGTCAACAACCCGCCGCACCACAACGACCGGCTGCGCTACGTCACGCTGACGATCGCGCACCGCGGCCAGCGCCGGGCCGACTCGCCCTACGCCGCCGCCTACCCGGGGCTGCTCACGGACGGGATCACCGACCCCGGTCGCTACGTCTACCGCGGGATCGTCGCCGACTGCCTGCGTGCCGCCGAGTACGTCGCGGGGCTGCCCGAGGTCGACCGGTCCCGGGTGGCGGTGGCGGGCGACGACCTCGCCGTGCTCACCGCGGCGCGGCGTCCCGTTTTCGCCGCGGTCCAGGTCGCGGGCGTGCAGCTGCACCGGGGCCTGGAGCGCGCCGACGCCGACTACCCGGCGGCCGAGTTCGGCGACCACCTGCGGGCACACCCCGGTGACGCCGACGCCGTGCGGCGCACGCTGGAGTACTTCGACGCGCAGCGGCACGCGTCGGCGGTCACCGCGGCCGTGCGCGTCGAGGCGCCCGGCCCGCTGGCGGTGCTCGCCGACCGGCCCGGCGCGCAGCGCTACGACCTGACCCACCGCGGGCAGGCCGACAACGACGCCGCCGACGCCTGGCTCGCCGAGCGCCTCGGCGTGCCCGCGATGTCCCGCTTCACCCGGGTGGCGTCATGACCGTCACCGAGAACCGGTACGGCAACGAGGTCTACGCCGAACTGGGCGTGCGGCCCGTGGTGAACGCGGCGGCCACCCTGACCAGGCTCGGCGGTTCGCTGGTGGCGCCACCCGTGCTGCCGGCCATGGCCGCGGCGGCCCGCAACTTCGTCGACATCGTCGACCTGGGGCGGGCGGTGGGGCGCAGGCTGGCGAAGGCCACCCGCAACGAGGCCGCGTACGTCTCCAACGGCGCGGCCGCGCTGCTCACGCTCGGCGTGATCGCGTGCATCGCCCGCTCCAAGGGCGGGGCGTACGTGATCGAGGACCTGCCCTACCTGGACAAGACCGGCGAGAAGACGGTCATCCTGTTCCGCAGCCAGCGCAACCCGTACGACTACGCCATCCGCCAGGTCGGCGTGCGGATCGTCGAGGTGGGGCCGGACCCGGCCGAGCTCGAGGGCGTGTTCGACGACCGCACGGCGTGCGTGGTCTATTTCGCGGGCGCGCACTTCGCCGGGGGCGCGCTGCCGCTCGAGCAGGTGGTGCGGATCGCCCACAAGTCCGGGGTGCCGGTGCTCGTCGACGCCGCCGCGCAGGTGCCGCCGGTGTCGTCGCTGTGGCACTTCACCACGGAGGTGGGCGCCGACGGCGCGATCTTCAGCGGCGGCAAGGGCCTGCGCGGCCCGCAGTCCACCGGGCTCATGGTCGGAAAGGAGTGGCTGATCGCGGCCGCCCGGGTCAACGGCGCGCCCAACCACTCCCTCGGGCGCGGCATGAAGGTCGGCAAGGAGGAGCTGCTCGGCCTGCTCGCCGCGGTCGAGTGGACCCTCCAGCAGGACGAGCCTGCCCTGCTCGCGGCGTACGAGGCGTCGGTCGAGAAGTGGATCACGGGGTTGTCCGGGCTCGCCGGCATCTGGGTCCACCGCGGCTACCCCAGCGAGGCGGGCCAACCGCACGGCCGGGCGATCGTCGAGATCGGCCGGGAGTCGGGCTGGAGCCGCGACGAGCTCATCGGCGCCCTGTGGCGGGGCGACCCCGCGATCGCGGTGGCGCCGGACGGTCCGCGCGCCATCGCGCTCAACCCGCAGACCCTGCAGCCGGGCGAGGACGAGCTGGTGCTCGCCGAGCTGCAGCGGCTGCTCCGTTCGAGAACCCAGGAGGACGCGTAAGTGGGCGACATCGACGACAGGCTGAAGGCGGCGGGCATCGAGCTGCCCACCAAGGTGGCGCGCGGCGCGGGCCTCGTGCCGTGCGTGCAGCACGGCGACCTGCTCTACGTCTCCGGTCACGGCCCCGCCGACCACGACGGCAACCTGCTCTACAAGGGGCGGGTCGGGTCGGAGGTCAGCCTGGAGGAGGCCTACGACGCGGCCCGGGCCACCGGCGTGCAGCTGCTGCGCAGCATCCGCGACCACCTCGGCGACCTCGACCGCGTCGAGCGGATCGTCAAGGCGCTCGCGTTCGTCAACAGCGCCGACGACTTCCACGACCAGCCCGCCGTGGTACACGGGTTCTCCGACCTGATGGTCGAGATCTTCGGTGAGCGCGGGCGGCACGCCCGCTCCGCCATCGGCACGAGCAACCTGCCGCTGAACCAGCCGGTGGAGATCGAGATGATCGTGGCGGTGCGCGGCTAGGGAGGCGCCGGGCGGCCCGGGCCGCGGTTGACCGGCGTCACAGCTCTACCCTGGTCAGACGTGACTGCTGCGTGAACGGTGTGATCGACGCTTTCGTCGTGATCGGGTCCGTCGTGGCGGTCGGTTACCTGGTCGGGCGCACGGGGGTGCTCGGGCCCGCGGCCACCCAGGTGCTCTCCCGCGCCGCGTTCTTCGTGGCGTCCCCGGCGCTGCTGTTCAGCACGCTGGGGCGCACCGACGTCCACGCCGTGTTCTCCGAGGGGCTGGTCGTCACGGCGGTCACGAGCGTGCTGGCGTGCCTGCTCTACGTGCCGGTCGGGCTGCTGCGCCGCCGCCCCGCGGGCGAGACGGCCGTGGGCGCGATGGCGAGCGGCTACGTCAACGCGGGCAACCTCGGGCTGCCGATCGCCACCTACGCGCTGGGGAACGTGACCGAGGCCGTGCCGGTGCTGGTGTTCCAGCTCGCGGTGCTGACCCCGTTCTTCACGACGCTCCTCGGCGTGCTGTCCGAGCGGTCCGACGGTGCGCGCCCGCCGCGGTGGCGCACGCTCACGGCGCCGGTGCGCAACCCGATCGCCCTGGCCACGGTCGCCGGGATCACCGTGTCGGTGACCGGGCTGGTGCCGCCCACCCCGCTGCTCGCCCCGATCGAGCTGATCTCCGACCTCGCGGTGCCCGGCATGCTGCTCGCCTTCGGGATCTCGTTGTGCGGGGCGAAGCGGCCGGGCACCGGGGCCACCGCGCCGCTGCTGGCCACCGTGCTCGTGCTCAAGTGCGTGGTGCACCCGGTGCTGGCGCTGCTCGTCGGCCTCCTGCTCGGGCTGGAGGGCCCCGGATTGCTCGCGGTGGTCGTCTGCGCGGCGCTGCCCACCGCGCAGAACGTGTTCGCCTACGCCGCGCGGTTCGAGCAGGGGGAGTCGCTGGGGCGCGACGCGGCGCTCAGCACCACGGTTGTGAGTGTCCCCGTGCTGTTCGGCGTGGTGGCCCTGCTCGGCTGACCGGGGCTACTGGCTGATGTCGTAGAAGGTGACCCGGCCGCCGTCGTCGTCGCCCTGCGGGTTGTCGGCCTGCTGGTAGGCCCCCACCTGGAAGCGCACCGGCTCGCCGCGGAACGCCTCGGGCACCTGGGCGGTGGCCTGCTGGGTGCTGCCCGCGTGGGTCGCGCTGATCGTCATCGAGCCGTCGCCGGCATCGGTGATCGAGATGTCGAACCGCTCGTCCAGCGGCACCCCGGTGAGCAGCGTGAAGGCTTCCTTCTCGTCGCCCTTCTGCTTCTGCTTGACGATCGCCCGGATCTCCCCGTCGCGGTAGTGGAGCATCACGTACGGCACCGACTTGATGTCGTCGGAGCCGTGGATCTGCCCGATGATGATGTCCTTGGTGTCGGAGGGCACCTGGGTCACCGCGAGGGAGGCCGCCAGGGTGTGCGGCCCGTCCTCACCCGCGGTGAAGTCCTGCGTGCTGATGAGCTCGGTGCGGGGGTGGTCGGAGTTCTTCGTGGTGGCGCCGGACGCCGGGGCCCAGAAGGTGAGCCCGCCGTCCGGGCCGGTGGTCAGCCACGGATCGGTGGGGGCGGCCGGGTCGACGGACTCGGCGTCGCCGTCGTCGCCCTCGACCGGGAGCGTGAGCTTCCAGCCCTGGAGGGCCACCGGGCCCGGCGCGGACGGCCCGCCCGGCCCGGAACCGCCCGTGCCCAGCACCAGCCACACGAGCCCACCTCCCACGACGAGGACCACGGCCGCGACGGCCAGCATCCGGCGGTGCGTCCCGCGGTGATCTGCTGAAACGGCCATGGCGGCGATGGTAGGAACCGCACCTGAACACCCGCTGAGTCCCGCGGCGATACTGATCGACATGAGCACCCTGGAGAAGAAGGTCTGCCTGGTCACCGGCGCCGGCAGCGGCATCGGCGCGGCCACCGCGGTCGCGCTCGCCGCCGAGGGCGCGGTGACCGTCCTCGTGGGGCGCAGGCGGGCCCCGCTCGAGGAGGTCGCGGCCACGATCTCCGCGGCCGGGGGCACCGCGCACGTCGAGCCCGCGGCGATCGACGACCCCGCGCAGGTTGCCACGCTGGTGGACGGGGTGCGCGAGCGCGTCGGACCGGTGGACGTGCTGGTCAACGTCGCCGGGGCGTCGTCGAAGATCCGCAACGCCCGCTGGATGCCCGACGAGGACTGGGACGCCGTGGTGCGGGTGAACCTGAGCGGCGTGTTCGCCCTCACCCGCGCGGTGCTGCCGGACATGCTCGACCGCGGCGCCGGCACCGTGATCACCGTGTCGTCGGTGGCCGCCGTGCGCCCCGGCCTGCTCTCCGGCCCGGCGTACGGCGCCGCCAAGGCCGGCGTCGTGAACTTCATGGGCTACCTCAACGCCACCTACCGCAACGAGGGCATCCGGGCCACCTCGATCCTGCCCGGGGAGGTCGACACCCCCATCCTGGACAACCGGCCGCTGCCGCCGGGGGAGGCCGAGCGCGCCACCATGCTCCGCGCCGAGGACGTGGCCGCCGCGGTGCTGCTCGCCGCGTCGCTGCCGCAGCGCGCGGTGGTGGAGGAGCTGCTGATCAACCCGACCCACCTGCGTGACCTCACCGCCGACGTCGAGGCGGGCAGGCGGTCCGGCGCGCCCGCATAGCTCCTCCGACCGGGGGATCTCCGCGGCTGCCGTGCGGCGCCGGTTGCTCTAACGTTGCCGCACCAGGTTTCCGGGACGGAGGCCAGCCATGCGACCAGTCGTCACGATCTCCGCGAGCTACGGCGCCGGTGGTGCGTTCATCGGCCCGGCGGTCGCCGAGCGGCTCGGCGTGCCCTTCCTCGACCGCGCGATCCCCACCGCCGTGGCCAACGAGCTGGGCATCCCGCTCGAGGACGCGTTGAGCCGGGACGAGCAGGTCCAGGGCTGGCTCGCGCGGATGCTCACCGCTGCGGCGCCCGCCACCACGGACTGGATGGTCGGCGCCGTGCCACCACCCGGGGCGCTGCTGCCCGACGCGCACCTGCACGCGTGCACCGAGCGCGCCATCCGCGAGGGCA
Source organism: Pseudonocardia zijingensis (assembly GCF_042657305.1). Lineage (NCBI taxonomy): Bacteria > Bacillati > Actinomycetota > Actinomycetes > Pseudonocardiales > Pseudonocardiaceae > Pseudonocardia > Pseudonocardia zijingensis. Next base: position 49,116 of record NZ_JBHSKO010000036.1, on the reverse strand, counting down.
TCCGCGACCGGGGCGGCGTGATCCTGGGCCGGGCCGCCGCGATCGTGCTGCACGACCACCCCACGGCGCTGCACGTGCGGCTCGACGGCGCCCCCGAGCGCAGGATCCGCCAGGCGATGGACATGCTGGGGGTGAGCGAGCAGGAGGCCCGGGAGGCGCTGCGCCGCAACGACGAGGCGCGCACGGCGTACGTGCGCCACTACTACCGCACCGATCCCGCCAGCGCGGAGCACTACCACCTGGTGCTGGACAGCACGCTGATCGGCCACGACGACTGCGTCGAGCTGATCCTCGCGGCGGCCGACGCCCGCAGGCGGGCCGCCGAGCAGGGGCGCTCGAACGGGCGGGCCGAGCACCAGCCCCATTAGGACTACGCCGCCGCCCGGCCCGGGTAGAGCCCGAGCTGCCCGGTGGTCGGGGGACCCTCGACCTCGCCGAAGTGCAGGACGAACGTCTGCCGCCAGCGCTCCACCTCGGCGCGGTCGGCCATGAACTCGACGTAGTGGTCGAGGTGGGAGTTCGGGTACTCCCAGATCGGTTCGAGGCCGCTGGTCGGGATGACGTCGGTGCGCACCGACCAGCCGCTGGGTGCGTCCTGCTGCACGTCGACGGACAGCTGCCAGTTCAGGTAGAGCTTCGCGGCCGCCGGGTGCGGGGCACCCGCGAGGATCGCCGCCCGCTGGCCCCACGCCACGAACGGGCCCTCGGCGGGCACGAGCCAGCGGGCGGCCGAGGAGGGCGCCGCGCCCGGCGTGCCGGGCACGCCGATGCCGATCGTCTTCTGCCCCGCGCCCACGGCGGCGGCCGGGGCCCGGGTGCCCCGCGCGAACTGGACGTCCTGCGCGGCGAGCCGGGCCGCCCACTCCCAGCCGTAGGTGATCACGTACTCGCGGTACAGGAACAGGACGGCGTCGTCGTCCTGCGGGTAGGCCGACGCGATGCGGCCCTGCCAGCGGGGATCCACGAGGTCGGCGGGCGTGGTGGGGGCGGGCCCGCCGCCCCCGCCGCCGTGCAGGTAGCTCAGCGCCACCACGGCGGTGGCGACCCAGGCCCCGTCGGGGTCGCGGAACGCGTCGGGCAGCGCGGAGAAGCCGGCCGGCTTGTACGGCAGCAGCAGGCCCTCCTCCTTCCAGCGGGGGAAGTCGTGCGGGGTGTGCAGCTGCACCACGTCCGGCACGAGCGTGCCGGTGGCCACCTGGCTGTCGACCCGCACGCCGTGGTTCTTGCTGTAGTCGGCCACCACGGTGGGCCGCATGCCGGGGAAGCGCGCCCGGAACGCCTCCTCGGTGCGCTGCAGTTCGGTGCTGCTGTCCCCGGCGGCGTACACGACGAGCCGACCGCCCTCCGCCATCGCCTCGGCGTGGAGCTGGTCGAGCGTCCGCGTCTCCTCCGGCACCGGCGGGGCCCCGGACGGGAACGTCGCGCACGCGGCGGCCGACGGGCCCAGGGTGGCGGCCCCGACGGCCGCGGCACCCGCCCGGAGCATCCGCCGCCTGCTGAACGTGGTCATCTCCGGTCCCTCCCCGCGCGGACGGTACGTCGCGACGGGGTACCCGGGCGGCCTCGAGCACGCCCGGGGCCGGGAAATCAGCCGATCGGGGGCCCGTCCCGCTCAGAGGTCGAGCACGAGGCGGGCGCAGCGCGCCCGGGACACGCAGATCATCATCGTCTCGTTCGCCTCGCGCTCCTCGTCGGTGAGCACGACGTCGCGGTGGTCGACCTCGCCCTCCAGCACGGTGGTCTCGCACGTGCCGCAGGTGCCCTCGGTGCAGGAGGACAGCACGGGCACCCCGGCGTTCTCCACGGCCTCGAGGATCGTCAGGTGCGGGGGCACGGTCACGGTGACCCCGGACGCGGCCAGCTCGACCTCGAACTCCGCGTCGTCCTCCGCGGGCGTCACCACGTTGGTGAACCGCTCGACGTGCAGCGATCCCGCAGGCCAGGCCCGGCACCGGTCCTCGACGGCCTCGATGAGGCCCGTGGGCCCGCAGCAGTAGACGAGCGTGGAGTCGAGCGGGCCGGCGAGGATCGTCGCGAGGTCGAGCGGCCCGTGGCGGTCCTGCGGCCGGACCGTCACCCGGTCGCCGTGGCCGTCCAGCTCGTCGAGGAAGGCCATCGAGCCGCGCTCGCGCCCGCCGTAGTGCAGCTCCCACTCGGCGCCCGCGGCGTGCGCCCGGGTGATCATCGGCAGCAGCGGGGTGATGCCGATCCCGCCCGCGATGAACAGGTAGCGGGGCGAGGGCAGCAGCGGGAAGTGGTTGCGCGGGCCGCGGGCCGGAAGCGTGGTGCCCTCGTGCGCGTGGTCGTGGATCCACTCCGACCCGCCGCGGCCGTCCTGCTCGCGCAGCACGGCCACGCGCCACGTCTTGCCGTTCTCCGGCCCGCACAGCGAGTACTGGCGGGTGAGGCCCACCGGCAGCACGAGGTCGATGTGGGCACCCGGCTCCCACTCCGGGACCGGGTCGCCCGAGGGCATGCCGAGCTCGAGCGACACCACGCCGTCGGACTCGGTGTTCCGGGACAGGACCACCACGTCGCCCTCGAACGGATCCGCCACGTCCATCTCCTCCCGCCGCCCGTCCCGACGGTAGGCAGCGGGGACGGGCGATGGGATTTGCCGGAGGTCGCCACGCGGCTACGCCATCCGTCTCGGCTCAGCCGGCCGGGCTCCCGCTCAGCACCTGCACCAGCAGGAACCCGTTCAGCCCGATGATCACGGCCGCGAGCAGGCTCGCGAGCGCCGTGGTGGCCCGGTGGTTGACCAGCTCGCCCATCACGTCGCGGCGGCGGGTGAGCATCACCAGCGGCACGAGCGCGAACGGGATCCCGAACGACAGCACCACCTGCGACAGCACGAGCGCCCGCGTCGGGTCGACGCCGATCGCGAGCACCGCGAGGGCCGGGGCGAGCGTGAGCGTGCGGCGGAGCAGGATCGGGATGCGGCGGCGCAGGTAGCCCTGGAGCACCACCTGCCCGGCGAGGGTGCCCACGCCGGAGGAGGCGAAGCCGGACGCCAGCAGCGCCAGCGCGAACGCCACCGCGGCGGTGCCGTCCACGGCGGACAGGCCGCTGTGCACGCCCTCGAGGGTGTCGGCCTCGGTGCCGGTGTCGTGGAACAGCGCCGCGGCGATCAGCAGCATGGACAGGTTCACCAGCCCGGCGAGCCCCATCGCGATGGCCACGTCGACGCGCTGGTAGCGCAGCAGCGTCCGGACAGAAGCGCCCGCCCCGCGCGTGCGGTCCTGGGTGAGCGCGGAGTGCAGGTAGATGACGTGCGGCATCACCGTGGCACCGAGGATGCCGGTGGCGAGCAGCACGCTGTCGGTGTCGGTGAACGCGGGGACGAGGCCCGCGACGGCGGCCCCGCCGTCGACGTCCACCCGGCCGAGGTTGACGAAGAACCCGATGACGATCACCGCGAACAGGCCGCCGATGGCCAGCTCGAAGCGGCGGTACCCGCGGGTGTGCAGGCTGAGCAGCAGAAACGCCACGACGCCGGTGATGAGACCGCCCTGGAAGAGGGGGATCCCGAAGAGCAGGTTCAGCGCGATGGCGCCGCCGAGCACCTCGGCGAGGTCGGTGGCCATCGCCACGAGCTCGGCCTGCACCCACAGCCCCCACACGGCGGGCCGCGGGAACTCCCGCCGCGACACCTCGCACAGGTTCTCGCCGGTGGCCAGCCCCAGTTTGGCCGACAGCGACTGGATCACCATCGCCATGAGGTTGGCCGAGACGATCACCCAGACCAGGAGGTAGCCGTAGCCCGCCCCGGCGGAGAAGTTGGTGGCGAAGTTGCCGGGGTCGACGTAGGCGATGGCCGCCACGAAGGCGGGCCCGAGCAGGAGGAGACGACCACGCAGCCGGCCGCGGGCCGACCCTCCCCGGAGCACGGTGTTAGACGCCACGAACAAGCACGTTAGATGAGGCTCACGAAATCCGACAGCCCCAGTTGAGCCAGGTCACGGCACGAGCGACTCCAGGACGTCCGCAGGCACCACCAGGTCGGCGCGCGAGCGCGTTGCCTCCACCAGCTCCGCGTTCGGTTCGTCCACCGCGGCCACCCACGCCCGGGCGTGGTCGGGCGCCTTGCCGAACGCGACGTGCCGGGCCACGAGCTGCGCGAGCCGCACGTCGGGGCGGGGGTCGCAGAACCAGACCTCGTCCAGCTGTGCCGCCACCTCCGGCCACCGGCCCCCCTGCACCAGCAGGTAGTTGCCCTCGGTGAGGACGAGCCGGGCGGCACGGGGCACCGCGATCGCGCCGGCGAGGGGCTGCTCCAGGTCGCGCTCGAAGGCCGGCGCGTAGATCACGTCTTCGGCGTCGGCCCGGATCCGCCGCAGCAGCGCGATGTAGCCGCCGACGTCGAACGTGTCGGGTGCGCCCTTCGCGTCGAGGCGCCCGATGGCGCGCAGCGCGACGTCGGCGAGGTGGAAGCCGTCCATCGGGACGTGCGCCACCCGCTCGGGGGGCAGCTCGCGCAGCAGCGCCTCGACGAGCGTCGACTTGCCCGCACCCGGGCTGCCGGTGATGCCGAGTACCGCCCGGCCCGGGCCGGCGGCCAGCGCCTTCGCCCGGGCGACGAGGTCGGAGAGGGTCACCGGGCCCGGCTCGCCGCCAGCTGCCCGGCGATGAACGACCGGGCGTGCGCGGCGAGGTCGGCGCCGTCGGACCACAGGTTCCGCCACACCGCGAGGTCGCTCGACAGGCCCGGCGAGACCACGGCCGACGAGAACGACTCGAACGTGATCGGGCCGGTGTAGTCGACGTCGGCGAGCGCGTGGAAGAACGCGCCGAAGTCGAGGTGCCCGGAGCCGAGGTAGCCGCGGTGGTTCTCGCCGATGTGCACGTAACCGAGCCGGGAGCCCACCTCCTGCACCGGGCGGACGAGGTCGTCCTCCTCGATGTTCATGTGGTAGGTGTCCAGGTGGATCATGACGTTGTCGGCGCCGATGTCGTCGGCCAGCCGCAGCGCGTCGTGCGCCGTGTTGATCACGTGGGTCTCGTAGCGGTTGCAGATCTCCAGCCCGAGCGTCATGCCGTGCCCGGCGGCCTCCGCGGCCAGCTCGCGCAGCACCCGCACCACGTTGGCCCGCCCGGCGTCCGTCAACGGGGCCGAGTACTTCCCGAGCGCGCTGTAGAGCGCCCCGGTGAGGACGGTCCCGCCGAGCTCGCGGGTGACCCGCAGCGAATCGGCGAGCAACTGCGCCCCTCGGGCGACCACGGCGGGGTCGGTGCTCGACACGTCGGCGTCGAACGCGAGCCCGCGCGAACACGCGATCCCCAGGCCCGCGGCCTCGAGCTCCGCCCGCGCGGCGGCCGTGTCGAGCCGCTTCGCGTCGTGCAGCGACAGCTCCAGCAGGTCGTAGCCCGCCTCCTTGGTGCGGCGCACCGCCTCGCTGATCGCCTCGGGGGTGGTGTCGCCCACCCACACCAGAGCGTGCACACCGATCGGGTTGGTCACGGGGAAGATCCTTTCAAATCAGGCGGCGAGCGCGCCGGTGACCAGCGAGACGATCTCCTCGCCGGTGGTGTCCTTCGTGCGCCTGCCGCCGACGCAGCGACCGGAGCGCATCACCCACACCTGGTCGGACAGGCGCAGCACCTGCTGGAAGTCGTGGCTGATCAGCAGCACGGCCCGGCCCTTGTCGCGCAGGCCGCGGATGAGGTGCTCCACCCGCTCGGTCTCCTGCACGCCCAGCGACGCGGTGGGCTCGTCCATGATCACGAGTCGGGAGTCGAAGCCCGCGGCGCGGCAGATCGCGACGGCCTGGCGCTGCCCGCCCGACAGCCTGCGCACCCGCGACCCGACCGCAGGCACGTTGACCGCCAGCTCCGAGACCATCTCCTGCGCACGCCTGCGCATCGCGGCGCGGTCGAGGAACGGGCCGCGCGTCAGCTCGCGGTTGAGGAACAGGTTCTGCCAGACCGTGAGGTCCTCCACCAGCGCGAGGTTCTGGTGCACTGTCTCGATGCCGGCGTGCCGGGCGTCCTCCGCCGAGCGGAACGCCACCGGCTCCCCGTCCAGCAGGATGCGCCCGCTCTCGGGCCGGTGCACGCCGGACATGCACCGCACGAGCGTGGACTTGCCCGCCCCGTTGTCGCCCACCAGCGCGGTGATCTCGCCCGGAGCCAGCGCCAGCGTGACGTCCCGCAGCGCCTGCACGCTGCCGAACGACAGCGACAGGTCCTCGACGGCCAGGATCGCGGTCATCGACGCCACCTCGTGAGGAACGCCGCGGCGACCACGACCACGCCGACGGCGAGCGGTTGGTAGAAGGGGGAGACGCCGAGCATCGTGAGCCCGTTGGACAGCACGGTGAGCAGCAGCGCGCCGAGCACGGGCCCCACGATGCCACCGCGCCCGCCTGCGAGGCTGACCCCGCCGAGCACGACCGCGGCCACCGAGTTGAGCAGGAACGACGTGTTCGACGCCGGCTCGGCCGCGCCGACGCGCGACACCAGCAGGATGGCCGCGATCCCGGCGAGCAGCCCGCTCGCCCCGTACACGAGCACCTTGATCCGGGCCACGCTGATGCCGGTGGCGGTGGCGGCGTCCGGATTGCCGCCCGCGGCCAGCACGTGCGTGCCGATCCGCGTCCGGAAGAGCACGACGTGGGCGATCACGGCAAGCACCGCCGCCACGACGACCGACCAGCCGATCGGCCCGATGCCGCCCGCGGACAGGCGCAGCAGCCCGGCGTCGATCACGGTGACCGGCTTCCCGTCGGCGATGACCAGCGCCGCACCGGATGCGGCGGAGAGCGCGCCGAGGGTGACGACGAAGTCGGTGATGCGGCCGTGGCCGATGAGGATCCCGCTCACGAGCCCGACCACCGTGCCGCCGACGAGCGCGACGACGCAGCACGGCAGCAGACCCCACCCGTGGGCGAAGCCGAACCCGAACAGCGCCGCCGCCAACGTCATCGTGGAGGCGACCGAGAGGTCGATGCCGCCGGTGGCCACCACGAAGGCCTGCCCGATCGAGAGCACCACCAGGATCGCCGAGGCCAGCAGCATCGAGCGGATGTTGCCGAGGGTCAGGAAGTCCGGGTCGAGCAGCTGGAACACGATCAGCAGCACCACGAGGCCCACGGCCGCGGCGCGGTCGGCCCACAAGCCGGGGTCACGCCAGGCCGCAGCGGCCGGCCGGGAGGTGGTCGTGATGGTGGTGGTCACTGGGTCGCGAAGGGGTTGTCGTACGGCGTGGGCGGCTCGGGTGCCGAGTCGATCGCCTGCTGCGCGTTGTCCTTCGTGACGAGCTGCACGGGCGCGTCGACCTCGGCCGGCAGCGAGGCGCCGCTCGCGGCGGCCGTGCAGGCGTCGACGCCGAGCTGCCCGATCACGTACGGGTACTGGGCCACGGTGGCGGACAGCTCGCCGTTGGCGACGGCGGTGAGCGCGTCCGGGTTGCCGTCGACGCTGATCACCGCGATCTCGCCGGTCTTCCCGGCGTTGGCGACGGCCCTCGCGATGCCCAGACCCATGTCGTCGTTGGCGGCGAAGAAGCCCTTCACGTCCGGGTGGGCCCCGATGATCGTGGTGGCCTGGGTCAGGGCCTCCTGCCGCTCCCAGTTGGCGGCCACCTCCTGCAGCACGGTGACGCCGTTCGTCAGGCCTGCCGTGAAGCCCTCGATGCGGGCACCGCTGGTGACGTCGCCGGGGATGCCGCCGACGATCGCGACCGGTCCGCCGTCGGGGAGGATCTCGGACATCCGCTCGGCGGCGATGCGGCCCGCCGCCACGTTGTCGGTGCCGATGTAGGTGGCGAGCTGCACGCCCGCGGCCTGCGCTGCGGCCGGGTCGACCGGGCTGTCGATGTTGACCACCGGCTTGCCCGCCGCGGCGAGCTGGGCGAGCCCCTGCACGAGGTTCGTGCCGGAGATCGGGTTGACGACGTAGCAGTCGAAGTCCTGGCCGGCGAGCCCCGTGAGCTTGTCGGCCTGGCCGGTGGTGTCGGTGATCGACGTGGCCGCCTGCACGGTGGCCTGCACGCCCGCCGCCGCGCTCCGGTCGGTGATGCCCTTCTCCATGGACTGGAAGAACGGGTTGTCCAGGCCCTTGATCACCGCGGCCACCGAGGTGGTGTCCCCGCTGCCGCCGCCCCCGCAGGCCGTGAGCGCCATGGCGACACCCGCCGCCAGCGCCGCGGCCACCAGGGCGCGCCTCCGGTTGTGCATCGCTGTTCCTCCCAGGGGTCGGACCGCCGTGACCGACGTACGCATGACATCCCGACTTCTAACTTCTGTCAAGCAGAAATCTGGCTCTTTCCGTCTGTTCGAAGTCTTATTAACCTGAGCTCGTGCAGTCGGTGGGTGACGTGCTCGCGCTGTTCCGCAGCGTCGGGCCACAGACCAGGGCGGAGGTCATGCACCGCACCGGCCTGTCCCGGTCCACGGTCAACCAGCGGCTCGACGCGCTGCTCGCGCACGGCTTCGTCGTGCCCGCGGGGGAGCAGCGCGACGAGGCGCCGGGCCGGGGCCGGCCCGCGGGCACGTTCGCGTTCCACCGCGATCGCGGCGTGCTGCTCGTCGCCGACGTCGGTGCCACCGGCCTACGGGCCGCACTCTGCGACCTCGCGGGCGCTGTCACGGCCGAGCGCACGCGGGAGATCGACGTCGCCGCGGGGCCGCAGGCGGTTCTGGAGGTCGTCGACGGGTTCTTCCGGGAGATGCTCGCCGAGGCCGGGCGCGACGCCGACGCCGTCCACGGCATCGGGCTGGACGTCCCCGGCCCCGTCGACTTCGCGGCGGGGCTCGTGGTCAGCCCGCCGATCATGACCGGCTGGGACCGCTTCGACATCCGCGGCTGGTTCGCGCCGCGCTACCGGTGCCACGTGATGGTCGACAAGGACGTCAACGCGATGGCGTTCGGCGAGCACCGCACCGTCCACCCCGACGCGGAGACGCTGCTCATGCTCAAGGTGGGCACCGGCATCGGGTCGGGGATCATCGCGGGCGGCCGGGTCTTCCGCGGGGCCGACGGCGCCGCGGGCGACATCGGCCACGTGCAGCTCGCCGTGCCCGGCGCGGAGTCCCCGCCGACGTGCCGCTGCGGCAACGTCGGCTGCCTCGAGGCGTACGCGGGCGGGTGGGCGCTGGTCCGCGACCTGCGGGAAGCGGGCCATGACGTCGGGAGCGTCGCCGGGGCGCTGGCGCTCAGTGCGTCCGGCAACCCCGACGCGGCCCGGTTCCTGCGGCGCGCGGGGCGGCTGCTCGGTGGCGCGGTGGCCGAGGCGGTCAGCCTGCTCAACCCGCGGGTCGTCGTGGTCGGCGGGCAGGTTGCCGCCGGTGCGGGCGACCCGCTGCTCGCCGGCATCCGCGAGCACGTCTACCGGCGGTCGCTGCCGCTCGCCACCGCCCGGCTGCAGATCGTGCCCAGCCGGCTCGGCACGGGTGCGGGGCTGGTGGGCAGCGCACTGCTGCTGGCCGATCTGGTGCTCGCGCCGGACCGGATCAGCGAGCTGCTCACCCGTTAGTGCTCATATGAGCGCCACCGCGCACAATTTGCCGGTCTTCCTTGACCGGCCCGCTGCCGGAGGAAAAAAATCGAGCCCTGTCCCCGGGAGGAGCCCTGTCCACGATGACCGCCCTCGACGCCACTGCCTTGCCTGCGCTCGGCCCGGACGTCGCCGTCCCGACCTACGACCGCACAGCGGTCCGCGCGGGGATCGTGCACTTCGGGGTGGGCGCGTTCCACCGCGCCCACCAGGCCATGTACCTCGATCGCCTGATGGAGGCGGGCACGGCGCTCGACTGGGGGATCTGCGGGGTCGGGGTGCTGCCGGGCGACCGGCGCATGCGCGAGGCCCTGAAGGCACAGGACCACCTCTACACGCTGGTGATCAAGCACCCGGACGGCACGTTCGAGCCACGGGTGATCGGGTCCATCGTGGACTACCTCTTCGCGCCCGACGACCCGGAGGCGGTGATCGAGAAGCTCGCCGACGAGTCCACCCGCATCGTCTCGCTCACCGTCACCGAGGGCGGGTACAACTTCAACGCCGTCACCGGTGAGTTCGACGCCACGAACCCCGACGTCGTGCACGACCTGCAGCCCGGCGTCGCACCGCGCACCACCTTCGGGCTCATCACCGAGGGCCTGGTGCGGCGGCGGGAGCGCGGGATCCCGCCGTTCACCGTGCAGTCCTGCGACAACATCCAGGGCAACGGCGACGCCGCGCACCGCAGCTTCAGCGCGTTCGCCGGCCTGCGCGACCCCGAGCTCGGTGAGTGGGTGCGCGAGAACGTCGCGTTCCCGAACTGCATGGTCGACCGCATCACGCCCGTCACCACCGACGACGACCGCGCCGAGATCGCCCGCCGGTTCGGCATCGAGGACCGCTGGCCGGTGGTCTGCGAGCCGTTCACGCAGTGGGTGCTGGAGGACCGGTTCCCGCTCGGCCGCCCCCCGCTGGAGGACGTGGGCGTGCAGCTCGTCGACGACGTCGAGCCGTACGAGCTGATGAAGCTGCGGCTGCTCAACGCCAGCCACCAGGCGCTCTGCTACTTCGGCCACCTCGCCGGCTACCGGCTGGTGCACGAGGTCTGCCAGGACCCCCTGTTCGCCGACTTCCTCCTCGCCTACATGGACCGCGAGGCCACCCCGACGCTCGAGCCGGTGCCGGGCGTCGACCTGGACGAGTACAAGCCCAACCTGATCGCCCGGTTCTCCAACGGCCACGTCCGCGACACCGTCGCGCGGCTCTGCGCGGAGAGTTCCGACCGCATCCCGAAGTGGCTGCTGCCGGTGGTGCGGCACAACCTGGAGCACGGCGGCGAGATCACGCGGTCGGCCGCGGTCGTCGCCAGCTGGGCCCGCTACGCCGAGGGCGTCGACGAGTCCGGGGAGCCGATCGAGGTCGTCGACCGGCTCGCCGACCGGCTCACAGCGGCCGCCCGCCGCCAGCGCGAGGACAAGCTCGCCTTCCTCGCCGACCGCGAGGTCTTCGGCGACCTGATCGACGATGAGCGCTTCACCACCGCCTACGTCGAGCACCTCGATTCGCTCCACGAGGTGGGCGCCCGCGCGACGCTGGAGAAGCTCGCCCAGCGGACGTAACGCGCTTCGCGCCTCCCGCGAGGACTCCTCACCCGAGCTGCACGAGGTGTGCGCCGTGGAGAAGGGGATCCGGGTGAGGATTCAGCTGCACGGGCGGTTCGCCGTGCGGGTCGCCGGCCGGGCGGCGGAACGCGAACTCCCGGGCAGGCGCGGCCGGCTGCTGGTGGCCTACCTCGCCGCCCACCGGCTGTCCGCCGTGGACCGGGACGCGCTGCTGGACGTGCTCTGGTACCCGGGCGATCCGGGGTCCAGCGCGGTGTCCGGCCTCACCGTGCTGCTGTCGAAGGCCCGGGCCGCGCTCGCGCCGATCGAGATCCGCGGCCGGTCGAGCCTGCAGCTCGTGCTCCCGCCGGGCGCCCTGGTCGACGCCGACGTCGCCGCGGCCGCGCTGCACGACGCCGAGTCCGCGATCGGCCGCCGGGACTGGCCGCGCGCCTGGACCCAGGGCCTGAGCGCGTTGTTCGTGACCCAGCGCGAGTTCCTGTCCGACCTCGACCACCCCTGGGTCGACGACCGGCGCCGGGCCGCCGCCTACGACCACGAGCGCGCCCTCGCCTGCTATGCGGAGGCGTGCCTGCACCTGGGCCCGGCCGAGCTGCCGAGCGCCGAACGCAGCGCCCGCCGGCTCGTCGAGCTGCAACCGCTGTCCGAGACCGGCTACGCCCTGCTGATGCGCGCGCTCGTGCAGCGGGGCGACCGTGCCGCGGCCGTGCTGACCTACGAGCGGCTCACCCGCGTGTTGCGCGACGACCTCGGCGTCTCTCCGAGCCCCGCCACCCAGAGCCTGCTCGACCAGCTCATCTGACCCGGCGGAGACAAGGTTTCGGCAACGTTCCCGACAGGTCGGCGCAAGGACGGCGAGGACCGTGTGGCGGCAAGGGAGAGGAGGAGCCATGAACCAGGTGCTCTGCGAGTGCGGTTTCGCCGTACGGGACGACGACGAGGACCGGGTGGTCGAGGTGGTGCTGCAGCACGTGTCGGCGACCCACCCCGACCTCGTCGAGGACGTCACGCCCGCCGTCGTGCGGGGCTGGATCGAGGTCGTTCCGTAGGCGTGGGGGCGTCGCCGCGGCCGGTCACCGACCCGCGCCCGTGATCCGCCGTCGAGGGGTCGGCGGCTCGGAGCAGGCGGGGTGGGGGCCGGCCGCGGCGACGTAGACAACGGCACCGGTGAATCCGTATGGTGAACAACGAGTTCGCGATACGCACCGTTGCGGAGGTCGATCCATGCCTGCTGTCCACGGAGAACCGAAGTGATCGCCGCCGAGAAGGTGATCATCAGCTGCGCGGTGACCGGATCGGTCCACATCCCGTCGCAGAGCGACCACCTGCCGATCACCCCCGAGCAGATCGTGTCGGAGGCGCTCGCCGCCGCGGAGGCCGGAGCCGCGGTGATCCACCTCCACGCCCGGCACGGCGAGGACGGCCGGCCCGCGTTCGAGCCGGAGGTGTTCGAGGAGATCATCCCGCCGATCGCGGACGGCTGCGACGCCGTCATCAACATCACCACCGGCGGGGCGTCCTCGATGACGATCGAGCAGCGGCTGTCGGCGGCCACGCGGTTCAGCCCCGAGCTCGCCTCGCTCAACATGGGCTCGATGAACTTCGTGTTCTCCGGCATCGCCGACCGCGTGCAGCGGTGGAAGTACGACTGGGAGAAGCCCTACGTCGAGAACACCTACGGGCACCCGTTCATCAACACCTTCGAGCAGATCGAGTACGCGCTGCGCGAGCTGGGCGAGAAGGGTGGCACCAGGTTCGAGTACGAGTGCTACGACATCGGGCACCTCTACACGCTCGCCCACTTCGCCGACCGCGGGCTCGCCAGGCCGCCATTCCTCGTGCAGGGCGTCTTCGGCATCCTCGGCGGGATCGGCGCCGACCACGCCAACCTCACGCACATGGTCGCGATCGCCGACAAGCTGTTCGGCCGCGACTACCACTTCTCCGCGTTCGCCGCGGGCCGCAACCAGATGCAGTTCTGCACGCACAGCGCATGGCTGGGCGGGCACGTGCGCGTCGGCCTGGAGGACAACCTCTACATCGGCAAGGGCGAGCACGCCACCAGCAACGCCCAGCAGGTGCGCAAGGTCCGCGAGGTGCTCGCCGACCTCGGTAAGGAGATCGCCACCCCCGCCGACGTCCGGCGGGTGCTGGCGCTCAAAGGAGCCGACAAGGTGGCGGTGCGGCGATGACGGCGGGGCTCCTCGCCGGCAAGGTCGTGCTCGTGGTCGGGGGGAGCACCGGCATCGGGGCCGACTCCGCGCGGCTCTTCGCCGCGGAAGGGGCGTCGGTCATGGTCGCCGCCCGGTCCAAGGACACCCTCGCCGACCTCACCGACGAGCTCACCGCCGTGGGTCACGTCGCCCACACCCCGGGCGACGTGAGCGTCGCCGCCGACGTCGCCCGGTTCGTCGACGCCACGCTCGAGCGGTTCGGCCGCCTCGACGGCGCGTTCAACAACGCCGGCATCAACCAGCAGGGCCGCCTCGACGAGGTCTCGGAGGAGGACTTCGACCGGGTCATGGCGATCAACGTCAAGGGCATGTGGCTGTGCCTGCGCGAGGAGATCCGGGCCATGCGCGACTCCGGTGGGTCGATCGTCAACACCAGCAGCGTGGGCGGGTTTCGCGGCAACACCGGCCTCGGCGCCTACCAGGCCACCAAGCACGCCGTCATCGGCCTCACCCGCACCGCGGCCCACGACAACGGCCCGCTCGGCATCCGCGTCAACGCCATCGCCCCCGGCCCCGTCGAGACCCCGATGCTCACGCAGTGGCGCGCCGCCGACCCCGCCGCGGTCGAGCGCCGCATCTCGGCGGTCCCGCTGCGCAAGGCGGGCACCACCACCGAGGTGGCCGAAGCCGCCGCGTGGCTGCTGAGCGACCGCGCGAGCCAGGTCAGCGGCGTCGTCCTCCCCGTCGACGGCGGGTACAGCGCGTAGGTGACGCATGTGGTGAGGGCCGAATCTGCGTTCCGCGGAACCCCGCGGCTGGTCTGGGGCCTCCGGTGGCGCCGCGCATCGTGCGGGGCCGCCCCTCACGCCTCGAGGGCGCCTGACGGCGTCGCTGCGCGAGCGCTTCGCGCCCCTTGACCCGTGAGCCTCTGCGGCCCCTCCCGGGCAACCACGTGGGCAGGCCGGGGCCTGCCCTCTTGGCGCGCGGCGCCACCACCGGCCGGTGTCGCGGCCATGATCATAGGTTTGGCGCGTTCCCGGGCGTTTTCGACACGGGAATGCGCCAACTCTCTGATCATGGGCCGAATTGGCGGCTCAGGGTCGTCGATCAAGGGGAGAAGGTCGCTAGATGATCTTCAAGAGCGACCATTTGCCCTTGATCGACGCGAGACCTCCGGCTCCGTCCCACCGGGAGGCCTGCGATGGAGGCAAGATCGTTGCTCCGGCGCAAAACCCGACGTGAGGTGACGGGAATTGCGCCAGACTGGCGATCTTGACCTGTGAGGGCCGTGCACTGGAGGCCATGATCATTGCTCCGGTGCGAAAGCCGACACCTCGCGTCGGGGAACGCGCAAGACCGGCGATCATGACGCGTGGAGGCCGCGGTCAGCCCTCCTCCGGCGGCACCACGCCGAAGACGGCGAGCTGGGTGGCGACCTGGTCGTAGTAGCCGACCAGGGCGACGAGCTCGAAGAGCCCGCGCTCGCCCAGCCCGGCGACGGCGGCGGCGTACTCCTCGTCGGAGAGGGTCTGCTTGTCGAGGATGGCCAGGGTCGTAGTGAAGACGACCTGCTCCTCGTCGGAGTGGAACGCGGGTGGGGTGCGGGTGGCGAGGCCTTCGATCTCCTCGTCGGTGAGGCCTGCGGCGCGGCCGGCCTTGCGGTGGGCGTAGAGCTCGAAGGGGCTGTCGCGGTGGAACGCGAGGAGCAGGATCGCGATCTCGCAGGCCCGGTTGGAGAGCTGGAGGTCGTAGCGCATCGTCCCGCCGATCCGCTCGAACACACGGGCGAGCGGAGGGCTGAGCAGCCAGGCGTTCGGTGGCCCGATGAGCCCGCCCTCGGGGTGGACGAGCGAGAAGGCCGACCCGGGGGCGGCGCGCTTGCCGCTGGTGAACTTCGCGTAGATCTCGGCCTGCTCGTCGGTCATGACGTCCGGGGTGATGCGGGCCAGGCGTTCGGTCACAGCGGGTCTCCGTCGACCATCTCGTAGCGGTAGCCGCCCGCCGGGTCGGTGACGACCCGGCCCGGTGCGGAGTTCGGGAAATGCGCGGGGAACAGCAGGACGTCGCGGTCGGCGATGTCGCGGAGCAGTTCCTGGCGGGCGACGCTCGCGCCGTGCTGGTCGACGCAGAAGTCGGTGCTGCGGTCGGGGAAGGCGAGCTGCAGGGCGTGGTGCACCATGTCGCCCGAGAACACGGCGCGCTGCCCCTCGGAGCGGACGTCGACGCAGATGTTGCCCGGCGTGTGCCCGGCCGCGGGGAGGAGCCGGATCTCCTCGCTGATCCGCAGGTCCGGTTCGACGAGCTGCAGCGCGCCCGCCTCACGGAGCGGGAGCACGCTGTCGGCGATGTACTCGCCGAGGCGGTCGCGGTCGGCCGCGGCGGCGGCGCCGGTCCAGTGCTCCAGCTCGGGCGCGGTGGTGAGGTATCGCGCGTTCGGGAACGCCGGCACCCAGGCCGTGCCGTCGAACCGCGTGGCGAAGCCGACGTGGTCGACGTGCAGGTGGGTGAAGACGACGGTGTCGACGTCGGCCTCGGTGACACCGGCCCGGTGCAGCGCCCCGAACCAGTCGTCGGCGCGGTCGACGAACAGCGGGTTGGGCCGGTTCTTCCCGTTGCCCACGCCCGCGTCGACGAGGACGGTCCGGTCGGGCGTGCGGATGAGGAACCCGCCCATGTCGACGACGAGGAAGCCGTCTTCGCGGTACGGCGGGCGCCAGTACCAGGCGTCCTGGTCGATCGTCGCGAGGTCGAGGTCCGGGAAGAACCGCCGTGGGGGGACGCGGTAGTGGAACTGCAGGATCGGGGTGATCGTGGCGGCGCCGATCCGGAACTTGCGCTCCGGGGTGGCGGCGTCGCGGGGGCGGATCCGGGGTGCCTCCGTCATCGGGGCGCCGCCGTGAGCCGGATCCCGATGCGGTGCAGGAGTTTGGTGACGACGAGGTATTTGAGGTGGGCGCCGGGCCATTGGGTGATGTTGGCGCCACCGTCGGAGTGGTAGTAGTTGTGGCAGCCCGATTCCATCGCGTTGGCCTTCTTCGCGATCTGGCGGTCGATCCAGTCCACGTAGCGGCGCTGCACCCCGGGGTCGGTGTCGACGTAGCCGGGGGTGAACTCCAGGCGGCGCACCGCCTTGGCGGCCACCTCGGCCTGGCGTTCGAGCTGGGCGATGATGGAGAACCCGCCGTTGGTGTTGGGGCCGTAGAGGATGAAGAAGTTCGGGAACCCGGACACGGTGATCCCCAGGAACGCCGCGGCGCGGTCCTGCCAGGCCTCGTGGATGCTGCGCTTGTCGATCCCGCGCACGTCCAGGTTGGCCAGGAACCGGGTGGGCTGGAACCCGGTGCTGGTGATCAGCACGTCGATCTCGTGGTGCACCCCGCGGGCGTCCACGATCCCGGTCTCGGTCACCGAGGTCACCGGGTGGGGCACCAACTGCACGTGCTCGCGGTTGAACGTGTCGTAGAAGGTGGAGGCCAGCACCGGGCGCTTGCACCCCCACGGATAGTTCGGGGTGACCGCGGCCTGCACCTGCGGGTCTTTCACGCTGGCGCGGATGTAGTCCTCGCAGGCGGCGCGTTTGCGCTGCTGCGCGCCGCTGGTGGCGTCGTAGGCCTTGAACCGGTTGATCGACTGGAAGAACAACCAGCCCCGGTGCAGCCACTGCGCCCCGGGCACGTGCCGGTAGACCCAGCGCTCCCGCGCGGTGAACGCCCGCTCCCGCTTGGGTTCCACCCAGCCCGGTTCGCGCTGGAACACCCGCAGCGACCCCACCTGATCCGCGATGCCCGGCACCACCTGCGCCGCGGTGGACCCGGTGCCCACCACCGCCACCCGCTTCCCGGCCAGATCCAGGTCCTGCGGCCACTGCGAGGTGTGGAAGCGCACCCCGCGGAACTCCTCCAGGCCGGGCCAGTCCGGGTGGTTGGGCACGTTCAGCAACCCCAGTGCGGAGATCACCACGTCGAAGGTGTCCTCGTCGCCCTCGGCGGTGCGCACCAGGTAGTTCAGCTGCTGCTCGTCCCAGATCACCTCGGTGACCTTCGTGCCCAACCGCAGGTGCGGGCGCAACCCGAAGGTGTCCACGATCTCCTGCGCGTACCGCAACAATTCCGGCTGGCGGGCATGGGTGTGCGACCAGTCGTAGCGCAGGAACGAGAAGCTGTAGGCGTGCGAGGGGATGTCCACCTCACACCCCGGATACCGGTTGTCGTACCAGGTGCCCCCCACCTGCGGGGACTGCTCGAAGATCACGAACGAGGCCGAGGTCAGCTGCCGCAACTTGATCGCCGCCGCGATTCCCCCGAACCCCGCACCGATGATCGCCACCCGCAACGACCGCCGCGGCACCTTCCGCCGCAGTCCGATCATGACGTCGCCTCCTGGTCCTCGATCGCACCCGCTTCTCGGAGCACGCGCTCCGCCCGCCGGAACGCGTCCAGCGCCGCGGGTGCGCCGCAGTACGGCGCGGTGTGCAGGAGCAGTTCCTGGATGTCCTCCACGGTGCAGCCGTTGGCGAGCGCGGCGCGCACGTGCGACTCGAACTCGGTGGGTCGCCCCAGCGCGGTGAGGATCCCCATGGTCACGAGGCTGCGGGTGCGGCGGTCGAGGCCCTCGCGCGTCCACACGTCCGCCCACACGGCCCCGGCGATCCAGTCCTGCGCCGGGCGGTTGAAGTCGGACGCGTTGGTGTAGTTCTTCTCGACGAGTTCCTCGCCGAAGATCGCGCGGCGCACGACCAGCCCGTCGGCGATGGCGGCGTCGTCCGAGTTGCGCATCAGTTCAGTCCGATCCGGGAGACGGCGGAGACGAGCTTCTCCGCGACGGTGCGGTCGTCTTCCTCGGGCATGAACACGGCGAGGCCGATGACGGCGAGGGTGGCGACGATGCCGCCGTCGGCGGTGAGGATCGGCGCGGCGATGGTCTTGAAGCCGCCGCCCGCGTAGACCTGGCTCGCGGTGAGCAGCCCGCCGACCGGGACCAGCTCCTGGTCGTCGACGGCGCGGAGGTGGCCGCCGGTGGCGGAGCGGCCGCCGCGGCCCAGCTTGTGGTAGGCGGCGAAGATCCGCGACTGGGCGGCGTCCGGGGGCAGCGACCGGCCGACCTCCACCGAGATCGTGGTGATCCGGCTGTTGTCCGGCACGACCCGCGCGATCACGGGGGCGCGGCCGCCCCACACGCTCAGCACCACGGTGTTGCGGATCTCCCGGCACAGTTCGTGCATCACCGGCCGGGCGGCCTCCAGCACCCCGAGCCGCGACAGCGCCAGGGTGCCGAGCCGGGACAGGACCGGTCCGAGCTCGTAGGTCGTGGCGTCGCGCCGGCGCAGGAGTCCGCGCTTCTCCAGCGACACCAGGTACCGGTGGGCCGTGGAACGCCCGACGCCGAGCGCCTTGGCCGTGGTCTGGGTGTCGAGGTAGGGCGAGTCCGGATCGAGGCAGTCGAGCAGCGCGGCGATCCGTGCGATGACCTGGATGTCGCCGCCTGATCCCTCGCCGTCCACCTGCGCCTCTGCCTTCGCCATGGGGCCTCCGCGCCGTCGCGTATTCCGGGATTATCGTCGCGTCATACGCGACGGGCGGTGACGCTAGTTGAGCGTCCGGGTGCCGTCAACGCTCCTCAGTCGTTGTTTGTCAGGCAGTCCGACGATCCAGCCCAGCCTGCACGCGCGGAGGAGTGTCGCGCAATACGGGACACGCCTGCCGGCTGAATCGATCCGGGCGGGCCAGTCGGCGGACGACCTTGCGGAACGGGATCGCCGGATGACAGTCTGCATCGCGAACATGCTGTTCGGAAGTTGAACATCAGCCAGGCGAGTGACGAGCCGGCGCGACATCGATGGAGATCCGCCCCATGGCCATGTTCCGCGAGCTGCTCCGGTCCTCGGATCGGCCGGTCCTCGGCACCTTCGTGAAGATCCCGGCGCTCGAGATCGCGGAGATGGTGGGCGAGGCCGGCTTCGACTTCGTCGTGATCGACACCGAGCACGCGCTGCTCTCGGTCCGGGACGTCTACTCGATGGTGGTCGTGTACTCCCGGATGGGCGTCGCGCCGCTCGTTCGGATCACCGATCACAGCTACGGCGACGCCCAGCGCTACCTGGACGCGGGTGCCGCGGGCATCCTCGTGCCGCACGTCTCGAACGGGCGGCAGGCGGCCGACACGATGCGCCAGTACCTGTTCCCGCCGGACGGCACGCGCGGCATGGGGTTCGCGTCCCGGGCGGGCCTGTGGGGGAGCCTGCCCGGCGGTGCCCCCGAGTACGTGCGCGTCGGGCGGGAGGACGTCGCCCGGATCGCCATGATCGAGGAGAAGGAGTCGGTCGACGACATCGCGGGGATCCTCGCGGCCCCGGGCGTCGACGCGGTCTTCATCGGCCCCGGTGACCTGTCGCTCTCGATGGGGGTGCCGGGCGGGTCACCTCCCGTCCACGACGCGGTGACGAAGTGCATCGCCTCCGCGGTGGAGGCAGGTGTCCCGGTGGGCACCGTGGTGCAGGGCGAGGACCAGATCCGGCTGCGCGTCGAGCAGGGCTGCCGGTTCATCCTCGTCGGCAACGACACCGGCATGTTCAGCGCGGCCGCTCGAGGAACCGTGGCGACGGCCCGTGCGGCCCTCGCCGTGCGCACCGACGACGAGGAGGACTGACCAGACATGGCCTACACGAAGGACGACCCGCGGTCGGCACTGGAGGCGCCCCGCGGGGGCGCGGGCCCGAAGGCGGACGGCGCGATCGCCGCACCGGAGTTCCTCGACTTCACCGTGCTCCCGCCCGACGTCGTGTCCGCGGGCGGCAGCGAGCAGTGGATCGTGCGCGGCCAGAACTTCGTGCTGATCTACACCGAGCCCACAGCGGGCGACCTCATCTGGAAGTCGTCGCTGCAGTCCGAGCAGGTGTTGCTGCTGATCGACGAGAACAGCGCGATCAGCGGCGCGTCCGACGGGGAGACCCACGACGTCACCGGCCCCGCGCTCGTCGTGGTGCCGCCGGGGGAGAGCGCGATCACGAGCACCGGCAGCGGGCCGATCGTCTCGCTGGTGCAGTCCGACGAGGCCGAGTGGGCCGCGAAGGCGTCCAACGCCGCGTCGTACGCCACCCCGCACCCGCACGTCGCCCCGCTCGAGCCCTGGCCCGAGCCGGTGGGCGGCTACAAGTGGCGGACCTACCAGATGTCGGACGTGCCTGCCGACCCG
This sequence comes from Pseudonocardia zijingensis, assembly GCF_042657305.1. Taxonomy (NCBI): domain Bacteria; kingdom Bacillati; phylum Actinomycetota; class Actinomycetes; order Pseudonocardiales; family Pseudonocardiaceae; genus Pseudonocardia; species Pseudonocardia zijingensis. Next base: position 28,690 of record NZ_JBHSKO010000036.1, on the reverse strand, counting down.
AAGCGGTTCGGGCGGATCTTCCGCACCCGCGCCTTCATGGTCAACTTCATGGAGGCCAAGTCCGGCCCGCGCGACCTGACGGCGATGTCGCCGCACTTCCACGACGACTTCGAGCAGGCCAGCCTCGTGGTGGCGGGCACGTACATCCACCACATCCAGACCCCATGGGGTACGGACGGCACGAAGTGGCGCCCGGAGGACCACGCCCAGGTCGGCAGCCCCTCGGTGACGATCATCCCGCCGCCCACGGTGCACACCTCGCAGGCCATCGGGTGGCGCACCAACCACCTCATCGACATCTTCGCCGGCCCGCGCCACGACTTCTCGGCGCGTCCGGGCTGGGTGCTCAACGCCGACGAGTACCCGAGCCCGGCGGAATGACGTAACGCAGTTCCCGGTCGAGGCGGGGCCGGTCCGCCCCGGCGCAATCGGTAGTGCCCCCGTGCGGTCGAGCTTCCATCCGTGGTCGAAGGAGACCAGTCATGACCGAGAGCACGTCCGGCCTCACCGTGGAGACGGACTCCGCCGCCCGGGGGCGGCGGAGGCGGGCCGTCCTCAGCGCCTGGGCCGGCTTCGCCGTCGACTCCTATTCGATCTACATCGCGTCTTCGGTCCTGCTGCCCGCGCTCGTCTACTTCCAGGGCGACATGTCCGCGGAGGCGAAGGCGATCTTCGCGGGCATGACGCTCGCCGTGACGCTGCTCGGGCGGCCGCTCGGCGGGCTGATCTTCGGGCACTTCGCCGACCGGATCGGGCGCAGGCGCATCGGCGCCATCACGATCTACGGGTTCGGGGCGATATCGCTGCTCATCGCCTGCCTGCCGGGCGCGGAGCTGATCGGCGCGGTCCCGGCGACCACCCTGCTGCTGGTGCTCCGCTTCGTCGAGGGCATCTTCCTCGGTGGCGAGTACACGGCGGCCACCCCGATGGCGCTCGAGCACACCCCGGCGCACCGCAGGGGCCTGGTCGGCGCGGTGATCCAGTGCGCGGCGAGCGGCGGCCCGCTGCTCGTGGCGGTCTCGATGGCGCTCACCCTGATGATCGCGCCCAGCGGTGGGGCGGACTCGCCGTACGTCCAGTGGGGCTGGCGCCTGCCGTTCGTCCTCGGCTTCATCCTGTCGTTCCTCGTGGCCTGGTTCCTGCGCCGCCGGGTCGAGGAGTCGGCGATCCAGCAGGAGGCGGTGGCCAAGGCCGGCCCGCAGACGAAGTCACCGGTGCGGATGATCCTGCGCGGCCGAGCGGGCCGGGCGTTCATCCAGGCGTGGGTGACGATGACCGGCCTGTTCTTCGTGGTCACCATCAACAGCAGCGTGCTCAACCAGTTCCTGCTCGACTACAACGAGGGCTACACCGCGGCGGACCTGGCGAACACGCAGCTGATCATCCCGGTCGCGATGGCGTCGTACATCTTCTTCGGCTGGCTGTCCGACCACATCGGCCGCAAGCGCGCCCTCTACATCGGCAGTTCGCTGCAGATCGTGTTCTACCCCGTGGTGATCACGGCGGTGGGGTCGGGCGCCGTCAGCGGGTGGTTCAACCTCACCCTGCTCGCGGTGGCCGGGCACTGCCTCACCGTGGCGCCGTTCGGCGTGCTCCCGGCGTACATCAACGAACGGTTCGCCACCATCGTGCGTTCCACCGGGTGGGGCGTCGCCTACGGCACCGCGGTGATCATCCCGTCCTTCTTCTCCTACTACATGATCTGGCTCAGCGCGTTCGTGCCGTTCGTGTACACCGCGGGCATCCTCGCCTCGCTGGGCGGGCTCCTCATCCTCATCGCCACGATCTGCGGGCCCGAGACCCGCGGCGTCGACCTGCGGAAGGCGGGTGAGGACCCGGCGCGGACGGAGACCGCGCCGCGCGTCGCCGCCGTACCGTGACGCGGGCCGACCGGGGACGACACGGCGGCCCCGCCGCTCCCGTGAACAGCGGGGCCGCACCCGACGTCCTCGGTATAGTCGCCGGACCCGCACGCGAAGGAGGACGCTTGACCAGCGGCTCTGGGGGCACCGGCGACATCCAGGCCGTGCAGCGGGTCGGACAGCTGCTGGCCCTGTTCACCGTGAACCAGCCGCGGCTGACGGTGGCCGAGGCCGCGGCGCTGGTCGGGATGAACCGCAGCACGGTGAGCCGCTACTTCGGCTCCCTCGTGCTCGCGGGCGTACTGGAACGCTCGCGGGAGGAACAGGCGGCCTACGAACCCGGGCCGCTGCTGCTGCAGCTGGGCGCGGTGGCGCAGGGCCAACGGCGCGTGCTCGACCTGGCCCCGATCCACATGCGCAGGCTGTCGCGGGAGACCGGCCTGACGTCCGTGCTGTCGCTGTGGGGATCGGCCGGGCCGGTCGTGTCGCTGGTCAGCGAGCTGGGCACGAGCCCGATCCTCGTGACGGTGCGGGTGGGCACCACCCTGGACATGGACTCGGCGCAGGGACAGCTTTTCCTCCAGTACTCCAAGGACCGCGAGACGATCGCGCGCTACTGGGACGGGCTCGACCCGGTCAAGCGGCGGCGCGTCGAGGCCGAGCTGGCAGGAGTGGCCGCCACCGGGCTGGCACGTGCGCCCGCCCCGATGGGACGCCTCTCGATATTGGCCGTGCCGGTGTTCGACGACCACGACGTCGCCGCCACCATCGCCGTGGTCGGCATCGAGCCCGACGACACCGAGGTCGCCGCCCTGCTGCGCCGCGCAGCCTTCCGCGTCACGGTGGAGCTGGGGGGCACCGAGGTCTGGCGTGCGCTGGTGCCGGGCGGGCACGAGGACGTCGCGGACGCGGTGGAGGCCTCCTGAGGTCGGGTGGCCATGTGCCACCGGAGGCCGGTTCCGCGGGCATGATCACGGGTTTGGCGCATTCCCGGGCGTTTTCGACACGGGAATGCGCCAACCCTCCGATCATGGGCCGAATTTGCGGCCCCGGGGTCGTCGATCAAGGGGGAAATGGTCGCTAGATGATCTCTGGGAGCGACCAATTGCCCTTGATCGCCGCGAGACCTCCGGCTTCGCCCCTCCAGGAGGCGCCGCATTCAGGGCATGATCGTTGCTTTGGCGCAAAACCCGACACCAGGTGTCGGTAAACGCGCCAGACCCGCGATCATCACCACCAGCTGAACGCCAGCCACGCGACGCACGGGGCGACGACCACCGAGACCAGGCCGTAGGCGAGGAGCTGGCGGAAGAGGCGGGGCCGGACCGCTGGTTCCGCGGCGCTGAGGATCAGCCCGCCGGTGATGCCGAGGGGGTTGATGTCGACCAGCACCGAGACGAGGGCGAGGGCGAGCACGGCGCCGACGGGGGACAGGCCGTCGGCCACGAGCGGGGGCAGGAGCGGCATCGTGGTGACGAACACCGCGATGGAGCTGGCGGCGAACGACGTGATGCCGGCGATGTAGCAGAGCACCAGCAGGCTGAGGGCGGGGGAGGCGTCGACCCGCAGCAGGTCGCTGAGCTGCTGGAAGGCACCCAGGTGCTGCATGAGGCCGACGAAGGTCAGCAGGCCTCCGATGAGCAGCACGACGCTCCACGGGATCATCGAGACGATCTCGCCGGGCGCGGACCGCAGGGCCAGCTGGAGGACCAGCGCCGCGATCATGCCGAGGTAGCCGACGTTGAGGTCGAAGCCGACCGAGAGGACGACGACGGCGAGCAGGCAGCCCACGGTGAGCGCCCGGGTGCCGCGGCTCGCGGTGGTGGGGGCGGGCGCGACGGCGACGGCCGCGCCCCCACCGGCCCCACAGACGCCGTCCTTCGGCAGGTCGGGGTCGGCGTCGTCCGGGAGCGTCACCCGGCCGCCCGGCACGGCGCCGGTGCGGCGGCCGACGAGCAGGCCGACGGTGCTGATCACCACGCCGGTGAGCAGGCCGCCGAACAGGAAGGTGGCCGGGGCCGAGGCGGGCAGGTCGATCCCGAACTTGCCGCTGAGCTCGCGGGCGGTGACGCCGTAGACGGCGAGCGGGGACAGCAGGCCGCTGATGATCCCGGTGATGCCGAGAACGGCCGCCACCAGCGGCGAGATCCCGTAGCGGGCGGCGAGGCCCAGCGCGATCGGGGCGACGATCGCGGTGGCCGCGGCGGGGAGGGTGCCGATCGCGGTGAGCACGGCGCCGACGACGAACGGGACCATCGCGACCAGCACCACCCGGCCGCGCACGAGCCGCAGCATGAGGTCGAGCAGCCAGTCGAGGGTGCCGTTCATTCGTGCGGCGCCGAACAGCGCGGTGACGCCGACGATCAGCACGAAGAAGTCGGCCGGGAAGAAGCCGGTGACGTCGGCGGCCGGGACGCCTGCGGCGAGGCCGAGCAGGAACGCCGCGGCGAGCGCGGCGAGCCCGAGGTCGAACCCGCGGATCGGCGTGGCCGCGAACAAGGCGACCAGCACGACGATGGACACCACTGCGATGGTCACGATCAATCTCCCTGGTCAGATCACGCCGCGCCGGTGCAGGTCGTCGATCTCTGGTGCCGCGAGGCCCAGGAGGTCGCGCAGCACGTCGCCGGTGTGCTCGCCGAGTGCGGGGGCGTCGTGGGCGGTACGGCCCGCGAACCCGGAGAAGCGGCCCGCGGAGGCCTGCACGAGCCGGGTGCGGCCGCCGGGCCCGCCCGGGACCTCCACCACCGAACCGCGCTCCCGGATGTGCGGGTCGGCGCAGAGGTCGGCGGCCGAGTTCACCGGCCCCGCGGCCACCCCGGCGTCGAGGAGCTTCGTCATGAGCGGGTCGAGGTCGTGGGCCGCGACGAAGTCGGCCACGCGGGACTCGATCTCGTCGCGGTGCTCCAGCCGGGCGGTCATCGAGTCGTGCACGGCGAGGTCGGGGGCGTCCATGACGGCCACCAGCCGCTGCCACATCCGGTCGGTCGACGCGGGCAGCGCGAGCCAGCGCCCGTCGCGGGTGCGGTAGAGGTTGTTCGGGCTGATGTGGGGGTTCTGGTTGCCCTGCCGCTCCCGGGTGTTCCCGGTGGCGCCGTACTCGACGACGAAGTCCTCCATCATCCGCAGCAGCGGCTCGTAGAGGGGGATGTCGGCCAGCTGGGCCTCGCCGGTGCGGTCGCGCTGGCGGAGCGCGAGCAGCGCGGCGAACGCGGCGTAGATGCCCGTGACGCCGTCGGCGATCGGGTAGCCGGCGAACACCGGCGGGCCGTCCGGGTGGCCGGTGCGGTACGTGAGCCCGGCGAAGGCCTCCGCGACGCGGGCGAAGCCGGGCCGGTCGGCGTAGGGGCCGGTGCGGCCGAACGCGCTGACGTGCACCATCACCAGGTCACGCCGGTAGGCGCGCAGGTCGTCGAAGTCGATCCGGAAGCGGCGCAGCGTCGAGGGCCGGAAGTTGGTGACCACGACGTCCGCCTGGGCGGTGAGGCGCCCGACCAGGTCGGCGGCGTCGGGGTGGTGCAGGTCGACCGTGACGCTCCGCTTGCCGCGCGCGAGCACCGACCACGCGACGGAGACGCCGTCGTCCTCCAGCGGCGGGTAGCGCCGGGCCGGGTCGCCGTCGGCCGGGTGCTCGATCTTGATCACCTCCGCCCCGAACTCGCCGAGGAGCGAGGACGCAAGCGGGCCGGCGAGGATCGTCGACACGTCGAGGACGCGCACGTGGCTCAGGGGGCCGTCGGGCACCAGGTTTTCCTTTCACGACAGGACGTCGGGGACGACTGTGCCGCCTCGTCGATCTCGCGGGAAGCCGTCGTTCACGCTCACCGGTGAAAGGAGATTCCTTTATGGTGAGCCGATGCGGGTGGAGCGGGCGCGCTACTTCCTGGCCGCGGTGGAGACCGGTTCGCTGCGTGCGGCGGCCACCCGGTGCGGCGTCAGCCAGCCCACGCTCGGGCAGCAGATCGCGTTGCTCGAGGAGGAGCTCGACGTCGTGCTGCTCACCCGCAGCAGGCGGGGCGTGCGCCCGACGCCGGCCGGGGAGGCCTTGATCGAACCCTTCGGCCAGCTGGTACGGGCGGAGGACGCCGTGCGCGACGCCGCGCTGGGGTCGAGCGGCGCCTACCGGGGGCGGGTCCGGATCGGCAGCGTGTCGGCGCTCGCCGAGACGCTCATCGCCCCGGTCGTGGGCCGGCTGCGGGAACGCCACCCCGGGCTGCGGTTCACCGTGCGCGAGGGGGCCTCGGCGAGCGTCGAGGCCGCCGTGCTGAGCGGTGAGCTGGACTTCGCGGTCGTCACCACGCCCGCCGACCCGCCCGCGGCCGGGCTGCACCGGGTGCCGCTGGTGTCCGCGCCGGTCGGGATCTACGTGCAGGAAGGTGATCCGTTCGCCGATCGCGACTGCGTGCGCTGGAGCGACATCGAGACCCGGCCGATCGTCACCATGCGACCCGGCACGGTGCTGTGGGACCTGCTGCACCGGCACGTGGCCGCGCCCGACGTCGTGGTGGAGGCGATGTCGGCGCGCACGGTGCAGGTGATGGTGGGGCGGGGCGCCGGGTTGGGCGTCCTCGTCCGGCTCGACACGGTGCCTGCCGTGCCGGGCCTCGTCTGGGTGCCGCTGCGCGGCGCGGAGCCGGTGGCGATGTGCCTCACCCAGCGCCGGGACGGTAGGCCCGCCCGTGCCGCGCTCGTCGTCCGGCAGCTCATCCGCGCGCGGGCCGACGAAATGGTGGCGCAGGCGGACCGGGCAACCGTCCGGGCCGTCGCGACGTCCTCCTGACACGACCCGACGGGGGAGGGAGCGCGACATGGTCCACACCACGCTCATCCGAGTCCTGACGACGACCGCGCTCGTGATCGCCGCGGGCGTCGCCACCACGGCGCCCGCCGCGGCCGAGCCGCCCGCGAACGTCGTGCAGGCGGATCTGGACGGGGACGGGGCCGACGACCGGGTGAGCCTGCTGCCCGGCCCGGACGGAGGCTGGGAACTGCGGGCCGAGCTGCCGTCGGTCGTGGAGTCCGCGTGGTTGCCGGAGGACGAGCGGATCCCGGAGGTCGGGCTCCGCGTGTCCGACGTCGACGCCGACGGCGCGCACGAGGTGGTGACGCCGGTGTCGGTCGGTGCGAACACGGTGGCCTTCCAGGTGTTCCTGCACCGCCCCGAGCTGGGGCTGGTGCCGGTGAGCCGGCGGGACGGCCATCCGTTCTTCCTGTACGAGGGCGGGGCCGTGGCCGCGGTGAACGGCTACGAGTGCGCCACCGACCACGACGGGCGGATGCTGGTGGTGGTCGGGGCCACGCTGGAGGAGGGCGACGGGTCGCGCTACGAGGGCCACCGCAGCACCTACGCCGTGTCCGGCGGCATCGTCACACCGGTGCACCACACACCCATCCAGGGCGTCCCGGCGTCGGACCCGGTCCTGGCGACCGATCCGCACACGTGCGCACCGGCCGGCTGATCACCAACGATCGGACGGGGAAATAGGCCGTACGGGGCCAATTCATGTGCGCGTTGTGACCGGCGCTGCTCCGCGCTGCTCAGGCCGAGCGTTCTTGCAGACACGAGTTGCATCTGCACGCGGAGCTCGCACACTGGACTCGTGACTGTCACGGGAGAACCGGGCCAATGCGAGTCGGGGCGCCCGTACCACGGACCTCCCACCACCGTCACCGTCACCTGTTGCCTCGACAAGCACGCGCACGAGGTGCTCGATGTCGAGCTCGCGGCTGCCGCGTCGCGCCCCGACGGTCTCGTGCACGCGATCTGCGGGCACGTGATCGCGGCGGCGCCCATGGTGGCGCCGGACGGGCCGCCGTGCGCGCTGTGCTCGGCCGTGATGGACGTCCGGCAGGCCGGTTCTCGCCGCACCGGCTGAGCGGGTGCGACGATCCCCGTCGTCACGTCACGACGACCGGGGAGACCGATGGGCGCGGATGCCTTCTGGAACGACGTCGAGCGCCACGTGGTGCGGTACGGCGCGAGCTTCACGCCGCGGATCATCGAGCGCGCGTCCGGCTCCTACGTCCACGACAGCGACGGGGCGGCGATCCTGGACTTCACGTCGGGGCAGATGAGCGCGGTGCTGGGCCACGGGCACCCGGACGTGGTCCGTGCGGTCTCCGAGTCGGTCGCCACGCTGGACCACCTGTTCAGCGGGATGCTGAGCCGCCCGGTGGTCGACCTGGCGAGGAGGCTCGCCGGCACCCTGCCCGAGCCGCTGACCAAGACGCTGCTGCTGTCCACGGGTGCGGAGTCGAACGAGGCCGCCCTCAAGATGGCGAAGCTCTACACCGGTCGCTACGAGGTGGTGTCGTTCGACCGGTCGTGGCACGGCATGACGTCCGGCGCCGCGTCGGCGACGTTCTCCGCCGGGCGCCGCGGGTACGGCCCGCCGGTGCCCGGCAACCTCACGCTGCCCACCCCCAACGCCTACCGCTCGCCGTTCCGCCGACCCGACGGCTCGTACGACTGGGAGGCCGAGCTGGAGTACGGGTTCGCCCTGGTCGACCAGCAGTCGGCCGGTGAGCTCGCGGCCTGCCTCGTGGAGCCGATCCTGTCCTCCGGCGGGATCATCGAGCTGCCGCCGGGCTACCTCGCCCGGCTCGAGGAGATGTGCGTGGAGCGCGGCATGCTCCTGGTGGTGGACGAGGCGCAGACGGGCCTCGGGCGCACCGGGCACATGTACGCCTTCGAACGCGACGGGGTGGTGCCCGACATCCTCACCCTCTCCAAGACCCTCGGCGCCGGCCTGCCGGTGGCGGCGGTGGTGACGAGCGCCGAGATCGAGGAGGTCTGCCGCGAGCGCGGCTTCCTCTTCTTCACCACGCACGTCTCCGACCCGCTCGCCGCCACGGTGGGGCTCACCGTGCTGGACGTCATCGAGCGCGACGGCCTCGTCGCCCGGGCCGCGGCGCTGGGGGCGCAGCTCACGACCCGGCTCGAGCGGATGCGGGCCGAGCACGAGGTGGTGGGCGACGTGCGGGGCCGCGGCCTCCTGCAGGGCATCGAGCTCGTGACGGACAAGGCGAGCAAGACACCGGCCGACGCGCTCGGCCAGGCGGTGACGGCCGCGTGCCTGGAGCGGGGCCTGCACCTCAACATCGTCCAGCTGCCCGGCATGGGCGGCATCTTCCGGATCGCGCCGCCGCTCACGGCGAGCGAGGACGAGCTGCACGCCGGCGTCGACATCCTGGACGCCGCGCTCCGAGACGTCCTGAAGACAGGCGACGTCCTCAGGACAGCGGTGCCACCGCCTCCGCGAGCGGTCGCAGGATCTCCGGCTTCGCGTGCAGCGGGAGGTTGAGCACGATCAGGTCCACGCCCGCCGCGGTGTAGGCGGAGATCTCGTCGAGGGCGGCCCCGATGGCCTTCTCCAGGGGCACGTCGCCGTCGATCCGGACGTTCACCGAGCAGGTGATCTCGGAGGGGTCGCGCCCCACCTCCGCGCACCGCGTGAGGAGGGTGTCCTTGAGCGGACGCCACTGCGCAGGCTCCGGCAGGATCACGTTCCACTCCTGGGCCCAGCGGGCCACCGCGCCGAGCGTGCGCCGCGGGCCCTTCCCGCCGATCGTGATCGGCGGGTGCGGCCGCTGCACGGGCTTGGGCTCGCAGCGCGCGTCGGTGAGCTGCACGTAGCGGCCCTCGAAGGTGGTGACGGGGTCGCGCAGCAGGCCGATCATGGCCTGGACGCCCTCGTCGAACCGGTCGAACCGCTCCCGCAGCGGCGGCAGCGGGATGCCGTAGGCGTCGCACTCCAGCTGGTTCCACCCGGCGCCGACGCCGAGTTCGAGCCGCCCGCCGGAGATGATGTCGACGGTGGCGGCCATGTTCGCCAGCACCGCGGGGTGGCGGTAGATCATGCCGGTGACCTGGCAGCCGATCCGGATCCGGCGGGTGGCCTGGGCCAGCGCGGCCAGCGAGGTCCAGCCCTCGATGTTGGGGCCGGTGAGGTCGCCGCTGAGCGGGTAGAAGTGGTCCCAGTTCCACGCGGACTCGAAGACGGGGAACTCGTCGGCGGCAACCCAGACGTCGCGCATCCGTTCCCACGTGGTGTGCTCGGGCCGGGTCTTGATCGCGAAGCGCATGCCGGAACCGTAGCGTGGTGAGCTGGACACGTAACGGGACGATTGCTGCGGACGAGCAACGAGTTGCCCCCCGTTCGTCCGGCGCCGCGACAGCTCCCCCCTGAGGCGGCCGCCGTTGCCCCCCGAGGAGTTGGCGCGTGTCGCGTCCCGCTCGCTACCTGGCCGTCACCTGCGTGTTGATCGCGGCGTGCGCGGTGCTCGGCATCACCGCGTACGTCACGTCGCTCACGCGGCCCGCCGCGCACGCCGTCCGCGTCGACCTCACGGGCGCGGTGCGCGGCGACGGCGCCGTCACCACCACGCCGGCCCGCGCGGCCGCGGAGCCCGCGGCCGAGTCGCCCACGCCCGCGCCCACCCGGGCCGTGGCCGTACCGGCGGTCGTGCCTGCGCCCTGACCAGGTCACAACCTCAGCTCCGCCACAGGAACGCTGTGCCACGGTGGCTCGCGGAAGACCACCGAGGTAGAGCAAGGCCTGGAGGCACGATGGTCGTCGGTCGCCGCCGACCCCACCACCCCCTTGCCGCCGTACTGAGCGTGTGCGCGGCCACCGCGCTGCTCGCGGCGTGCGGCACCGCGTTGATCCCCGGGAGCGCGGGCACGCCGGCGGAAGGCGGGGGCGGGAGCACGTTCGACTCCGAGGTGGGGCGCATCGCGATCTCGGCCGACGGCAACCAGCACGACAACGACGACTGGGCGTCCGCGCCCATGGCGCTGGCGATCCTCGCGCACCGGAACCTGCAGGCCAACCTGGTGCACTTCGACTACAACAACCACATCTGGGACTCCTCGGACGAGCACGTGGAGAACATGACCGAGAGCGTCCAGGAGGGCGCCGAGCGGTTCGGGTTCGACACGTCGCGGTTCTTCGACGACACCGACTCCGCCCAGCTGGACGCCGGCACGGCGAACCTGGTGAAGGAGATCAACGCCTCCACCGACGACGACCAGCTCGCGATCGTGCTCGCCGGCCCCATCGAGACGGTGTGGATGGCGCTCGACGCCGCCGATCCGGAGGCCCGCAAGCACGTCGAGTGCGTCACCCACGGCGAGGACAGCTTCAACCAGACCCACGCCAAGACCGACCACGACGGCCACGACTACGAGGACCTGATCGACCTCGGGTGCGAGCGCGTGGAGATCCCGGACCAGAACTCGGGGCTCGGCCCGGTCGACATGGACTTCTGGGACTTCCTCGAGGACAGCGGCGACGAGAACTGGGAGTGGCTGTACTCCCGGATGGACGTCGTCGGCAACGGTGACGTCTCCGACGCGGGCATGGTCTTCTACGTGATCACCGGCGAGGAGAAGGCCGACCGGTCCGACGTCAAGGACTACCTGGAGTCCTGAGGCGGCACCCGCTCGCCCTCCGGGTGGCCGCCGGTGGATTCGCGGACCACGAGCCAGTGGTCCACCACGAGGCGGCCCGCGGGCTGCGTGCGGGTCCCCTCGAGCCGTTCGACCAGCACGTCGAGCGCGGCTCGGGCGATCCGGCGCCGGTCGAGGTGCACGGTGGTGAGCGTGGGGTTGGAGTAGGCGGCCTCGGTGACGTCGTCGAACCCGGCCACGGCGATGTCGTCCGGCACGCGCACGCCGCGCATCCGCAGGCCGTGCAGCACCCCGAACGCGAGCGTGTCGCTGAAGCAGAACACCGCGTCCGGCGGCCGCGCGGCGTCGAGGAGTTGCGCCACGGCCTCCGCGCCGTGGTGGCGCTGCAGCCGCCGGGTGGGCACGACCGGGCCCTCCTCGCGGATGCCCGCGTCGGCGAGCGCCGCCCGGTACCCGCGCAGCCGCAGCGACCCGGTGCTCGTGACGTCGTCGAGCGGCCCGCCGACGGTGGCGATGCGCCGCCGCCCCAGGCCCAGCAGGTGGTGCGTGGCCTCGCGCGCCGCGGCGACGTTGTCGATGGCCACGTGGTCGACGGAGGGGGGCAGCTCCCGTTCGCCGAGCAGCACCATCGGGAGATCGCGGGCCGCCGCCGCGATGCCTGCGGGGTCCATGGCGAGCGGGCTCAGCACGAGCCCGTCGATGACGTCGTGGCGCAGCCCTCGCGCGATGAGGGCTTCGCGCTCCTCGTCGCCGTCGGTCTCGTCGATCAGGATGGTGAACCCGCGCTCCTCGGCGGCGTCGGTGAGGTGGCTGGCCAGCTCGGCGAAGTAGGGCGACGACAGGTTGGGCACCGCGAGCGCGATCACGCCGGTGCGGCCGGTGCGCAGCGTGCGCGCCGCGGAGTTGGGCACGTAGCCGAGGAGGGCCACGGCGCGCTCGACCTTGGCGCGCAGCTCGGGTGACACGGGCTCGTAGCCGCCGAGCACGTTGGACACCGACTTCTGGGAGACCCCGGCCACGCGGGCGACGTCGACCATGCGGGGTCGGCGGGACGGGGGGCGACCTGCGGGCATCGTGCCTCCTTCGGGGCGGTCAGCCTACCGGGGCTTCTACTGCGTAGTAGGTGAGCGCAGCCCGCTCTTTACAGCGCTGTCTACTTCGTAGTAGACAGCTCCCGGCCAGAACCCCGACTTGGCAGGTGCAGGTGGAGAGCCCAGGAAGATCGCTGACCCGGCGCGCCCTGCTGCGCTCGGCCGGGCTCGTCGCCGGGGCGGCGGCGCTCACCGCGTGCAGCACCGCGCCGTCGGGCGGGGCCGAGGGCGGAACGCCCGCGACACCGGGGGCGCTGCGGTGGTGGGACCACTTCGCGCCGCTCGAGAAGCTCCAGGAGGCCACCTTCGACCGGTTCGCCGGGAGCGGCGGAGCGCCGGTCGAGTACACGGTCTACAACCCCAACGAGCAGCGGCAGGCGCTGCAGCTCGCGTTCGGCAGCAGGCAGCTGCCCGACGTGTTCTCCCTGGGCGGGCTGTCCGTGCCGCCGTCGCTGCTGCACGAGCAGGGCTGGTTCGCCCCGCTCGCCACGGCGGACGCGATCCGGGCCGGCTCGCCCGCGGGTCTCGTCACCGAGGGGGTGCACAGCTTCGAGGGCAGCCTGTACTCGTTCCCGATCTTCAGCCCGCGCCAGTACGAGACGCTCGTCTGGTTCCACCGCGACCTGCTCGCGGACGCCGGGCTCGATCCGGGGGCGCCACCCGCCTCGTGGGACGACCTGCGCGCGGCCGCCCGGGCGGTGCACCGCCGCGGTGCGGCGTCGGGGATCGTGCTGCCGCTGCAGTTCCCCGACCGGCTCGCCGCCTTCGTGCTCGAGCTCGCCCAGACCGCGGGGTTCCCCGGCACGCGCACGGGCGACCTCGACGGCATCGATCTCACCACCGGGGAGTACCGCTTCCACGACGACGCGTTCCTCGCGGCGATCGACTTCCTGCTGTCCTTCCCCCGCGACGACACGATGTTCCTCGCGAGCACGGCCCTGGACGCGCGGGCGGCACGGGTGCGCTGGGCCGCGGGCGGCGCGGCGTTCTTCCTCGACGGCCCGTACAACGCAGGCGTCCTCGCCGGGAAGTTCCCGCAGGTCCTCGACGGGGTCGGCGTGGGCCCGATCCCGACCCCCGACGGCCGTCCACCCGTGCTCACTCGCCCGCCCACCAGCGGCACGTTCTACGTGTCCGCGCAGTCGGAGCGGCCCGAGGTGGCCTCGGCGCTGCTCGAGCTGTTGGTGGGCGGGGACTACCAGCGCGGGCTGGCCGCCGCCATGGACCAGCCGCCGCTGGACCTGGGCGCCGTCGCGAGCTCCGACGCGCACCCGACCTACCAGCGCTGCATCGGGATGTTCGCCGAACAGGTCTACGTCGGGCCGTCCGCCACCGCGCGCAACCCGCTGACGGCGCGGGTCCGCGCGGTGATGAAACCCGTGGAGCCGGGGCTGGGGACGATCGTGCAGGGCATCGCCAGCGGGCAGGTCACCGACGTGCGCGGGCGGCTGCGCAGGCTGTCGGACGAGTGGACCGCCTCCCGCGACGCCGCCATCGCCGAGGTCGGCGGGGGAGTCAGCGCGGCCGACTGGGCGTTCCCGGAGTGGCGGCGCGGAGAGGACTACGCGGCATGACCACCGTGGCGCACAGTGGCGGGCGGCTGTGGCAGGCCCGCTGGCCCTACCTCTTCCTGCTCCCCACGGCGGTGCTCTACGGGCTGTACACGCTGTGGCCGATCGCCGCGAGCTGGTGGTACTCGTTCGTGTCCTGGAGCGGGTTCGAGGGCGACAAGCAGTTCGTCGGCCTGCAGAACTACCGCGAGGTGCTCGCCGACCCGCTGTTCTGGAACTCGTTCGGGGTCACCATGCTGTTCATGGTGGTCACCGTGCCGCTGCGGGTGGCGCTCGGCCTGGCGGTCGCGCTGCTGCTCAACCACCCGCGGCTGCCGTTCCAGCGGCTGTTCCGCACCGCGTTCTTCCTGCCGGTGGTGACGACCACGGCCATCGTCGGCGTGGTGATGCAGTTCGTCTTCGACCCATCGGACGGGCCGGTGGCCGAGGTGCTGCACGGCGCGGGCGCACCCGGGATCGACTTCCTCGGCTCGCCGGACGCCGCGCTCTGGACCGTGGTGGTCGTGCACACCTGGAAGTGGGTGGGCGTCACGATGATCTACTGGCTCGCCGCGCTGCAGACCGTGCCGCGCGACGTGCTCGAGGCCGCGACGGTGGACGGCGCCACGGGCTGGCAGTCCTTCCGGCACGTCACGGTGCCGATGCTCATCCCGTTCTTCGTGATCATCACGTTGCTGACGATCGAGCAGAACCTGCAGGTGTTCGACCTGGTGATGACGATGACGGGCGGCGGCCCGTACTACGCCACCGAGGTCATCGAGCTCTACATCTACCGCTGGGCGTTCGCCGCCACCGTGCCCGAGCTCGGGTTCGCCTCCGCCGCCGCGGTGGTGCTCGGCCTGGTGCTGCTCGTCGTCGGCGTCGGGCAGCTGGTCGGGGTGCGGGCGGCGCGGCGCGCGGCCGGAGGGGACGCATGACCGCCACCACCACCGCCACCGACATCCGGCCCGTGCGCGGCCGCACCCGGCGCAGCCCGCTGCTGTGGCTGGTCACGCTCCTGCTGCTGAGCTTCGCGGCCGTGTGGGTCTACCCCTTCGTGTGGGTGCTCTCGGCGTCGGTGAAGGGCCAGCTGGAGGTGTTCTCCGCGGGCCTGTCGCTGCTGCCCGAGACGTTCCGCTGGGAGAACTACGCCCGCGCATGGGGCGACGCCGACTTCGGCACGTACATGCTCAACACGGTTCTGGTCACGGCGTTCACGGTGGTGATCGTCGTGGTGCGCTGCGCGATGGCGGGCTACGTGCTGGCGCGCTACTCGTTCCTCGGGCGCAAGTTCGTGCTGGCCGTGCTGGTGGGCACGCTGTTCGTGCCCGCCGGCTACACGATCATCCCGGTGGTCGAGCTCACCCAGCGGCTCGGCCTGCTCAACTCCCTCACCGGCATGGTGATCGCGCTGGCCGGCGGCGGGCACGTCGCGGCCGTGCTGCTCTACACGGGCTACTTCCGCGGCATCCCGCGCGAGCTGGAGGAGGCCGCCGTGATCGACGGCGCCGGGTTCGGCACGGTGTTCTTCCGCGTGATGCTGCCGCTGGCCGGGCCGGTCACCGCCACCGTGGTCGTGCTGACGTTCCTCGCCACCTGGAACGCGTTCCTGCTCCCGCTCGTGTTCACCTTCAGCCGTCCCGACCTGCGCACCCTCGCCGTCGGGATGCAGGCGTTCGTGGGGGAGAACTCGGTGGACTGGCCCGGGATGGCCGCAGCGGCAACCCTGTCCCTCATCCCGATCGTCGCCCTGTTCCTGTTCCTGCAGCGCTACTTCTTCGAAGGGATCGCCGGAGCCGTGAAGTCGTGAGGCCCAACGTCCTGCTCCTCTGCACCGACCAGCAGCGCTTCGACGCGTTGGGCGCCTACGGCAACCCGCACATCGCCACGCCGAACCTCGACCGCCTCGCAGGCGAGGGCGTGCTGTTCGAGAACTGCTACGTGCAGAACCCGGTGTGCGCGCCGTCGCGCGCGTCGCTGATGACCGGGCGCTACGTGTCCACCCACGGCCTGCACGCCAACGGCGTGGACATCGACCCCGGCGCGGAGATGGTCACGAAGCTGCTCGCCGACGACGGCTACGACTGCGGTCTCGTCGGCAAGTTCCACCTCGGCGCCTGCTTCGCCGGGCGCTCCGAGCCGCGCCTCGACGACGGCTTCCGGGTGTTCCGGTGGGCGCACGACCCGTACCCGGGCTCGTCGGAGAACGCCTACCACCGGTGGCTGCGGGCCGCGCAACCCGACCTGCACGCGCGGGCCCGCGCGGGGGAGGTCGGGTGGGACGAGCTGCCCACCGAGGCGCACTACAGCCGCTGGATCGGCGACGAGACGATCGAGTTCCTGCGCAGCGGGCGCCAGGACGGCAAGCCGTTCTTCTTCGTGGCCAACTTCTTCGACCCGCACCACGGGTTCGGTGCGCCCCCGGAGTACCGCGCGCGCTACGACGCGGCGGCGTTGCCGCCCCGCGTGGGCACCGACGGCGAGCTGAGTTCCAAGCCCCCGATCTTCACCGAGGCGTCGAAGGACTCCTACGCCGGCTACGCACGCGGCTTCGCCGACTACACCGACGACGAGCTCGACGAGGTCCGCGCCGCCTACTACGCGATGGTCACCCTCGTCGACGACGAGGTCGGGCGCATCCTCGACGCCCTCGATGCCGAGGGCCTCGCCGACGACACGGTCGTGGTGTTCACCAGCGACCACGGCGAGATGCTCGGCGACCACCGGCTGATGCTCAAGGGCCCGTTCCACTACGACTGCGCGGTGCGCGTGCCGCTGATCGTGCGGTGGCCCGGCCGCTTCGCGCCCGCCCGCCGTCCCGAGCTGGTGCAGTGGGTCGACCTGGCGCCCACGTTCCTCGACCTCGCCGGGGCCGCACCCTCGCCGCTGCACCAGGGCGCGAGCCTGCGCGGCCTGCTCACGGGCGGCGACCCCACCTGGCGGGACTGGGCGCTGTGCCAGTACCGCGACAGCGGGCACAGCTACGACCCGCCCGTCCACGCGACGATGCTGCGCCACGGCCGCTGGAAGCTCGTGGTGCACCACGGCGCACCGGCGAGCACACGGGAGCGCACCGGCGAGCTCTACGACCTGGAGACCGACCCCGACGAGCTGGTGAACCGGTGGGCGGATCCCGCGCACTGCGAGACCCGGCTCACGATGCAGGAGAAGCTGATCGACGTCCTCGTCGGCATCGAGGACCGCAGCCGGCCCCGGCTGGCGCACTGGTGAACGGAGAGCACGTGCACGAGGACTACCCGCGTCCCCAGCTGGTCCGCCCCGGGTGGCAGGACCTGTGCGGGCAGTGGCGGTTCGCCTTCGACGACACCGACGCCGGGCGCGGCGCAGGCTGGGCCACGGCCGCGGAGCCGTTCGACCGGACGATCACGGTGCCCTACCCGTACGAGTCGCAGCTGTCCGGGATCGCCGACCCGAGCCCGCGCCCGATCGTCTGGTACCGCCGCGAGGTCGAGCTCGCACCGCCCGGCCCGGGCCGGCGGGTGCTGCTGCACTTCGGCGCCGTGGACCACCGGGCCCAGGTCTGGGTGAACGGCGTGCACCTGGGCGGGCACGAGGGTGGGCACACCCCGTTCTCGTTCGACGTCACCGACGCGCTCGTGGACGGGCCCGCCCAGCTGGTGGTGGTGCGCGCCGAGGACCACGCCGACGACGTCACCCAGCCCCGCGGCAAGCAGGACTGGCTCGACGAGCCGCACGGCATCTTCTACAAGCGCACCACCGGGATCTGGCAGCCGGTGTGGCTGGAAAACGTGCCCGACCCGCACGTCACGCAGCTGCACTGGACGCCGGACGTGCCGGGGGCGGCGGTCACGTGCGAGGTGGCGCTGTCGCGCCGGCCCGAGCACCCGGTGCGGGTGCGGGTGCGGCTCACGCTCGGCGACGAGGAGCTCGCCGAGCACACGGTGCGGGTCGGCCACACGCACTCCCGGTTCGAGATCGCCGTCCCGGCGGCGCGCCACGACATGCACCACGGCAGGCTGCTCTGGTCGCCCGAGCGGCCCACGCTGATCGACGCCGACGTCGAGGTGCTGGACGAGGACGGCGCGGCGGTCGACCGCGTCGGCTCCTACTTCGGCCTGCGCAGCGTCGGGGTGGAGGACGGGCGGTTCCTGCTCAACGGGCAACCCCGGTTCCTGCGCCTCGCGCTCGAGCAGGGCTACTGGCCGCAGTCGCACCTCGCCGCGCCGGACGGGGCCGCGCTGCGCCGCGAGGCCGAGCTGATCAAGGAGCTGGGCTTCACCGGGATCCGGATCCACCAGAAGGTGGAGGACCCGCGGTTCCTGGCCTGGTGCGACCGCATCGGCCTGCTGGTGTGGGGCGAGATGCCCAGCGCGTTCGAGTTCGCACCGCGCACCGTCGAGCGGATCACGCGCGAGTGGATGGAGGTGGTGCGCCGCGACCGCAGCCACCCCTGCGTGGTCACCTGGGTGCCGATGAACGAGAGCTGGGGTGTCTGGCACCTGGCCGAGGTGCCCGAGCAGCGCCACCTGCCCACGGCGCTGTACCACCTCACGAAGAGCCTCGACGGTTCCCGGCCCGTCATCTCCAACGACGGCTGGGAGATCACCGAGACCGACATCTGGGGCGTGCACGACTACGCCGCCCACGGCGAGTCCCTGCGCGAGCGCTACGACGGCCCGGAGGCCGTGGCCCGGGTGCTGGCCGACCGCAGGCCCGGCCGCAAGAAGGTGGTGCTCGGCGATCCCGTCGTCCGCGGCCTGCCCGTGGTGCTCACCGAGTTCGGCGGGCTGAGCTACGCCCCGGCCGCGGGCGAGAAGTGGTTCGGCTACGGCACGGTGGCCTCGGCCGAGGAGTTCACCGAGCGGCTGCGCGGGCTCGTCGGCGCCGTGCTCGACAACCCCGAGCTGGCCGGCTTCTGCTACACGCAGCTCACCGACACCGAGCAGGAGCGCAACGGCCTGCTCACCGAGCACCGCGAGCCGAAGCTGCCGGTGGACGTCGTGCGCGAGATCCTCACCCGCCCGGCCGCGGCCGTGCCACCGGAGGTGGTGGACGCGAACCGGCGCCGGGCGGGTACGTGAGGGCGCTCAGCCCGCGGTCGCGCGGCTCGGGGTGGTCTCACCCGCATCGCGCAGGTCGCCGCCGGAGGTCTCGCCGAGCACCATGATGCAGACCACGCTGAGCAGGCAGCACGCCGCGATGATCAGCGAGACGGGGGTGGTGCTCGCCGAGCCGGAGAGCACCGCGGCGAACGTCACCGGGGCGAGGCCCGCGCCGGTGCCCGCGATCTGATAGCCGAGGGAGGCGCCCGTGTAGCGCGCGCGGGTGGCGAACAGCTCGGCGTAGAGCGCGGCGAGCGGCCCGTGCAGCGCCGCGTGGAGCACGCCCTGCCCGACCACCACCGCCACCCAGAGCAGCAGCGTGGACCCGCTGTCGACCAGCGGGAACAGCACGAAGGCCCAGATGCCGGTGCCGATCGCGCCCGCAAGCACCACGGGCTTGCGCCCGACCCGGTCCGACAGCGCGGAGTACCCGATCACGCCGATCACGGCCACCACCGAGGAGAAGGTGAGCGCGTTGAGCACCGTCTGCCGGGTGAAGCCCACGCCGACCGCGTACGAGATCACGAGCGTGGTGAGCGTGCTCTGCGCGACGAACGAGCCGAAGCCGACGCCGACCGACAGCGCGAGGCTGCGCGGGTGGTTGCGCAGCACCTCCACCAGCGGTGGCCTACTGCCCTTCGCGGACGCCGCCGCCTCCCGGAAGACCGGGGTCTCGTCCACCCGGGCCCGGATGAACAGGCCGACGACCAGCAGCACGGCGCTGAGCAGGAACGGGATCCGCCATCCCCACACCAGGAACTGTTCCTCGCCGGAGATGGCGGTGGCCGCGGCGAGCACGAGGGTGGACACGACCATGCCGGCCGGCCCGCCCGCGTTCGTGAAGCTCGCCCACAGCCCGCGCCGCGAGGTGGCGTGCTCGGCGGACATCAGCACGCCGCCGCCCCACTCGCCACCGACGGCGACGCCCTGCGCGATGCGCAGCACCACCAGCAGGATCGGGGCGAGCGCGCCGATCTGCGCGTAGGTGGGCAGCAGGCCGATGAGCACGCTGGCCACGCCCATCAGCGACATCGTGACCATGAGCATCTTCTTGCGCCCGACGCGGTCGCCGAAGTGGCCGAACAGGATGCCGCCGAGGGGGCGGGCGAGGTAGCCGGTGGCGAGCGTGCCGAAGCTCGCCACCGTGCCGACCAGCGGGTCGAGGTCGGAGAAGAAGACCTTGTTGAACACGACCGCGGACGCGGTGGCGTACAGCAGGAAGTCGTAGTACTCGATCACGGTGCCGATGAAGCTCGACACCACGGCACGCCGGAGCTGGACGGGGTTGTGAGCGGGGTGCGCCATTGCGATGCCCTCTCGGGGGGATCGGAGTGGCACGGACTTTATGCGTGATCGACACGACCGTCAACGAGATGTCGAACGACGCCCCGAGCTGCGAGGATGTCGGAATGACGAGCAGTGCCCGGCCCCTCGGGCCGGCCGGGGGCGCGGACGATCCGTCCGGCCTCCCGCAGGTCCGGCCGCAGACCCACGTGCTGATGTTCTGCGGGATCCACCTCCTGCAGCCGGGCACCGCGATCGCCACCGCCGGGATGATCGACGTGCTGGCGCGGGTCGGGGTCGGGGAGCACGCCTCGCGGGCCACGGTGGCCCGGATGACCACCCGCGGCGTGCTGGAGCGCCACCGCCGCGGGCGTCGCGTGTTCCTCTCGCCCACCCCGTCATGGCGGGTCGCGCTGGAGGAGGGCGGGGTGCGCGCCTGGCAGTCGCCGGTCAACCGCACCTGGGACGGGCAGTGGACGCTGCTGGGGTTCTCGCTCCCCGAGACCAGGCGGGCCGACCGCCACCTGCTGCGATCGCGGCTGCAGTGGGCGGGCTTCGGGATGCTGCAGAGCGGGCTGTGGGTGGCCCCGCGGGCCGTCGACGTCGAGCGCCTGCTCGCGGAGCTCGACGTGCTCGCCCACGTCAAGGTCTTCCGGGCCCACGTCGATGCGCCCACCCGCGTGGCCGAGCTCGTCGAGGACGCGTGGGACGTGCCCGCGATCGCCCGCGGCTACGAGGAGTTCCTCGCCCGCTGGGACCACCCCGACCCGCTGAGCGGGGCCCCCGACGACCTCGCGCGCCAGCTGTGGCTGCACGGCGAGTGGAGCCTGCTCGCCCGTCGCGACCCCGGGCTGCCGGTGGAGTACCTGCCCGCCGACTGGCCCGCGGTGCGCGCCGAGCAGGTGGCGCTGCGCCTGCGGGCGCGGTACGAACCCGCTGCCGAGGCGGTCGCCGCGCAGCTCGTCGAGGTGTCCGAGGTGCGGTCCGTGGTCGACGGCCGCGGAGCCCCCGGCTGACCTCCGGGGCGCGACTCAGTCGCGCAGGTGCGCGAGCGCGCCGATCAGGCGCTCCTCGATGTCGGCGGGCCACGGGAACGCCACGGTGACCGACTGCTGGTGGGCCAGCCCGTGCAGCCCGACCCACAGGGCCACCGCGTCGGCGCGCGGGTCGGTGCTCGTGGCGACGCCGGCGTCGACGCAGGCGCGCAGGCAGTCCATGATCAGACCCAGGGTGTCGCGCCCCAGTGTCAGCATGTCCTCCTCGGTGATCGAGCTCGTGCCCAGGTCGGGCATCCAGAGCCCGCCGAACATCGTGCGGTAGCGCCCGGGACGTTTGCGGGCGAACTCGAGGTAGGCGGTGCAGACGGCCACGAGCCGCGCCCGCGGGTCGGCCTCGGCGGCGTCGTGCGCGGCGCGCAGCTCCGTGTGCAGCTCCCCGAACGCCTGCTGGACCACGGCGAGCATGACGGCAGGCTGGTCGGGGAAGTGGCGGTAGATCGACGGTGCGGTGATCCCGACCCGGCGGGCGACGGCGCGCAGGGTCACCGCGGTCTCGTCGCCGGTCTCGTCCAGCAGCGCGACCGCTCCGGCCACGATCTCGTCGCGCAGCCGCCCGCCCTCCCCGCGGCGGTTGCGGGTGCGGGTGGTGGTGGCGGCCTGTCCGTCCGGCATTCCCTCAGCTTACATGGCGAAGCTTACAGGCGTTTACCTTGCGAGCCGGGAGCGGACGAGCGTAGGTTTACGCATGTAAGCAAACAGCTGTTGAGGAGTCGTCGTGGAGAAGGCCACCGTCATCACCGAGGTCGTCCTGCCGGGCCGGGTGGAGGTCGACGGCCTCCAGCTGCGGGAGCGGGAGCTCCCCGCACCCGCCGCGGGGCAGGCCGTCCTGCGCATGGACGCCACCGGCGTGTCGTTCGCCGAGCAGCAGATGCGCCGGGGCAAGTACTTCGACCAGCCCCCGTTCCCGTTCGTGCCCGGCTACGACGTGGTCGGCACGGTCGTCGCCACCGGGCCCGGGGTGGACCCGGCGATGGAGGGACGCCGGTACGCCGCCGCCACCAAGGTCGGGAGCTGGGCGTCCCACCAGGTCATCGACGCCGCCGACCTGGTGCCCGTGCCGGACGGCGTCGACGCCGTCGACGCCGAGACCGTGGTGGTCAACGGGATCACGGCCTGGCAGATGCTGCACCGCGCGGCCCGGGTCCGGCCCGGGGGCACCGTCGTGGTGCTGGGCGCGAACGGCGGCGTCGGCACCACGCTCGTGCAGCTGGCCCGCCACGCCGGCATCACGGTGATCGGCACCGCGTCCACCCGGCACCACGAGGCCGTGCGCGCGCTCGGCGCCACCCCGGTGGACTACCGCGACCCCCAGCTGTACCAGCGGATCCGCGAACTCGCCCCGGGCGGCGTCGACGCCGTGTTCGACCACGTCGGCGGCCCCGGCATCGTCGACTCGTGGCGGCTGCTGCGCCGCGGCGGCACGCTCGTGTCCTACGGCACCGCCGCCACGAAGGACGAGGAGGGCGACTCGCGCCTCCCGGTGCTGAAGCTGCTCGGCCGGCTGGTGCTGTGGAACGCGCTGCCCAACGGCCGCTCGGCCACGTTCTACAACTTCTGGGCGGGCAAGCGGCGTATCGACGCCTTCCGGGCGCGGCTGCGCGAGGACCTCACGGCCGTGTTCGGGCTGCTCGCCGACGGCGTGCTCACCGCGCAGGTCGCCGCGCGGTTCCCGCTGTCGGAGGCCCCGGCCGCCCTCGCGCTGGCCGAGTCGGGCACCGTCGCAGGCAAGGTCGTCATCGTGCCGGACGCTTGAGCGGGCTCACCCCTCCGTCGGCATCACGACCTCGGCCACCCGGTAGGACGTGCCGGCGAGCGCGTCGGTGAGCATCGCCTCGATCATCGACTTCGGCACCAGGCACTCCGAGCAGTCCGCGCTCCCCGCGCCGATCCGGAACGTCAGGTCGCCGGACGCGGTGACGTCCCAGGTGGGCGCGAATCCGTCGCGTTCGAGCGTGGCGACGATGCCGCCGAGCGGGCCGCGCAGGTCCTGCGGGTCGGCCCGGCCGGCCGCGCCGGGCCGCGGCACCGCCACCAGCGGGGGCCGGTCGCCGCGCGGCCCGAACGTGTCCACCACCGCCGACACCCCGGAGTTCGAGGCGCCCGCCACCACGACCTGCACCGCGTCGGGCGAGGTGAGCACGTGGAAGAAGTCGGTGGCCGGGTCGACGCGCTCGTCGGGCACGGCCTCGGGGTGGTCGGAGGGCAGCCGCCACGACGTGGTGCTCGAGATGGCCGTCTTGCCGACGGCGTCGAGCTCCTCGCGGGACAGCTGCGCCGCCTCGAACACGAACTCCCGGATCGCGGGCTTGTCGAAGCCCTGCCCGGCCAGCAGGTGGGCGTGCTCGGGGCTCAGCACGAGGCAGGTGGAGATCGTGCGCTGCAGCAGCGCGCCGGTGCGGGCCACCGTGCCGGCGAAGTCACGCAGCAGTTGCCGCGCGTCCGAGGTGTGCCGGGCCTCGATCTGGGACACCGACCGCATCGTCATCGCCGTGACGGTGCTGTCGTCCGGCCCGAACCCGAACTCCTCGTGGAACGCCGGCCACGGGCTCTCCTCCTGGTTCTCCCCGATGCAGCACGTGTACTTCGCCGGGGTGCCCTGCGTCGCCTGGTCCAGCGCGTGCGGGCGCAGCCCGAACACGTTGATCGCCGCCAGCCGGATCGCCCGCCCGATCGTGGCGTTGGCCCGGAACCCGGAGCCGAACACGTTGCCCCGGCTGTTCACCCCGAGCTCCGCGCGCACCGGCCCGTTCACCAGGATCAGCGGCGCGGTGCCCGTGGTGCTCTGCCAGATGCCCTTGCCGGTGTACCCCTCCGCGTTCAGCGAGTCCCACACCGCGAGCACCACCGGCAGGTACTCGGGGCGGCACCCGGCCATGGCGGCGTTCAGCGCCGCCATCCGCACCGTGCACTCGCGGCCGATCTGCGGCATCGCGAGCAGCACCTCGTCGGGTGCGCGGTCGGTGTGGGCCAGGAACGCGTCGAGCCGCTCCGGCGTGCAGGGCACCACCGGCAGGCCGTCGGTCCATTCCTGGTCGTAGCAGAACTCGACCGCGTCCACGAGCGCGTCCACCACCGCGCGGTCGTCCTCGACCGTCATCCCTCCACCCCCAGCAGCTCCAGGATGCGGGGGAGCATGGTGGCCACGCGCTCGCGCACCTCGTCGCGCGACAGGCTGGCCACCGGGTGCTCCGTCACCACGTAGTCGAACCCGGGGAAGCCGTACGAGCGCGCCATCGCGTCAGCCGCGAGGCGGAACGGCTCGGTGCAGATGCTGACGGCCGGCACGCCGGCACGTTCCAGCAGAATCCCGTCGGCCAGACTGGCCGCGCTGCACGAGCCTCAATCACCGACCGCCGTGACGGCGAAGTTGCATGTGGCGACGATGCGCTCCACCTGGGTGCGCTCCACCGGCGTGCCGAAGTAGCCCTTCGTGAAGACCTTCACGTCCTTCAGCCGGAACCGCTCGGAAAGCTGGCGGCCGACCTCCTCCAGCAGCAGCGCCGCGTTGGGCTTGCCGTTGTCCAGCAGCCCGAGCGTGGCCCCGTCCAGGGTGGCGAGCCGCGGGGCGAGGGCGCGGTCCTCGCTGCCCTCCACCTCGCCCGTCGGGTCCAGGATCACGCGCGCCCAGTCGGTCACCGTCACCTCCAGGTCGGGTACGGCGACCGTAGGCAGCGGATCCGGACGCCGTCGTCGGTCGCGAGTGCGTCCGCGCGTACGACGAATGACCCGGTCCGCGCGACAGGAGCGCGCTGAAGAACCCCGCCCTACTGCGCGACGCCCAGGCGGCCACCTCGCTGCGTTGTCGTCGTCGCCGGTACAACCCGGTACAGGACTCCTCCTCCGCCTTGCGATGCGGCCACCTGTCCGCCGCTCGCTACGGCCGCGGTTCTTCAGCACGCTCCTACCGCCGCGGCGCGTACACCCGCACCCAGTCGACCTCCAGGCTGACCTCGGCGGGCGTGGTCTCGTCCGGCGCGAGGATCCACTCCTCGTACGGGCCCATGTCCAGCTGCATCGCCAGGTGCATCGAGCCGGTCGGGATGACGTTGCGGTCGGTGGTCTCGAACTGCTTGACGCCGTCGACGTACCAGGTGATGCGGTTGGGCAGCCAGTCCATCGCGAACGTGTGCCACCGGCTGAAGTCGCCCGACACCTTGTTGCCCGCGAGCTTGTTCTGCGCCGAGAAGTGGATCACGAAGTGGGCCTGCGAGCGGTCCTCGCGGGGCACCTCCATCATGTCCAGCTCCCCGTCGGCCTCCTTGTCCAGGGAGTCGGGCCACAACAGGATCGCAGAGCCGCGGCCGCGGCCCTTGTCGGTGCGGGCGCGGAACTCCCACCGCCCGTAGGTCTGGCTGCGCTCGTGGTTCATGCCGCCCGAGACGTTGCCGCGGGCGGTGATGCGCAGCTTCCCGTCCTCCACCGTGATCGCCTCGGGGCGGCGGAAGCCGTTGCCGAACCCGCCCACCGAGTTGTAGCGGTTCCACACGGCCGGGTCGAGCCGCGTGCCGTCGAAGTCGTCGCTGAACACCAGCCGCCAGTGCTCGCGGGAGGCGCGGCCGGTGTGCGGCGAGCGCGCGTCGTCGACCACCGTCTCCGGCACGGCCGTCGGCGGGGGCGACGGCGCCGGGAGTGCCTCGAACAGATTCGGATCGGTCTCGTCGGCCCCGCAACCGGCCACCAGCACCATGACGGCACCGAGCAGCGCACAGCAGACGCGCCGCGGAACCCGGGACATCCTGCCTCCTCGACGTGCACGCCGGAGGGGAGCACGGGGGAGCTACCGGCGTGCGCGGATGACCTTAGCCAACCGTGAGGAAGTGGACATAACGGGTGCGCGCGCCCGGCGTCCGGCGGCGATACTCGGGGGCATGGATGGCGAGCCACTCCTGCCCACCGCGCTGCGGACGTTCATCGACGCGACGAACGCCGGCGACTCGGACGCGTTCGTGGCCGCCTTCACCGAGGACGCGGTCCTCGACGACTGGGGCCGCGTGTTCCGGGGCCACGCCGGGATCGCCGACTGGAACCGCACCGACAACATCGGCGTCGGGTCGCAGTTCGAGGTGGTGGGGCTCGAGCGCACCGCTGACCCCCACCGCCTCGTCGCGACGCTGCGGGTCACCGGGGGCGGCTACAACGGCACCGGCCCGATCACCTTCGAGTTCCGCGGCGACCGGATCGCCCGGGTCGAGATCGCGCCGGCCTGACCCGTGAGTGGATACGGGTGCTCCGGCACTCGTATCCACTCACGGGTTGTCAGCGCACGCCGAGGCTCGCCATGAACGCCGCGGGGTAGCGGTCGCCCCGCGCCGCACCCGCCGGCACCGCCGCCTCGATCGCGGCGAGGTCGTCGGCGGTGAGGTCCAGCGCCACCCCGGGCAGCGCCTCGCCCAGCCGCTCCCGCGTGCGGGCCCCGACCAGCGGCACGATCTCCGGGCCCTGCGCGGCCACCCAGGCGATGGCCAGCTGCGCCACCGTGCAGCCCTTCGCCTCGGCGACGCGGCGCAGCGCCTCCACCAGCGCGAGGTTGTGCTCCACGTTCTCACCGGAGAACCGCGGGCTGGCGGCGCGCATGTCGCCCGGCCCCGCCGTGCGGCCGGGCGTCCAGTGACCGGACAGCAGGCCGCGGCCCAGCACGCCGTACGCGGTGAGGCCGATGCCCAGCTCCCGCAGCGTCGGCAGCACCTCCGCCTCCAGGGCGCGGGACAGCAGCGAGTACTCGATCTGGACGTCGGCGATCGGGTGCACCGCGTGCGCCCGGCGGATCGTGGCCGCGTCGACCTCGGAGAGGCCGATGTGCCGCACGTACCCGGCCTCGACCATCTCCGCGATCGCGCCGACCGTGTCCTCGATCGGCACCGCCGGGTCCAGGCGGGCCGGGCGGTAGACGTCGACGTGGTCGGTGCCCAGCCGGGTGAGCGAGTACGCCAGGAAGTTCTTCACCGCCTCGGGCCGGTTGTCCTGCGGGCCGAAGATCGGGCCCGGCCCGCGCATCTGCCCGAACTTGACGCTCAGCACGTAGGAGTCGCGGTCGCGGCCGCGCAGGGCCTCGGCGACCAGCAGCTCGTTGTGGCCCATCCCGTAGAAGTCGCCGGTGTCGACCAGCGTGACGCCCGCGTCCAGCGCCGCGTGCACGGTGGCAATGCTCTCCGCGCGGTCGGCCGGCCCGTACCCGCCCGACATGCCCATCGCGCCGAGGCCCAGCGCGCCGACGGCCGGTCCGGTGCGTCCGAGGTTTCGTGTCTGCATGGCTCCACCGTGACCCCGATCCGGGGTGGGCGGGAGCGGAGCGTTCATCGTGGGAGCGCCGGTCCCTGGATGTGCCGGCTGCGGCGGAGGAACATCGGAAATGTGCAGCGTGACGAGCTCGCCGACTTCCTCAAACGCCGCCGCCAGGCGATCCGGCCCGGCGACGTCGGTATCGCCGACGGTCCCCGCCGGCGCACCTCGGGCCTGCGTCGGGAGGAGGTGGCGATGCTCGCCGGCATGTCGGTCGACTACGTCGTGCGGCTCGAGCAGGGCCGCAGCAGCCAGCCCTCCACCCAGCTGCTCGGCGCGCTGGCCCGGGCGTTGCGCCTGTCCGAGGACGAGCGCGACCACCTGTTCCACCTGGCGGGCCACCGGCCGCCCGCGGCCGACGGGGCGGCCCGGTTGGCGCGCGCGGGCCTGCTGCGCATGCTCGACCTGCTCGGCGACACCCCGGCCGCCGTGCTGTCCGACCTGGGGGAGGCGCTCGCGCAGAACCGCGCGTCGGTCCTGCTCGGGGGCGACCTCACGCGTCACCCCGGCGACGCGCGCTACGCCGTGTACCGCTGGTTCGCCGACCCCGCCACCCGGGCCGGCCGCGCGCCGGAGGAGCACGAGCACAACGCCCGCCAGCTCGTGGCCGACCTGCGGGCGGTGGCGGGCCGCCGGTCCCGCGACCCGGATGTCACGGGGCTGGTCGAGCGCCTGCAAGCCGTGAGCGCCGAATTCCGCGCGCTCTGGGCCGAGCACGAGGTGGCCGTGCGGCGCGCCGACCGCAAGACGTTCCTGCACCCGCGCGTGGGCCGGTTGTGCATGAACTGCGAGACCCTGATGACCCCGGACCAGCGCCAGCAGCTGCTCGTGCTCACCCCGGCCGACGCCGACGCCCGCGAGCGGCTGGAGCTGCTGCGGGTGCTGGGCACCGAGGATTTCCCCGCGG
The DNA here is from genome assembly GCF_042657305.1 of Pseudonocardia zijingensis. Classification (NCBI taxonomy): domain Bacteria; kingdom Bacillati; phylum Actinomycetota; class Actinomycetes; order Pseudonocardiales; family Pseudonocardiaceae; genus Pseudonocardia; species Pseudonocardia zijingensis. Next base: position 163 of record NZ_JBHSKO010000036.1, on the reverse strand, counting down.
GGGCCGGCGCGCATCCGTGACGGAGCCGGCGACGCCGGCCGCGTTCCGCAGTGAGGATGTAGGTGAGCCCCGCAGCGGTCGTTCTGACCCAGCGTTCCGCTGACCGTGGTGTCCTTGTTCCGATCCGTCGGACGTGCCGCTGCGGGGCTCGCCTGTGCACTCA
>NZ_JBHSKO010000035.1:0-69038 GCF_042657305.1 Pseudonocardia zijingensis | reverse complement strand
CGGCGTGCGATCCGGCAGCCGTGGTTCCAGCCACGTCCACGCCTCATCCGACAGAACCCGACGCTCGGCCACGACCCCATCCTGACCGACAACCCAGCCAAGATCCGTCAGACACTCCCTAGCGGGAGTCCTCCGAGACGCGCAACTCGGCCCCCCGAACGCGAGACTCGCGCGCCGGGTCGGGCCCCTGTAGCGGCGGCGGCCGGGTGTCGGGCCGGTGGTCGTAGGGGTCGCTGGAGTACCGGTGTCCGGTGGGGGTGATCCACTCGATCCGCCCGCCGGGCCGCGTGCGGACCCGCCGGCCCGGGGAGTGCTTGGCGTGGTGGTCGTGCCCGACTCCGCCATCAGGTTCTTCTCGCTGGTGGGGCCGTTCGGGTACGGGATGACGTGGTCGAGTTCGGAGTCGATGACCCGGCGGCAGCAGACGGGGCCGCGGCAGCGCACGTCGCGGGCCCGCACGAAGTCGGCCAGTGCCGCAGGGGGCCGGTACGTGGTGCGTCCGTGGTCGAGCAGGGCGCCGGAGAGGGGATCGAAGACCAGGCGCTTCAGGGTGGCGTCGGAGGCGATCTCCCGGGCCAGCTCCGCCGGGATCGGGCCGTGGCCCGCGAGCTCGCAGGCCTGCTCGTCGAGCCCGAGCAGCGTGGTGAACGGCATCAGCACGTGGACCAGCGGCTTGCCGGGGTTGACGGGCTGCGGCGCGGGGAGGCGCGGACCGCCGCCACCCGCGGTGCCGACGCCGGTGTCGTCCTCCGCGTCGGGTCCGGAGCTCTCCTGGACCAGGGTGCCGGTGAGCAGGCCGACCAGCAGGTTGGCCCGCCGCGCGTCCATGCCGCGGGGATCGTCCTGGCCGCAGCCCCGGGCGAGCCGGGTGAGCCACTGGAAGCACGATCGGGCGTCGGTGGCGGACAGGAGCGCCCACAGCGACGCCATGCCGTCCTGCTCGTCGCCGACCGCCACCCGGCGGTCGCGGCGGGCGGCGCGGTGGCGTTCGTGCGCACCCTCCGGGTCGGCCTGCAGCACCGCCCGCTTCAGCGCGGCCTCGAGCTGGGCGAGGGTCTGTTCGGGCGCGCGATCCAGAACCCGCCGCTGCGCCTCCTGTGCCTGTTGCGCCGGGAGGTGGAGGGTGGCGTCGCAGATGGCGGTGACCCGCCGCTCGTCCAGCAGGCCCTGCTGCCAGGCGTGCAGGGTGGGCGGCAGGACCTCGGCCGGCTGCACCGCCCGGCCCAGCCGGGCCTTGGCCGTGAGCCGGGACAGGTGCAGCGCGAGCCCGACCTCGTCGGGGGCGAACCGCCCGATGCTGCACGGCTTGTCGGTGGCGGCCATCGTGGGGTCGTCGCCGGGCCGACGGCGGGCGAGCTCGGCCAGTAGCCGCGCCTGCCGCGCCTGCGCCCATCCCGCGAGGCGTTCGAACCCGACGATCCCTTCGAGCAGGGCCGCGTCCGACAGCTCGCCGGGCTCGGCGGTGGCCGCGTCCAGCCCGATCGCCGTGTCCTCGCCGGGCACCGCGCTGCCCCACGGCCATTCGTCCGGGGAGAGCCGGACCCGCGGTTCCGGCTCGGCGGTGCCGGGTGGGCCGAGCAGCTCGTCGAGCTCCATCTGGTCGAACGCGTCGAGCACGTCCTCGCGACCCAGCCCTCCGGGCGGTCGATCTCGAGGACTTGCTCGAACACATGTTCGAGTACAGCAGGTTCAGCCCTGACTGGTGGGTCTGATCGTCAGGTCGCCGATCTCCACGTCGTCGGGCTGGTCGACCGCGAACGCGATGGCCCGGGCCACGGCGAGGGGGTCGATCCCGAGGGTTGCCATGGCCCGCTGGGCCTCCTCGCGCACGGCCGGATCGTCGACGGCGTGGTCGATGAGTTCGGTGCGGACGTAGCCGGGCGAGATCGACGTGGTGCGCAGGGTGCCGTCGGTGCTCTCCTGGCGCAGGGCCTCCAGGAGGGTGCGCACGGCGTTCTTGGTGCCGGCGTAGACGGCCTGGGTGGGCACGATCTTCAGGCCGGAGGTCGAGACGACGGTGACGAGGTGGCCGCTGCCCTGGCGCCGGAACACCGGGAGGGCGGCGGCGATGCCGTGCAGCACCCCCTTGAGGTTCACGTCGACCATCGCCGACCAGCCTGCGACGTCGAGCTCGGCGAGGGGGCCGATCCGGGTGACCCCGGCGTTGCCGACGAGGACGTCGAGGCGCCCGAAGCGCTCGACGGCGAGGTCGACGAGCGTCTGGAGGTCGCCGGGTTCGGTGACGTCGACGCGGGCCGCGGTCGCGGTGCCGCCGGCGGCCTCGATCTCGGCGACGAGCTTCTCGAGCCGCTCGGTGCGGCGGGCGCCGAGGACGACGGGTGCGCCGAGCGAGGCGAGGTGCCGGGCCGTCGCCTCCCCGATGCCGCTGCTGGCGCCGGTGACGGCGACGATCTTGCCGTGGATGGGCATGCTGCTCCCTGCCTGTAGTGGACACCTGTCCGATTAATGCTGTCCACGGTAGCGGAGAGGTGTCCGGTTAGGCGTCGCGGGACCCGGCTATGCCACCCATTGCGCATCTGACGTACCTTCCGGACGGTCCGGATCGTACTGTCGGCTGACCAGATCCAGGAGGTGAGCCATCGTGGGCCACACCGCGCCACCTGCGCCGACGCGCCGTCAGATGATCACGGCGGGCGGCGCCTCAGTGATCGGGTTCGGCTTCGACCTGTTCGACCTCTTCGTGCTGCTCTACGTCGCCCCCACGGTGGGCGAGCTGTTCTTCCCCACGTCGAGCCCCACACTCACCCTGGCCGCCACGTTCGCCTCGTTCGGGGTGAGCCTCGTGATGCGCCCGCTCGGCGGGGCGGTGTTCGGCCGCTACGCCGACCGGAACGGCAGGCGGCAGACCCTGATCGTCACCGTGGTCGGGGTGGGCGTCGCGACCGCGCTGATGGGCGCGCTGCCGACGTTCCACACGATCGGCCTGCTCGCCCCGCTCATCTTCATCGCGCTGCGGCTCGTGCAGGGGCTCCTCGTCGGCGGGGTCGTCGCCGCCACCCACACCCTCGGCACCGAGACCGTGGAGCAGCGCTGGCGCGGTCTGGTGTCCGGCCTGGTCGCGGGTGGTGGGGCGGCCATCGGGGCGGTCACCGCCTCGCTGGTCTTCGTGGCCGTCTCCGCTGCCTTCCCCGGCGACGCGTTCGCCGCCTGGGGCTGGCGCGTGATGTTCTTCAGCGGCCTGGTGGCCTCGCTGGTGAGCCTGCTGCTGTTCCGGGTGACCGAGGAGTCGCCGGTCTGGAAGGCCGCCGAGCGCGGCGAGCCCGCCCGCGCCCGCGACCTCTTCGCGCCCCAGCACCGGCGCGTCCTGGTCACCAGCCTCGCGCTCGTGATCGGCGGCGGCGCGCAGTACTACCTCACCGCCGGCTACCTGCCCACGTTCTTCGCGAGCATCAACGGGCTGGAGCCCGGCCCCCGCGGCGTGCTCCTGGTGTGGACGAGCATCGCGATCCTCCCGGCGGCGCTCATCGCCGGGCACCTGTCGGAGCGGTTCGGCCGCCGCCCGGTCTTCCTCGCGACCGGCATCCTCAACGTCCTGTTGCTCCCGGTGCTCGTGCTGGTCATGGCCGGGTTCGGACCGCAGGACACCGGCGCGCTGCTCGGGTTCGGGGTGCTGCTGACGTTCAGCGCGAACGCCTCCTACGCCGCCGTGCCGATCTACCTCAACGAGCGGTTCCCCACGCGGCTGCGGGCCACCGCCACTGCCGTGGTGTGGAACGGCGGGTTCGCCATCGGCGGCCTCATGACTACCTTCGTGAGCCTGGCCAGCCCCACGATCCCCGACATCCCGAGCCGCCTCGCGATCTTCCTCGCCGCGTGCGTCGCCCTGTTCATCGTGGGCGCGGCGCTGTCCCCGGAGACCCGTGGCGCGCTCGAGCGCGACCCCGACGCGACGCCCGACCCGGTGGCGTCCACCCCGACCTGAGGAGGAACCCAGCATGCAGCTCGGCGGGAAGACCGTCGTCGTCACCGGCGCCGCGGGTGGCATCGGTGAGCGGTACGTGCACGCCTTCGCCGAGGCGGGCGCGAACGTGGTCGCTGCCGACGTCCCCGCCGCGGCCGGGGCAGGAGCCGAGCTCGCCGCGAAGGCGGGCGACCGGGTCCGCTTCGTGGCGGGCGACGTCACCGACGACGGGCACTGGGCCGAACTGGTGGCCACGGCCCGCGACGGGTTCGGCGGCCTGGACGCGCTGGTGAACAACGCCGCGATCTACCAGGGACTCGGGGCGAAGCGGTCGCTCACCGAGCTCACCGCGGATGACTGGGACACCGTGCTGCGCGTCAACGTGCGGGGCACGTGGCAGGGCATCCGGGCGGTCGTTCCGGCGATGCGGGAGGCCGGCGGCGGCCGGATCGTCAACATCTCCTCGGCCACGGCCCGCATGGGCGTGCCCGGCTTCGTCCACTACGTCGCCTCCAAGGCTGCGGTGGAAGGGCTGACGCGCGCGGCGGCCCGCGAGCTCGGCCCGCACGGCATCACGGTCAACGCGGTGGCGCCCGGCCTGGTCACCGACGAGGCCACCCGCGCCCTCAACTCCGAGGACTACATCGCCGCCGCCGCGGGCGGGCGCGCGCTGGGCCGCGAGATGGTGCCCGACGACCTGGTCGGGGCCGTGTTGTTCCTCACGTCAGGTTCCGGGGGATTCATGACGGGGCAGACCCTGGTCGTCGACGGTGGGGTGGTTTTCACGTGATGCAAGAAGTCTGGCTCGTCCTGCTGATCGTCGTGGGCTACATGGCGGTCCTGGCCGGGATCAGCGTCGTCGTGCGCCGGTCGTCCCGCACCGCGGAAGGCTTCGCCAGCGGTGGCCGGGTGTTCCCGGCCGCGCTGATCGGCTTCCTGCTGATGTCGGAGTTCATCGGCACGTCGGCCACGCTCGGCACGGCGCAGGAGGCGTACACCACCGGCATCTCGGCGGCGTGGAACGTCATCGCGCTCGCGATCGGCTTCGTCCTGTTCTCGCTGTTCGTGGCGAAGAAGTACAAGGCGCTCGGCGAGAACACGATCTCCGGCGCGATGGCGCGCATCTACGGCGAGCGCGTGCGCACCGCCACTTCGGTGGTGATGACGTGTGCGCTGCTGATCGTGGCCGTGGCCATCTACGCGAGCGGCGGGGCGATCCTCGCCACGCTGCTGGGCATCGACCGCACCTGGGCCACGATCATCGTCGGGGTGCTGGCGTCGATCTACGTGGTCGTCGGCGGCTGGCGGTCGGTGGTCTACACGAACCTGCTCCACGCGATCATGAAGCTGGCCGCGGTCGCGGTGCTGGCCGGCATCGGGCTGTCGCGCGTCGGCGGCATCGACGACCTGCGCGCCGCGCTGCCGCCCGCGAACTTCTCGGTGGCCGGCGTGGGCTGGGCGCAGATCTTCGCCTGGCTGATCGCCGGGATCGGCGCGATCTTCGCGACCCAGTACGTCGTGCAGGCGGTCACCACCGTCCGCGACCCCGAACGCGCGCAGCGGGCCGGTTTCTACGCGGCGCTGATGCTGGTGCCGTTCGGCATCCTCGCCGCCGTCACCGGCATGGTGAGCGCGGTGCTCTACCCGGACATCGAGTCGATCGACGCGCTGCCCGCCCTGGCCGTGGACATCAACCCGTTCCTGACGGGGCTCGTCATGTGCGGTCTCGTCGGCGCGATCCTCGGCAGCATCGCGGCCCTGATCATCGGCGCATCGACGCTGGTGCTCAAGGACTTCTACCGGCCGTACTTCAACAAGCAGGGCGACGACCGCAAGGACGTCGTGTTCCTGCGTGTGGCCACGTTCGTGGCGGGCGTCCTGCCGATCGTGCTCGCGCTGCTCGCCAAGGACGTGCTCGCGGTGACGTTCCTTGCCAAGTCGCTGCGCGCCGCGCTCGCCGTGCTGATCGTCCTGATGTTCTACAAGCCCGCCTACGGCAACCACACGGCCGCCTTCTGGTCCATCGTCGCGGCGCTCGTCACGACCACCGGGTGGTTCCTCCTGGGCGACCCGTTCGGCGTCGACAACGCCTACATCGCCGTCGCCACGCCGCTGGTGATCATGACGGTGGCACAGCTGGTCGGGCGCCGCTCCACCCCGGTGGACCCGGTGGAGGCGCGATGACCCCGCCCGGAGCCACCCTGCGGGGCTGGCTGGAGCACCTGCGCTCGGGCGACCGGCTCGCTGTGGCCCAGCCGGGTGTCGACCTGCGGTTCGGCGTGGCGGGCATCGCCAACCGGCTCGACGGGCGCAGCGCCACCCTCTTCCCGCGGCCCGGCGGACACCCCGTGCCGATCGTGTCCGGGCTGCTCTCGGACCGGTCCTGGATGGCCGAGGCGGTGGGCGTGCCGCAGGACCGGCTGGTGGAGCGCTACCGCAGCGCGTGCCTGGAGCCGGTGGCGAGCCGCGAGGTCACGGACGCGCCCTGCCAGCAGGTGGTGCGCAAGGACGTCGACCTCACCACGATGCTGCCGATCCCCACCCACAACGAGCACGACCACGGCGCCTACATCACCGCGGGCCTGCTGATCGCGCGCAGGCCCGACACCGGCGTGCAGAACGTGTCGATCCACCGTCTGCAGGTGAGCGGCCCGAACCGGCTCGGCGCCCTGCTGCTGCCCCGCCACACCCTCGCGTTCTTCCAGGCGCAGGAGTCGGCCGGAGCCGACCTGGAGATCGCGATCGTGATCGGCGTGGACCCCCTCACGCTGATGGCCTCGCAGGCCATCGTGCCCATCGACCACGACGAGCTCGAGATCTCCGGTGCGCTGCGGGGCGAGCCGCTGCCCGTCACCCGCTGCGCGACCAACGACGTGCGCGTCCCCGCCGACGCCGAGATCGTGCTGGAGGGGCGGCTGCTCGCCTCGGTGCGCGAGCCCGAGGGGCCGTTCGGCGAGTTCCCGCAGTACTACGGCGAGCGCGCCGAGCGGCACGTCATCGAGATCGACGCGCTCACCCACCGCGAGGAGCCGATCTACCACACGATCGTCGGCGGCGGGCTGGAACACCTGCTGCTCGGCGGCATCCCGCGCGAGGCGTCGTTCCTCGCCGCGCTGCGCCGCAGCTTCCCCTGCGTGCGCGACGTGCACCTCTCCCGCGGCGGCACCTGCCGCTACCACCTCTACGTGCAGGTCGATCACCCCGCGCCGGGCGAGGCGAAGAACGTGATCCTCGGTGCGCTGGGCACGCACTACGACATCAAGCACGTCACCGTGGTCGACACCGACGTGGACGTGCACGACCCCACCGAGGTGGAGTGGGCCGTCGCCACGCGGTTCCAGGCCGACCGCGACCTCGTCGTCGTCGGCGGTGGCCAGGGCTCGAAGCTCGACCCGTCCGCGGCCGACGGGATGAGCGCCAAGATGGGGCTGGACGCCACCGTGCCGCCCGGTGCGCCACCCATGAAGTTCACGCGGATCGCGGTGCCCGGCGAGCGGGAGCTCGACATCGAGGCGCTCACCGCGCCCGCGCCCCCCGACTGGCAGCGGCAGCGGTGACCGCGCCGCGGCTGGTCGTCGGGATCTCCGGCGCGTCCGGGATCACCTACGGCGTGCGCCTGCTGCAACTGCTGCAGCCCACGCCCGTGCAGACCCACCTGGTGGTCACGAAGTCGGCGCGGATGACGCTCGCCTACGAGACCGACATGTCCCTGGCCGACCTCACCGCGCTCGCCGACGTCAGCTACTCCAACACCGACCTCGGCGCCGCGATCTCCAGCGGCTCGTTCCGGACGCTGGGGATGGTGGTGGCGCCGTGCTCGGTGAAGTCGATGTCCGAGATCGCGTCCGGCGTGACCAGCAGCCTGCTCGCCCGCGCCGCCGACGTGGTGCTGAAGGAGCGCCGCAGGCTCGTGCTGATGGTCCGGGAGACCCCGCTGCACCGCAACCACCTGCGGACGATGGCCGAGCTCACCGAGCTGGGCGCGATCATCGCCCCGCCGGTGCCCGCGTTCTACGCCCGCCCCACGAGCCTGGAGGAGATGGTGGACCACACCGTCGGGCGCGTGCTCGACCTGTTCGACCTCGACCTGGGGGTCGTCCGCCGGTGGGGGGAGCCGGTGACGCCGTGACCGAACCCCAGGAGATCGAACCCCGGATGGACCACCTCGTCTACGCGGCACCCGACGTCGACGCGCTCGTCGCCGAGTTCACCGAGCGCACCGGCGTCGCACCCGTGCTCGGCGGCGTCCACGTCGGCCGCGGCACGCGCAACCACCTCGTCGGCCTCGGCGGCGCCGCCTACCTGGAGCTGATCGGCCCCGACGACCCCACCGCGCGCCCCCTGCCGGACGTCTTCGGGATCGACCGGCTCACCGCGCCTCGCCTCGCCGCCTGGGTGGTGCGGCCCGCCGACCTGGACGCCACCGTCCGGCAGGCGCGTGAACGGGGCTACGACCCGGGCGACATCGCACCGCTGTCGCGCCGCACCCCCGACGGCGACCTCCTGCAGTGGCGGCTCACCCCCAACCGCGGCGACCGCTTCGGCGGGCTCGCCCCCGCGCTCATCGACTGGAAGGACGCCCGCCACCCCACCGAAGGCGGCCTGCCCCAGGTGCGGTTGCTGTCCCTCGCCGGCCGCCACCCCGACCCGCCCGCCGTGCGGAACGCGCTCGCCGCCCTGGGCGTCGCGCTCGACGTCACGCCCGGCCCGGCCGCGCTCGAAGCGGTGCTCGACACCCCGCGCGGCCCCGTCACGATCAGCTGACCAGGAGGAAAACCCATGACCCGGAAGATCGGGCTGACCCTTCCGCAGCGGGGCACGTTCTTCGACGTGCTCAGCCTCTCCGAGCTCGTCGAGACCGGGCAGTGGGCCGACGAGACCGGCCTGTTCGACTCGCTCTGGATCGGCGACAGCCTGCTCGCCAAGCCCCGCCCCGAGGCGATCGCGCTGTTCGGTTCGCTCGCCGCCGCCACCCGCAACGTCACGCTCGCCGTCGGCTGCATGGCGAGCTTCCCGGTGCGCGACCCGATCCTCTTCGCCGACCAGTGGGCCACCCTCGACCAGCTCTCCCGCGGCCGGATGCTGCTCGCGGTGTGCACCGGCATCGTCAAGCCCAAGGACGCCTCCGAACGGGAGGGCGCGCCCTACGGCGTCACCGACCGCTCCCGCGCCGCCCGGATGGAGGAGAACACCGACATCGTGCGGCGCCTCTGGACCCAGGAGGACGTCACCTACGAGGGCCGCTACACCTCCTTCGAGAACGTCACCGTCCTGCCCAAGCCGGTGCAGACGCCCCCGCCGATCTACATCGCGTCCAACCCGGCCCCGCAGCCCCTCGCCACCCGCGCCCTGCGCCGCGTCGCCCGGATCTCCGACGGCTGGATGACCACCCGCAAGAGCCCCGAGCACCTCACCGTCAACCTCCCGGCCATCAAGGAATACCTGGTGGAGGAGGGGCGCGACCCCGACACGTTCCCCGTCTCCGCCTACCACAACCTCAACCTCGACCCCGACCGCGAGGCCGCCTACGAGGAGAGCTACCGCTTCCTCGGCGAGTACTACGGCCCCGTCTTCGACCGCGAGGCCACCCGCCACTGGACCGCAACCGGCACCCCCGAGCAGGCCGCCGCCGACATCGAACAGCTCTACGCCGACGGCGCCACCGAGGTCACCCTCCGCATCACCTCCTGGGACTGGCGCCGGCAGCTGGACCTCTTCGTCAAGGAGGTCGTCCCGCGGCTGCGGGCCAACTGAGACGCGGAGTTCACCGGGCCCGTCCGTCCCCCGGCGCCGCCGGCGCCTCCAGGACGAGCCGGAAGGTGTCGCCGGTGTGCGAGCCCGAGGTGGTGCCGCCGAGCTCGCGCGCCCGGCTCGCCAGTCCGGCGAGCCCGGTCCCGGTGGCGCCCGGTTCCCCGGCGCCGTCGTTGGTGATCGTCAGCCGGACGGTCGGGCCGTCGCCGCGGCAGTCGATCGAGCACGTCCGTGCCCGGCTGTGGCGCAGCACGTTGGTCGCGCCCTCCCGGACCGCCCAGGCCAGCAGCCGGTCGACCGCGGGAGCAAGTTCCGCCCGGTCGACCCCCGTCGTGGTGCTGATGCCCGCATCGCGCAGGAGGGCCACGGCGGTGGCGAGTTCCGCGGCGAAGGAGACCGTGTGCTCGGCCCGGGTGACGGCCTGCATCGCCTGCCGGGCGTCGTCGGCCACCGCGGTCAGGCTCACGATCTCCGCGCGCGCTGCGGCGGGGTCGCGGCGCAGCAGCGCCAGTGCGAGATCGCCCTTCAACGACACCGCGGACAGGCTCTGGCCGAGCACGTCGTGCAGGTCGCGCGACAGCCGCAGCCGTTCCCGGCCCACCGCGGCCGCTGCCAACTCCGCCCGCGCCGCCTCCAACTGCTCCGCGATGCGGACCGCGCGCGCCGACCCGTACAGGGACAGCCCGCCGAAGACCAACCCGAGCGCCCAGGCGATCGGGAGCACGATCTTCCAGTGCACCAGCGTCTCGCCGAACAGGATCCCGACGTAGGTCGCGACGACCGGGACCCCGGCGGCGGCGAGCGCGACCCGCCCGCGCAGGAGCATCAGCGCCGACGCGATCACGAACGACTGCAGGCTCGCCCAGTTCGGCCCCAGCCAGGTCAGCGGCACGCACGCGGCCAGCACCAACACGGCGAACGTCAGCGGCCATCCGGCGGGCCGCCTGCCACCGCCGGCCGCGAGCGCGTGGCGGACGTGGAGGGCACCGATCAACGCGACGAGCGGCAGGACCACCGCGGGGTGGGTGAGCCCGCCGAGGCTGCGGCTGTAGCCGAGGATCGAGTACGCCGTGGACGGGAGCAGGAGGACCACGGTGAGCACCAGCATCATGCGGCGCGCCGTGGTGACCGACCATTCCCCTGCAGCGGTCGTGGCGCGGGTGGTGGTCACGACCGGCGCACCTCGCTGATCAGCCTGACGCCGTCCGCGGTGACGTCCAGCACCACGCGTCCGTCGTCGTCGCGGATCGTCACGACGCAGGTGCGGACGTCGTCGCGCAGGAGCTGCGCCGTCGCCGACCGCAGGGCGGCGCGCACCTGCTCGTCGGCGTCCTCCGGCAGCCCGTCGGGCGGCCGGTCGACGGTGGCGTCGATCCCCGCCGCGCGCAGCAGCGACGCCATTGTGTCGAGCTCGGAGCGCAGCGACCCCCGCTGGAGCCCGCTGATCGTGCGGCGGGCCTCGGCGAGCGTGCTGCGGGAACGGGTGACCAGCGCGCGCAGGCGGCTCCCGGTCAGATCCGCGTCCCGATGGTCCGCCGCCGCCTCGGCCCCGGCCGCCGCGATCTCGCCGAGCCCGGCGCCGACGGTGCGCCGCAGCGCGTCGTCGACCCGCAGCCGCTCCTGCTCGACGGCCCGCACCGCCAGCTCCGCGCGCGCCGCGTCGAGTCGCCGGAGCAGCCCGATCAGGCGGATCATCGTGTACGGCGCGAGCGCCCGGCCGATCTCGATCGGGATGTTGACCTGGTCGGAGGAGGTGACGGCGCCGTAGGCCCACGACAGCGGCACGGCCGACAGCACGACCAGTCCGAAGGCGACCCACGACCACGGCGCGGGCAGGACGAGAAGCACGGCCAGTCCCAGCGCCCCGTAGGCCACCGACCACTCGGGGCCGGTCCAGGCCGTCCCGGCGATGGCCACGACGACCATCGCGGCGAGCGTCGCGCGTGGCGCCGCCGGCGGGCGGCCACGCATCGTCGGCCCGACGATCAGCAGGAGCAGCGGGATCACGAGGGCCAGCGTCACGAGCCCCGGCACGAGCAGGGCCGGATCCGGCCACCAGAAGAAGACCAGCGGCTTGAGGACGAGGATGGACACCACGAAGGCGACCACGCTGATCTCCGCGAGGCGCAGGAGCTGCCGGGAGGCGCCCCGCTCCTCGTCGGCGGGCAGGACGGCTGCGCCGGACACTAGATCCAACCCGCGTCCTTGGCGATGCGGATCGTGTCGATGCGGTTGCGGCCGCCGACCTTGCTGATCGCGTTGGACAGGTAGTTGCGCACCGTCGCGGGCGACAGGGCCAGGGTGCGGGCGATCTCCTCGGTCGGCAGGCCGCTGTCGGCGGCGCGCAGCACGTCGCCCTCCCGCGCGGTGAGGGGCGAGCTCCCGGTCTCCAGCGCGACGGCCACGAGCTCGGGATCGATCACCCGTTCCCCGGCCGCCACCCGCCGGACCCCGGCCGCGAGCGTCCCGGCCGGTGCGTCTTTCACGATGAAGCCGCGGACGTGGACCTTCAGCGCCCGCAGCAGGTTGCCGGGCTGGCTCAGCCCGGTCAGCACGAGCGCGCGGCAGTCGGGGAGCGTCTCGTGCAGCTGCGCGGCCACGCTCAGCCCGTCGAGACCGGGCATGTCGATGTCGAGCACGGCCACGTCCGGGCGTACCCGCAGGGCGGTCTCGACGACCGCGTCGCCGCGGTCGAGCTCGGCGACGACCTCCATGTCCTCCTCCAGCGAGAGCAGTGCCACCAGCGCGCCGCGGATCATGTGCATGTCCTCGGCGATCAGGACCCTGATCACATGGCCTCCCCCCGGGGTGCTCACGAGCGCGCCCCACACTGTCATCCCCGCGGCGGCGGGGGCCCGCCGCCGCGCCGTATCCGCGCCGGGCTCAGCGAGGCGACGAGCTCCCCGGCCGTCCGGGTGCGGACCTCGCGCAGCGCCCGCCGCGCCATGTCGGCGAGGCCTGCGACCTCCTCGCGCGCGGCCACGGGATCGTGTCCGAGCAGCCGCACCGCGAGATCGCCCTTCAGCGACACCGCGGAGAGCGTCTGCCCGAGCACGTCACCCGTTGCCCGCAGCCGCTCGCGGTCGGCCGCCACCGCCACCAGCTCGGCCCGGACCGCCACGACCTCCCGCCGGGCCCGCGCCGTCGAGACCGCGCACCGCACCACCACCGCCCCCGCGGCGAGGCACAGGACCTGTCGCCACGCGCGCGTCATGACCCCATCGTCTTCCGCCGCACGGCCGGCGCGGCAGAAGCAGATGTCTGCGGCGGCCGATGATGAACGTCATCCCCGGCCGACGACATCGACATCTGCCCGTGCAGGCGGGGCCGGCGCGAGACTCGGTCCCGTTGCACCACCGGACCGACGAGACCCGAGGAGCCATCGTGGCCACCACCCAGATCTTCCTGAACCTGCCGATCGACGACCAGAAGACCACCAAGGCGTTCTGGACCGCGCTCGGCTACTCGTACAACGCCGACTTCAGCGACGACCACGCCCTCGCGCTGGAGATCGGGCCCGGCATCAACGCGATGCTGCTGTCGAAGGCCCGCTTCGCGGAGTTCGCCACCCGGCCCACGTCGGACGGCAGCAGCACCGAGGTCATCCTCGCCCTCGGCGTCGAGTCGCGGGACGAGGTCGACCGGGTCGCCGACGCCGCGCTGGCGAACGGCGGCGGGAAGGCAACGGACCCGCAGGACCACGGCTTCATGTACGGCCGTTCGTTCATCGACCCGGACGGCCACCACTGGGAGGTCGTGTGGATGGACCTGTCGGGCGGACAGGACTGATCCGAGGGCGCGCACATCGACCTCCGTGTCGCCACACCGGTTGCCGTCGGTGTGGCGGCACCGATGTCGGTGTGTGAGTGCGTGGTGTGTGTGAGGGGTCGCTGGATATGCCTCGAGGAGGCCAGCGAGTCACTCCTCGTGCGGGAACCTGTCCCGCCGGGCGCGTCTGCGCTGTTGCCACTCGTCGCGGAGCACGTCCGCCTCGCCGCCTCGGCCGCTGCCACGCAGCAGATCGATCAGACGCTCCTGTGCGAGCTTGTCCGTGTCGGCGATGTCGCGCAGCATCTTCTCCGCCGTCGCGCCACGGTTGCTCCGCAACATCCGCTGCACGATCTCGTGGCGCGAGTTGATGTCTCCGCGCATCGCCCAGTCGAGCAGGCGCTCCTCTGCGTCCTTGCCGCGTTCCGTCGATTCGAGGACCTTGACCAGCCAGCTGCGGGCGACCCGGTCGCCCTTCTCGGCGAACCTCCAGAGGACGGGTTCGGCATCGAGGATGCGGTCAGCGTTCTCCAGGATCGCGAGGTAGCGCCTCAACGGGTCTGCGTGCCCACGGTTCAACGCCTCCAAGGACAACGCTTCGACGGCGCCGACGTGGCGTTCCCGATCGAGCCATCTGGCGACCGCGTCGAAGTGGTCCATGCTCCCGATGTCGATCGCCTCGTGCCCCGCTGCGACGACGATGCTGACGATGTCCGGGTGGTGGCGACGCAAGTCGTCGAGAGCTTGGCTTCGCGGTGGGTTCGCGGCATCGGCTGCGCGGACATCGGTGATGAACGCTTCGAGCGCCTTGCACTGCCGCCATGCCAGGTCTTCCTCGATCACGTAATGGGGTTCTCCGTTCAGGAGGCGCACGAACCTGGTAGCGGGAGAACCCCAGAGGTACTCGAACTGCTTGTCTGCCATGGCCACGAGCGGTGGGAGCAGGTCGGATGCTCGCTCGCCCCGTATCTGGATGAACGGACCGTTCATCGCGTCGAGTTCGGGCCAGAACATCCCGATGAGCCGGATGTCGTCGTAGGCGAACATGCAGATCGGCGGTCGTGCATCGAATGCGCGGACCTTCAGAGGGCACCTCGTCCCGGTCGTCCCGCTGGCCGAGATGATCGAGTTGAAGCGGCGGAGGTCTCCTTCGATCTGTCGCGAAACCTCGTCGGCGGGCAATCCGAGCTCGATGCTGCGAAGCTGCGCATAACTGGCCGTGTGCTGCAGCAGCAGGACCTGGACCGAGCATCCGTCCTTCGCTTTGCGGGCCAGCATCTCGCCGATCTCCGGGAGTACGCCGACCCAGTTGGACAAGATTCGTATCGAGCGTTCCGCCGAGGCGAGGTTGTTCCTGAGGTCGATGGCACGAAGATCCTCGTAGACCAGTTCGATCCCCGCTTCGTGCAGGGACTTCACGGAATCCAGCGCATCGCGGGCGCCTGACTCCACCGCGCGCACGAGACCCCCGCTGCGTATGAAGTCGTGCACCGAGGTGACGTGGCGGTCGACTTTCTCCAGGGTCGTCACCCTCTGCAGCAGTGCCGAGACCGACAGGAAGGCGAGGAGTGCGACGGTTACCGCGACCATCGTCGCCTGCGGGATCGTCACGAAGACGGAGGCGACGAAAGCGGCAACTCCCAAGGCGGCCGTGAGGAACTCGAAGGCCAAACTGGGATTGTGCCGGAGCCAACGAAGGGCGGTGCTGAGGCCGCGCACCACCGCCGGACGCTGAACCCCCGTCGCTACCGGCCGACCGGTGGTGGTGCGTGAGGTGGTGTCCACGATGACCCGTCCCCGTCTCGGTGAACTGCTGCACCGGCCATGACCGACGGACGACGCGGTACTTCTCGGCGCGGTCGGTGTCGGCGTCGCTACTCCTCGTCGCTCGGATGCCGGCCGGCGTTATGGGGGCGGGTCGGCACCCACGACCGGGGTGCTCGTCACACCGGTCGTGGTGCTGGCACATCGGTTGCAGTCGGTGTGTGAGTGCCAGGTTTGTGTGTGAGCGGGGTGGACGGCCGGCCTTCAGTGGCGGCGTCCCCGAGGCGGCCGAGGGCTCGCACATCGGTTGTGGTGCTGGCACATCAGTTGCAACCGGTGTGTGAGGACCAGTGGTGGTGTGTGAGGGTGCCTCGGGCGGCCGCTGATCAGCTCGCACATCGGTAGTGGTGCTGGCATATCAGTTGCAACCGGTGTGTGAGCACGTGAGGTGGTGTGTGGCGCCCCGGGAGCGCGGCCGGACCGCCGGCACACCGGTTGCAGTCGGTGTGTGAGCGCCCGAGGTGGTGTGAGAGCTAGCGGGTGGGGGTGGCCACGGACGCCGCGGCGTAGCTCTTGACGATCGCTTCCAGCTCGGCCGGGTCGATGACGTCGTCGAGGCGGTCGAAGCCGTCCGGGGCGCGGCGCTCGACCTCGTCGATCACCATCTCCGGCCCGCCGACTCGGTTGCGCAGCACGATCTCGCGCGTGGGCGGCAGGCGTTCGTCCTGGTAGGCGGCGAGCGCGGCCTCCGGGGCGGCGCCGGAGGTCAGGTGGCGGGTGAGGGCGACGGCGTCGAGCACCGCCTGGCCCGCGCCGTTGGAGCCCATGGGGTACATCGGGTGGGCGGCGTCGCCGAGCAGGGTGACGCGGCCGTGGCTCCACCGGGGCAGGGGGTCGCGGTCGCACATCGGGTACTCGTAGAACTCGGGGGTGGCGGCCACCAGGCCGGGCAGGTCGAGGTGCGGGGTGTGGAAGCGCTCGAGGTGCGGTGCGAGCTCGGCGCGGTCGCCCGGGCGCGACCAGTCCTCGCGGCGGGGAGGCGGGTCGCCGGGCTCTCCGGTGCGGATGCAGACCGCCCAGTTGGTGAGCACGGTGCCGGGCGAGCTGCCCCGGCCGATCGGGTACAGGACGAGCTTGGCGGCGTTGCCCCCGGCCACGATCATGGACTGGCCCGTGAGGAACGGCGGCCAGTCGGTGGCGCCGCGCCACATCAGCACGCCGTTCCAGCGGGGTGGGCCCTCGTCGGGGTAGAAGCCGGCGCGCACCGTGGAGTGGATGCCGTCGGCGCCCAGCAGCACGCCACCCGGCCGTTCGCCGAGGGGCTCGCCCGCCGGGTCGGTGAACGTGGCGCGGACGCCGCCGGCGTCCTGCTCGAACCCGGCGAACCGGTGCCCGGTGCGCACGGCGTGCGGGCCGAGCCGGTCCCGGACCGCGCGCAGCAGCACGCCCTGCAGCCGGCCGCGGTGCACCGACAGCTGCGGCACGTCGAAGCCCGCGTCGAGGCCGCACGGCCGGTGCATGATCACCTGTCCGAGGCGGTGGCTGTAGAACAGCTCCTTGGTGCGCACCGCCACCTCGTCCAGGGCGTCGAGCAGGCCCAGCCCGGCCAGCGGCGCCACGGCCAGCGGCAGCGCGTTGATCCCGACACCGAGCTCGCGGATGGCCGGGCTGCGCTCGTAGATCTCGCACTCGATCCCGGCCTCGTGCAGGAACAACGCGGTGGCCAGCCCGCCGACCCCGGCCCCGACGATGAGCACCTTCACGGTCGGGACGCTAGTAGCGCCCGCCGGTCGGTGGAACCCGCAGCCGCGCACTGGCCGGATCTCGGCGGTCCGGCCGGCCTACCGGCGGGCGGGGCGGCGGCGCGACGAGCGCCGGCCGGGAGCTGACGGTGCCGCGGCCCAGTGGGCGGGACGGGCGAGTGCGCGGGGTAGCCGGGTGGCGGTGTCCCCGCGGGCCGCGATGACCTGCGCGGCGGTGAGGAAGAGCGTGTCGCGCAGGTCGGCGCCCGCGAGGTCGGCGCCACGCAGGTCCGCGCCGAGCAGGTCGGCCCCGCGCAGGTCGGCGGAGCGCAGGTCGGCCCCGACGAGCAGCGCGCCCCGGAACGTCGCGCGGCGCAGGTCGGCGCCGCGCATCCGGGCGCCCAGCAGCTGCGCCCCGCGGTGGTCCGGGCCGGGCCGCTCCGCGCGGGCGTGGTCGCTGACCCGGCCCAGCAGGTCGGCGACCGACCGCCGGTGCGCCTCCACGTCGAGTGCCGCGAGCTCGTCGGGGGTGCCCGCGGCGAGACGGTCGGTGTCGGCGACGGCCGCGTCGATCTCGGCGGAGAACGGGGCCGCCGCGGGGAGCGACCGGACCTCCGTGAGGTGGCGCAGCAGCTCGTGGAGCACGCGGACCACCGGGAACACGGCGAACATCGCGTCGGCCTGCTCGGGGTGGGTGCGCCAGTCGCGCCCGCCGAACGTCACCTGCACGACCTGCTGCCCGGCGCCGAAGCAGTCGTAGACCGTGCAGCCGGGGTAGCCCTCGTCGCGCAGGCGCGTGTGGATGCCGCAGCGGAAGTCGGTGCGCAGGTGGTGGCACGGCGTGCCGGCGGCCTTGTCGGCGGCGAAGTCGGACGACGCCGAGAACGCGAGGGCGACGCAGCACAGGCCTGCGCAGCGGGAGCAGTCGGCGGTGTAGCGGTCAGGGTCGGGCGGCATCGCCGTCCATTGTCCGCCCCCTGTCGTGAGTGGATACGAGTGCTCCAGCACCCGTATCCACTCACGGGTGGGTCGTCAGTGGCCGCAGCCCGGGCGGGCGGGGCCGGTGGGGGTGCCGATGCCCAGGGGGTCGGCGTCGCGCGGGTCGGGCACCGGGCTCCACCGGCCGTCGACCACGGCGTAGTCCCACCCGGGCCCGTCGATCACGAGCCGGTCGACGGCGTCGACGAGCCGGTGCACGTCGTCCAGCGAGGTGCCGAGGCCGAGGCTGGCGCGCACCGCGCCGCCGTCGGCGCTGCCTGCGACGCGCGCGAGCAGCGGGTGGGCGCAGAACTTCCCGTCCCGCACGCCGATGCCGTGCTCGGCCGACAGGTAGGCGGCCACGAGCCCGGCCGGCCGGCCGTCCACCACGAACGTGGTGACGGCGACGCGGTCGGTGCTGTCGCTCCAGATCCGCAGGGTCCGCACACCGGGGATCGAGCGGAGGCCGGTCTCGAGGTGGTGCAGCAGCGTGGCTTCGTGGTCCGGGGACAGCGCGCCGGGCAGCACCCGGCAGGCCTCGGCGAGCGCGGCGGCGCCCAACACGTTCGGGGTGCCCGCCTCGTGCCGGTGCGGTGCGGGAGCCCACGAGACCTCGGCGGCGCCGTGCTCGTCAGGGCCGCTCACGGCGTTCACCGCGCCGCCGCCCGCCAGGTACGGGGCGGCGACGTCGAGCCAGTCGCGGCGCCCGACGAGCACGCCGACCCCGTAGGGGGCGTAGAGCTTGTGCCCGGAGAGCGCGACGTAGTCGATGCCGGTGGCCCCGATGTCGACGGGGCGGTGCGGCGCGAGCTGGGCGGCGTCGACCACCACGCGCGCGCCTGCGGCGTGGGCGAGCGCGGTGATCTCGGCGAGGGGCAGCAGCTCGCCCGTGACGTTGGACGCCCCGGTGACGGCGAGCAGCGCGGGCCGGTCGGTGCGCAGGGCGTGGCGCAGGTCGGCGAGCGTGCGCTCGATCGTGCCGGCCGCGCGCAGCACCCGGCCGCTGCGCCAGGCCAGCAGGTTGGCGTGGTGCTCGACGTCGAGCCGCAGCACCGGGCCGGGCACGCACCCGGCGAGGAGGTTCAGGGCGTCGGTGGTGTTGCGGGTGAACACGACGACGTCGTCGGCGCGGGCTCCGACGAACCGGCCCACCGTCTCGCGGGCCTGCTCCAGCACGCCGGTGCAGACCTGCGAGGCGTAGCCGGCGCCGCGGTGCACGCTCGCGTAGTAGGGGAGCAGGTCGGCGACGTGGTCGGCCACCGCGGTGAGCGCGGGCGCGCTGGCGGCGAGGTCGAGGTTGGCGTAGCGCACGTGCTCGCCGGTGACGAGCGGGACGCGCAGGTCGGCGCCCGTGACGGACGCCGGGGCGCAGACGCCGGGACGGGCGGACAGCACAGCGGTCATCGAGGTCCTCCGGACCCTCCATGGGACCCGGACGAACGTCGGGTCCGCGCTTGCCGGCCGTGGGTGCACGGCGGCCTGGTCGTCACCCGGAGCACCCCACCGCGGAGGAGGGTTGCCGGCCAGCGAGCCGGGGCTTGACGCTGGCGCTCTTGACCTGAGGGGGACGGTACGTGCGGGGCCGCGGTCGGTCAAGCGGATCTTCCGCCGCCGTACCGGACGCGGGGTCAGCTCTTGCGGAGCACCCCGCCGTACTCGTAGATCGACGGGTCGGAGCGGGAGGCGCCCTCGTACCGCGCGATGTCGGCGGGCACCGGGGCGAGCGCGGGCTGGTCGGCGGTGGGGCGCCAGTCGCTGAGGTTCACCAGCCCCGGCTCGACCGGTTCCAGCCCGGAGAGCAGCTCGTCGACCTGGGCGGTGGAGCGGTTGCGCCAGGGGATGCCGTACTCGTTGATCGACTGCTCGAACCGGGCGCCGCGTTCGGGGTCGTCGCAGACCACCTGGGAGAAGGCCAGGTAGCTGCCCGGGACGGCGCGGTCGATCACCCCGTGCAGGACGGCGTGCGGGTCGAACTCGTCGAGGATGTGGTGGCCGACGGAGAGGAACAACACCGCGACCGGCTCGCTGAAGTCGATCAGCCGGTTCACGTCCGGGTTCGCGAGGATCGCGTCGTGGTCGCGCATGTCGGCGCGGACGACCACCGTGGAGTCGTCGCAGGCCAGCAATGCGCGTGCGTGGGCGAGGACGATCGGGTCGATGTCGACGTACACGACGCGCGCGTCATCGGTGAACTGCCCGGCCACCTGGTGCACGTTGTTGTCCGTGGGCAGTCCGCAGCCCATGTCGAGGAACTGCCGGATCCCCACCTCTTCGGTGAGGTGGCGGACGGCCCGGTAGAGGAATCGCCGGTTCTCGCGGGCGATGTCGAGACAGGTGGGGAAGACCTCGAGAGTGGCCTTCATGAACTGCTGGTCGACGGTGAAGTTCTCCTTGCCGCCGAGCAGCCAGCCGTAGGCGCGGGCGGAAGTCGGGATGTCGGTCGGGATGCCGCCGATCTCGATCTGGTCCTCTGTCACGCTTTCCCCCCCGGGTCACGGTCGCCGATCGATCATGCGAGCGTATCGAGGAGGCCGGGTGTTGTGGAGGTGACCCGTCAGCGGGTGATCGCCGGGATCGCGAAGGAACCCCGGCCGGGCACGGAGGCGACCGGCGCGCCCGGATCGGTGGGGAGCGGGCCGGCGCCTGCGAGCACCACCCGGTCGGCGCGCACGGTGGCGGAGCGGGTGCGCACGAGCGCCCCGCGACCGGCGGCGTCGATCGCGACGACCTCGTCGCAGTGGCGCAGCCGGGCGCCCCACGCCGTGGCGGCGGCCGTGAGGGCTGCCGTGGCCTGATCGGCGCGTACCTGCCGGACCCCCGAGACGACGTGCAGCAGTTGCGCCCCGGTGGCCTGCTCGACCTGCCGCCAGAGCCCGGTGGCCTCTGCCGCGACCCGGGCCGGGATGCCGGCGTCGGTCCACGGGGCCGAGCCCGCGGCGCGCCAGACCGTGCCGGCGGCTCGCCGCTCCAGCAGCAGGACGTGGAGGCCGCGGCGGGCCAGGTGCCACGCGGTGGCGGCCCCGGCGGGGCCCGCTCCGACGACGGCGACGTCGGCGGTGAGGGACGGGGTCTCGGTGGGCGTCGGGTCCAGCAGGCTCGGTGGACAGGGCACGGCGGCCTCCAGCTCTCCCGTGAAGCGGATCACCACGGTAGGTCGGCGGCCCCGCACCGTGTCAACGAACGGACATTTGCCATTCGATCTGTCCGGTCATTCATCCCGGGCAATGGTGCTCGACACACCGCTTGAAAAACGATGCGATCGCTACGTAAGTTCGATGTGCAAACAAGACGCCATCCAGAGCGGCCGAGAGACCCGGATCGACGACGCCGCAGCAACCCCCCGCGCGAGTGGGAGCGGGTGCTACCGCCGGGAGCGATGGAGGTCGCCGTGCCGGGTGCGGAACGGATCGAGCTGTTGACGACGTGGCACGCATGGCGCCACCACGTCGATCTGTGCCGCACCTGCGCGGCGCTCTGTCGGGGCTGACGACCCGACCCCATCCACCCGCGCATCGCCGTGTCCGAAGCGGTGGTGCCCATTCCTGCGCGCATTTCCTGGATGAAGGAACACGTCATGTCCCGACCTCTCGCGCTGCGGCTGACCGCAGTGGCCCTCCTGCTCGGTGCGTGCGGCTCGACGCCCGCCGCGAGCACCGCCGACCCGGGCACCCCGCAACCGGGCGGCACCTTGCGCTTCGCCGTGAGCAGCGACCAGGGCTGCGTCGACCCGCAGCAGGTCGGCAGCAACGACACGATCTTCTCGCTGCGCCAGGTGGTGGACTCGCTCACCGACCAGGACCCGGCCAGCGGTGAGCTGCGGCCGTGGCTCGCCACGAGCTGGGAGAGCAACGCCGACGCCACCGCGTACACGTTCACGCTGCGCGAGGGCGTGACGTTCAGCGACGGCACGCCGCTGGACGCCGAGGCGGTGAAGGCGAACTTCGACGCGGTCGCGGACCTCGGCCCGCGCGGCTCGCTCCCGAAGGGCTACCTGGCGGGCTACGTGGGCACGACGGTGGAGAGCCCGAGCCGGTTCACGGTGACCTTCGAGAAGCCGAACGTGCAGTTCCTGCAGGGCACGTCGACCCACAGCCTGGGCATCCTCTCCCCGGCCACGGTGGCGACGGGCGACGACGAGCGCTGCGCCTCGGTGATCGGTTCCGGCCCGTTCGTGATCGAGTCCTACACCCGTGACGAGTCGATCGTCCTCACCAAACGGACGGGTTACGCGTGGGGCTCGTCGCTGTGGGATTCCCCGGGTGAGGCCCGGCTGGACCGGGTCGAGTTCCAGATCGTGCCCGAGTCCGGGGTGCGGGTGGGGAGCCTCCAGTCCGGCGAGGTGGACGCCATCGGCAACATCGCGCAGCAGGACGAGGCCCTGCTCTCCGCGGCCGGGGTGCAGCTGCTCGGCCGGGCGAACCCGGGCATCCCGTTCGGGATCTCGTTCAACCAGGCCACGCCGCTGGGCGGGGACCCGGCGGTGCGGGAGGCGGTGTCGCTCGCGATCGACCGCGCCGAGGTCGTGGCCACCGTCTACAGCTCGCAGACGAAGGCGGCCACCAGCGCGCTCGCGTCGACGACGCCCGGTTACGCCGACCAGTCCGCGCTCCTGGCGTTCGACCCGGCGCGGGCGGGTGCGGTGCTCGACGCCGCGGGCTGGCTACCGGGCCCGGACGGGATCCGGGCGCGGGGCGGCACGCCGCTGACGCTGGAGCTCACCTGGTACTCCAACTCGCCCGCCAACCGGGCCACGGTGGAACTGCTCCAGCAGCAGGTGCGCCGGGTCGGCATCGACCTGCAGCTGCGGGAGAAGCCGATCTCGGAGAGCCAGCCGACGCAGCAGTCCGGGGACTTCGTCGCCAGCTGGGGCAACCTCACCCGCGCCGACCCCGACATCCTGCGCAGCCAGTTCTCGACGGCGGGCAACAACTACTACCGGCTCTCGCCCGGGCCGCTCGACACCCTCCTCGCGGAGCAGGCGGCGCAGCCCGACCCGGCCGCCCGCGCGGCCACCGTCGTGCAGGTGCAGCAGGTGCTCCTGGAGGGGCACCACACCGTGCCGGTCGTGGAGCTGACCACGGTGCTGGGCGTCGCCGCCGACGTGCAGGGCGTGCTGTTCGACGCGAGCTCGCGCATCCAGCTGCACGACGCCTGGAAGGTCCAACCGTGACCGGTCGGTACCTGGCCCGCCGGCTGCTCGCCGCGGTCGGCGTGCTCTGGGCCGCGTTCACGGTGTCGTTCGTGGTGCTCTACCTGCTGCCCGGCGACCCGGTGGCCACGATGGCGAGCGGCGGACTGGACGGCGAGCCGCTGCCCCCGGAGCAGCTGGCCGCGCTGCGCGCCCGCTACGGGCTGGACCAGCCGGTGCTCGTGCAGTACGGGCAACGCCTGCTCGCCGCGCTCACCGGCGACTTCGGCACGTCGATCCAGAGCGGCCAGGACGTGCGCGGCGCGATCCTCGAGGCCCTGCCGCCCACACTGCAGATCTCGGCCGCCGGGTTGGCGGTCGCGGTGGTCTTCGGCGGCACGGTGGCGCTCGTCGCCACCTACACGCGCGTGCTGTGGCTGCGGCAGCTGCTGATGGCGCTGCCCTCGCTCGCGGTGTCGCTGCCGGTGTTCTGGGTCGGCCTGATGCTGGTGCAGGTCTTCGCGTTCGGGCTGGGCCTGCTGCCCTCCGTGGGCGCGAACGGGCCTGCGGCGCTCGTGCTGCCCGCGGTGACGCTCGGGCTGCCGACGGGCGCGCTGGTGGCGCAGGTGCTCGCGAAGAGCATGGCGCAGGCCCTCGGCGAGCCGTACGCCACGACCGCGCGCGCCAAGGGCGTCGGGCGGGTGGGCATCCACCTGCGGCACGCCCTGCGCAACGCGGCCCTGCCTGCGCTCACCGTGCTCGGCTTCGTCGTGGGCAACCTCCTCGCCGGATCGGTGGTCGTGGAGACCGTGTTCACCCGTCCCGGCCTGGGCCGGCTCACCGTCGCCGCCGTCGGGGTGCAGGACATCCCGATGGTGCAGGGGATCGTCGTGTTCGCCGCGGCGGTGTTCGTGCTGGTCAACCTGGCGGTCGACCTCATCTACCCGTTGTTCGACCCGCGGATCGGGGCCACCGCATGACCGAGGTGTTGATACGCGAACCCGTCGTCACCGCGGAGGCCGACGAGGCGCCGCCGCCCCGCGAGGGCCGGCTGCGGTTCGTCATGCGCAGGCCCGGGCTCGTCCTCTCGTTGCTCTACGTGGCGCTGGTGGTGGTCGCGGCGTTCGCGCCGCACGTGCTCGCCCCCGGCGACCCGGCCGCGGGCGTGCCGGCGCTGCGCCTGCAGCCGCCCGGGGCCGCCGGCCTGTTCGGCACCGACTACCTCGGCCGCGACGTCTACACCCGCGTCGTGCACGGCGCGTCGCTGTCGCTGCAGGCCACGCTGATCGCGGTGAGCGTCGCGCTCGTCGTCGGCGGGCTGGTGGGCGTGCTCGCCGGGTTCGTCCGCGGCTGGGTCGACGAGGTGCTGATGCGGTTCGTGGACGTCCTGCTCGCGGTGCCCGCCGTGCTGCTGTCGCTCGCGCTGATCACGGCGCTGGGCTACGGCACGGTGAAGGTCGCGATCGCCGTGGGGGTGGCGAGCGTCGCGAGCTTCGCGCGCGTGATGCGGGCGGAGACGCTGCGCGTGCGCCAGTCCGGTTACGTCGAGGCGGCGCGGTCGGTCGGCACGCGGTGGCACGTCACGCTCGTGCGCCACGTGCTGCCGAACGCGGCCGGTCCGGTGCTCGTGCTCGCCGTGCTGGAGTTCGGGCTCGCGATCCTCGCGGTGTCGTCGCTGTCGTTCCTCGGCTACGGCGCGCCGCCCCCGGCGCCCGAGTGGGGGTCGCTGGTGGCCGAGGGCCGCAACTACATGGCCGTGGCGTGGTGGCTGTGCGCCGTGCCCGGGGCCGCGATCGCGGCCACGGTGCTGGCGGTCAACCGGATCTCCCGCGCCCTGGACGGGGAGCGGCGCCGATGACGGGGCAGCTGACGGGGCCGTTGCTGCAGGTGCAGGACCTGCGGGTCTCCTACGCCACCGGCGCCGGGCCGATCGCCGCCGTGCGCGGCGTCTCGCTGTCGGTGGCGCCAGGGGAGGTCGTCGCGATCGTCGGGGAGTCCGGGTCGGGGAAGTCGACGCTCGCGCATGCGGTGGCCGGGCTGCTCCCGGGCACCGGCCGGATCGACGCCGGCCGCATCACGCTCGGCGAGCAGGAGCTGACCGGGCTGTCCGACCGCGCCTGGCGCACCGTGCGGGGCAGGCTGATCGGTCTCGTGCCGCAGGACCCCGGCGTGGCGCTCAACCCGGTGCAACGCGTCGGGGCGCAGGTCGCCGAGGCGTTGACGGTGCACGGCCTCGCGGATCGCCGCAGCGCACCCGCCCGGGCCGTCGAGCTGCTGGCCGAGGCCGGGCTGCCCGACGCCGCGGCGCGCGCCCGCCAGTACCCGCACGAGCTGTCGGGCGGGATGCGCCAGCGCGTGCTCATCGCCATCGGGATCGCGGCCCGCCCGCAGCTGCTCGTGGCCGACGAACCGACCAGCGCCCTCGACGCCACCGTGCAGCGCCAGATCCTCGACCGCCTCGACGAGCTCGTGCGCGCGTCCGGCACGGCCGTCCTGCTGATCACCCACGACCTCGGGGTGGCGGCCGACCGCGCCGATCGGCTCGTCGTGATGCAGGGCGGGCGCGTGGTGGAGGAGGGGCCGGTGCGCGAGGTGCTCGCGGCGCCGCGCGACCCCTACACCCGGCGGCTGCTGGAGAGCGCGCCCGGGCTGCGTCCGAGCGTGGCACACACCACGACCGAACGCGGCACTCACCCTGGTGAGACGGGGGACTCGCCGCTGGTGGAGGTGCGGGACCTCGTGAAGGAGTTCCCGCTGGGACGCGGGCACATCCGGGCCGTGGACGGCGTGAGCTTCACGATCGCGCGGGGCGAGACGCTCGCGCTGGTGGGCGAGTCGGGGTCGGGCAAGTCGACCACCGCGCGCCTCGTGCTCCGCCTGGCCGACCCGACGTCGGGCACGGTGCTCTTCGACGGCACCGACATCACGCGGGTGCGCGGCCGGGCGTGGCGGGAGCTGCGGCGGCGCGCACAGCTGATCTACCAGAACCCGTTCGCATCGCTGGACCCCCGCTTCCCGATCGCCGAGGTGATCGCCGAGCCGCTGCGGGCGTTCCGGGTGGGGGACGCGCGCTCGCGTCGCGCCCGCGCCGCCGAGCTGCTGGACCGGGTGGCCCTGCCGGAGGCCGTGCTCGACCGCCGTCCCGCGGAGCTGTCCGGTGGGCAGCGCCAGCGGGTGGCGATCGCGCGGGCCCTGGCCCTCTCGCCCGACCTCGTGGTGTGCGACGAACCGGTGTCCGCGCTCGACTCCCATGTGTCGGCGCAGGTGCTGGACCTGCTCGCGGAGCTGCAGGCCGACGCGGGACTGGCCTACCTGTTCATCTCCCACGACCTCGCGGTGGTGCGCCGCATCGCGCACCGCGTCGGCGTGCTGCGCGACGGGAAGCTCCTGGAGCTGGCCCTCACCGAGCAGGTCTTCGCCGCGCCGCAGCACGACTACACGCGCGAGCTGCTCGCCGCGATCGCCGGACGCCGGTTGGAGGAAACAGCATGAAGGTCCTCGTGCTCACCCTGATCACCAACGGGCCCGACCCCGTCACCGGCCGGACCCCCACCCCGAACGCCCGCCTGCGCCGCGTGGTGGACAACGCCGTGCTCGCCGAGGAGCTGGGCTTCGACGGCTACGCGGTGGGGGAGCGGCACGAGCGGCCGTTCCTGTCCTCCGCGCCGCCGGTGGTGCTGTCGCACATCGCGGCCCGCACGTCGCGGATCACGCTGTTCACCGGCGTCACGACGCTCGCGCTGCTCGACCCGGTGCGGGCCTACGAGGACTACGCCACCCTCGACCAGCTCGCGGACGGCCGGCTCGAGCTGATCATCGGCAAGGGCAACGGCGCGGCGCAGGCGCAGCTGTTCCACGTCACCCCGGACGACCAGTGGGACCGCAACGCGGAGGGCTACGAGCTCTTCCGCAGGCTGTGGCGCGAGGAGCGCACCACGTGGTCCGGGCGCTTCCGCCCGTCGCTCGTCGACGCCGAGACGTGGCCGCCGCCGCGCCAGCACCCGATCCGGGTCTGGCACGGCAGCGCCACCAGCAAGGAGTCGGTGGAGGTGGCCGCGCGGTACGGCGACCCGCTGTTCTCGGCCAACGTCACCAACCCGATCGAGCCCTACGCCGAGCTCATCTCCTACTACCGCGAGCGCTGGGCGGCGCACGGGCACCACCCGGCCGCCGCGCTCGTCGGCGCGGGCACCGCGGCGTTCCACATCGCCCCCACCAGCCAGCAGGCGATCGAGGAGTTCCGGCCCGCGTTCGCGGCGCGGCTCGCGGCGGCCGAGCGGTTCGGGCTGCCGATCGTGTTCCCGACGGTGGAGGACTTCGTCGAGCGCTCGTCGGCGCTGGTGGGCAGCGCGGCGCAGATCGTCGACAAGGTGCTGCGCTACCACGCGGTGTTCGGCCACGAGGTGCTGCACCTGAACCTGGACGGCGACGGCCTGTCGCCGCGGCGCCAGCGCGAGCAGCTGGAGCTGTTCCAGGCCGAGGTGGCGCCCGCGCTGCGCGCCGCCGTGCCGAGCCGCCCGCTCGCGAGCGCGGTGCCCCGGGACCCGGACGACGCCCGGCCCGCCGACGAACCCGTGGGGGCGAGCCGATGACGATCCCGCTGAACATCCTCGACCTCTCCCCGGTGCCCGCCGGTGGCACCGCGGCCGACGCGCTGCGCAACTCCGTCCACCTGGCGCAGGTGGCCGAGCGCGCGGGCTACCGGCGCTATTGGGTGGCCGAGCACCACCTCGCCTCCGGGGTGGCGTCGTCGTCCACCTCGGTGCTGGTGGCGCTGATCGCCGCGGCCACGTCGCGGATCCGGGTGGGCTCCGGCGCCGTGCAGCTGCCCGTCACGTCGCCGCTGCAGGCGGTGGAGCAGTTCGGCACGGTGGCGGCGCTGCACCCGGGCCGGGTGGATCTCGGGCTGGGCCGCTTCGACATCCACAAGATCCTGCGCCTGGCAGGCACCGCGCCCGCGCCGGACGCCGAGCCGCCGGTCGCGCCACCCGCCCGCGTGGTGGACGGGCTGCTGATCCCGCCACCCGCCCGGTTCCGCGGCGACCTGTCGACCTACGTGCACCTCGCGCACCTGCTCGGGATCCGGCCGGAGGACCCGACGCCGGACTACGACACCCAGGTCGGCGCCATCCTCGACCACCTCTCCGGCGCCGCCCGCCGCCCCGACGGACAACCCGTCACGGTGCCTGCGGCCGCGGGCGCCGACCTCGACGTGTGGATCCTCGGTTCCAGCCCCGGCGAGAGCGCGCGGGTGGCGGGGGAGCGCGGCCTGCCGTTCGCCGCGAGCTACCACACCTCGCCGGGCACGGTGCTGGAGACGGTGCAGGCCTACCGGGCCGCGTTCCGGCCCTCGGCCCGGCTCACCGCGCCCCACGTGGTGGTGTCGGCGGACGTGGTCGTCGCGGAGACCGACGAGCGCGCGCAGGAGCTCGCCGCCCCGTACGCGCAGTGGGTGCTCGACATCCGCACCGGCGTCGGAGCCCGGCCCTACGCCACACCCGAGGAGGCCAAGGCGCGGCACTGGACGCCTGCCGAGCGCGCGATCGTCGCCGACCGCGTCGACACCCAATTCGTGGGATCGCCGGCCAGCGTGGTGGCGAAGCTGGCCACGCTCGCCCGCGTCACCGGCGCCGACGAGCTGCTCGTCACCACGATCACCACCGACCACGCCGACCGCGTGCGCAGCACGGAGCTGCTGGCCACGGCCTG
Organism: Pseudonocardia zijingensis; assembly: GCF_042657305.1. Taxonomy (NCBI): domain Bacteria; kingdom Bacillati; phylum Actinomycetota; class Actinomycetes; order Pseudonocardiales; family Pseudonocardiaceae; genus Pseudonocardia; species Pseudonocardia zijingensis. The sequence goes on along the minus strand of NZ_JBHSKO010000035.1, from coordinate 40,276 downwards.
GGCGGAACACGGGGACAGGCGCGGTGGTTGGGCGGAGCAGGACCGGGCAGAGGCGGGGGTCGTGCGATGAGTCCGTTCACCGAGGCGAGGATGCACCTCGCCGTCGAGCTGACCGCGGCGGGCAGGCACCCGGCCGCCGCCGCGTGGGCGGGGCTCGACCCGGCCGCGCTGCTCTCCCCGGCGCACCACGCCGGGCTCGCGCGCACGGCGGCGCGGCGGGGCCTCGACCTCGCGCTCCTGCCGCACACGTTCCACCCCGACGCGGGGCCGCTGCTCGAGTCGGCGGCCGTCGCCGCGCGGATCGCGCCGGTGGTGTCGGGGATCGGGCTGGTGCCCACCGCCACCGTCACCCACACCGAGCCGTTCCACGTCTCCAAGTCGATCGCGACGCTCGACATCGTGTCCGCGGGCCGGGCGGGCTGGGAGCCCGCGGTCTCGCGCACGCAGGCCGAGGCCGACCTGTTCGGACGCAAGCCCGCCGCGCCCGCCGACGTGCTGTGGCGGGAGGTGGCCGAGGCCGTCGAGGTGGTGGTGCGGCTGTGGGACTCGTGGGAGGACGACGCGGTGATCCGCGACGCCGCCACCGGCCGCTACGTCGACCGCGACAAGCTGCACCACATCGACTTCAAGGGCGAGTTCTTCTCCGTGAAGGGCCCGTCGATCACCCCGCGGCCCCCGCAGGGGCACCCCGTCGTGGTGCTGCGCGCCGACGAGCCGGAGGCGCTCCCGGTGGCCGCGCGCTGGGCCGACGTCGTGCGGATCTCGGCGCCCGACCTGCCGTCCGCCGCGGCTGCCCGCGAGCGGATCCGGGCCGCCGTGGCCGGCGCGGGGCGCCACCCCGACGACGTCATCGTGCTGCTCGACGTCGAGGTGCACCTGGCTGCCGACCGCCACCGGGCCCGCCGCGACCTCCTCGAGCTCGACACGCGCGCCGGGGCCGAGCTGCCGCCGTCGTCGGTGCGGGTGCTCGGCCCGCCCACCGACCTGGCCGACCTCGTCGGCACCGCCGTGCGCACCCGGGCCGCCGACGGCGTCACGCTCGTGCCGCTCGTGCTGCCCACCGACCTCGACGCGGTGACCGATCGGGTGGTGCCGCTGCTGGCCGGGCGCGGCCTGCTGCGCACCGGCCGGGCCGGCGGGTCGCTGCGATCCCGGCTGGGGCTGTCCCGGCCGGCCAACCACTTCGTGGGGGCGAGCTCGTGAAGAAGCAGATCCACCTCGGCGCCCACTTCCCGGGCGTCAACAACACCACCGTCTGGAGCGACCCGGCCGCGGGCAGCCAGACCGACTTCTCCTCGTTCGTCCACTTCGCCCAGAACGCCGAGCGCGGGCTGATGGACTTCGTGTTCCTCGCCGAGGGGTTGCGGCTGCGCGAGCACCGGGGCCGCATCCACGACCTGGACGTGGTGGGCAGGCCGGACACGTTCACCGTGCTCAACGCGCTCGCCGCCGTCACCTCCCGGATCGGGCTGGCGGGCACGATCAACACCACCTACAACGAGCCGTACGAGCTGGCCGTGCAGTTCGCCTCGCTCGACCACCTCTCGGCGGGCCGGGCGGCGTGGAACATGGTCACCACGTCCGACGCGTTCACCGGCGAGAACTTCCGCCGGGGCGGCTTCCTGCCCCGCGAGCAGCGCTACGAGCGGGCCGCGGAGGTCGTCGCCGTCACGCGCGCGCTCTGGGACTCCCACGGCGCCGAGGTCGAGCACCACGGCCCGCAGTTCGACGTCCGCGGCCGGTTCCCGCTGCCGCCCGGTCCGCAGGGCCACCCCGTGCTGATCCAGGCGGGCGACTCCGCCCAGGGCCGGGACTTCGCCGCCGCCACCGCCGACGCGATCTTCACCCTGCACGGCACGCTGGAGGCCGGGCAGGCCTTCTACGCCGACGTGAAGGCGCGCCTGGCGCAGCACGGCCGCAGCCCGTCCGACCTCAAGGTGCTCCCCGGTGTCACGTTCGTGCTCGGCGACACCGACGCGGAGGCCCAGGAGGAGGCCGTGCGGATCCGCCGCCAGCAGGTCTCGCCGGCCACTGCGATCGCGTTCCTCGAGCAGGTGTGGGGCCGCGAGCTCTCGGAGTACGACCCCGACGGGCCGCTGCCCGACGTCGAACCCGACGTCGACAACGTCTCGATCACCCGGGGCCGGGTGCGCCACGCCCGCGACCCGCGCGTCGTGGCGCAGGAGTGGCGCGACTTCGCCGCGGCCCACGGCGGCCTGTCCATCCGCGAGGTCGTGATCGAGAAGACCGGCAGGCAGTCGTTCATCGGCACGCCCCGCACCGTGGCCGCCCGGATGGACGAGTTCGTGCAGCGCGACGCCTGCGACGGCTTCATCCTCGTACCGCACCTGACCCCCGGCGGCCTCGACCGGTTCGTCGCCGAGGTCGTGCCCGAACTGCAGGACCGCGGCAGCTACCGCACCGCCTACCCCGGACCGACCCTGCGCGACCACCTCGGCCTGCGCCACCCGCACGCACCGCTGAACGCCCGGAAGGAGAGCGCATGACCAGCTCTACCCGCCCCGCCGGCTCCGCAGGCTCCGCCGCCTACCGTCCCCCGGCCGAGTCCTCGCTCCAGCAGGAGTGGACGGCCTGGCACACCGAGCGGGAGGCGACGCTGTCCACTCCGCACGGCTGGCTCAGCCTCACCGCCCTGCACTGGCTCGACGCCACCGCGCGCGGCTACGACGGCATCCCGGGCACCTGGCGCGCCACCGGCGACGGCGGGGTCGAGCTCACCGCCGAGGGGGAGGCCGCGCTCGACGGCACCCCGGTCACCGGCACCGTGCGGCTCGAACCCGTCGACGGGCAGCCCGGCGTGCTCGTCGAGATCGGCGACCGGCGGGTCGAGGTGATCCGCCGCACCGACGACTACGCCCTGCGCGTGCGCGACCCGCAGGCGATCACCCGCACCGCGTTCACCGGCGCGCCCGCATTCGACCTGGACGAGCGCTGGGTCGTGGAAGGCCGCTTCGAGCCCTACCCCGAGCCGCGGCGCCTCACCGTCGGCGCCGTCGTCGACGGGCTGCAGCACTTCCCCACCGCCGTCGGCGTCGTCCGCTTCGCCCTCGACGGCGCCGAGCACGAGCTCGTCGCCTTCCCCGGCAAGACCGGCGGCCTCTCCCTGCATTTCCGGGACGCCACGTCCGGCGTGAGCACCTACGGCGGCGGCCGCTCGGTGGCGCTGCCCGACCCGGACGCCGAGGGCCGCGTCACGATCGACCTCAACCGCACCGTCAACCTGCCGTGCGCGTTCACGGCCTTCGCCACCTGCCCGCTACCCCCGGCCGGGAACCGGCTGCCGGTGGCGGTGGAGGCGGGGGAGCGCACCCCGCCGCGGCCCGACCTGCAGCCGTGACGGTCGTCGTCGAGCCCGCGACGATGCGGGAGGTCCTGGGGCACTTCGCCTCCGGCGTCGTCGTGGTCACGGCGGCCGGGCCCGACGGGCTGCTGGGGTTCACCTGCCAGTCGTTCGCCTCGCTGTCGCTGGAGCCGGCACTGATCAGCTTCGCGCCCGCGCGCACGTCGTCGACGTGGCCGCGGATCCGCCCGGTGGGCGCGTTCTGCGTCAACGTGCTGGCCGCCGACCAGCAGCACCTGTCGGGCGGCTTCGCCCGCTCCGGCACGGACAAGTTCGCGGGCGTGCGGTGGTGGCCGGGGCCGCACGGGGCGCCGGTGCTCGAGGACGTCTGCGCGTGGATCGGGTGCACGCTGTGGCGGGAGTACGACGGCGGTGACCACACGATCGTCGTAGGCCGGGTGCACGACCTCGGGGCCGACGCCACCCGCTCCCCGCTGCTGTTCCACCGGGGCCGTTACGGTCTTGCCGCGCAGATCGAGGAGGACCGATGACACACGTGCTGGGTGTGGTGGCCGGGCCGGAGGCGGGCGGGCGCACCGCCACCGCGGTGGCCGGGGTGCTGGCGGGCGCCGAGAAGGCAGGTGCCACCACGTCGCTGCTGGAGCTCTCCGAGGCCGGCATCGACGCGGTGATCGCCGCGTTCGGCGAGGCCGACGGGGTGGTGTTCGGCAGCCCGGTGTACCGGGCCACCTACAGCGCCCTGCTCAAGGACCTCCTCGAGCGCACCGAGCGCGGCAAGTGGGGTGAGTCCACCGCACCGCTGCAGGGCCGGGTGGCCGCCACCGTGCTCACCGGCGCGAGCGGGCACCACTTCCTCGCCCTCGGCGACCTGCGCGACGTGCTCGCCGGGTTCTTCGCGGTGCAGGTGCTCTCGCCGGGCCTGTACCTCGACCACGGCGGCTACGTCGACCGCACCACGCTCACCGACCAGAGCGCCGAGCTGGCCGCGGCTCACGGCGCGGCGCTGGCCGACCTGGCCGCTGCGGTGCGGGGCTCCGCGGCGCTGCAGGCGATCACGCCGCAGATCTGAGGGTGTGCGGACGACGTCGACGTGAGCGGGGTCCGGGGCTCCAAGAAGCCCGCTCACGTCGACCCGGTCCGGTTTCGGGCTCTCCTGAGCTGAGCGACGATCAGGTTCGGCCGATCATGTGCTCCGGCCAGGCCAGGTCGAGCCACGCCGCAGTGCGCGTGCGTTCGTCCTGCACCACCCACTGCACCTGCGGCTTCGGCAGGCCTGCCTGCACGATGAGCATCCGCAGCCGTGTCTCCATCGGAGAGCCGGACCGGCGGTCGGCGTGGGCGAGCATGTCCGCCACCAGCTCGTTGCCACGCGAGCGGCGGTAGCGGGCGACGTATCCGCGCAGCAGATCAGGGTCGAACCGGTGCACCTCGGCCAGGCGATCGACGGCGACCACGCGTTCGACCAGGTCGTCGCGTCGGGCGAGGTCGTAGGCGGTGCGGAGCGGGCTGGTGACCCTCAGCCCCTTCACCTCGGTGATCTCGCCGGGTTGCAGGTGGGTGCGGTGCACGAGCAGACCGGGGTGGCTGCGCTGCCCCCGGTGGGGGACGGTGACCTCGGCGGGCGCGTCCCGGGGGCCGCAGGACGCGCGGAGGATCTCGGCCGCCGAGTGTCCTTGTGTCCGGGAAGATCCGCAGGAATCGCGGGCCGCGCAGTTCGTCGGGCGTGACGAGGCCGGCGGCCACCGCCTCGGAGCCGCAGAACGCGACCGGCCATCCCGCGACCTCCTGCACGGGTGGAGTGTCGCCCGCGGCGGCGCATTCCGGGCCCGATTCGGAAATCTCGTTCGAGGTCGACGTGAGCGGGGTTCGCAGCTCCGGGAAGCCCGCTCACGCCTACCTCGTCCAAGCGCACCCTCCGTCTGCGGGACGCGGACGATCTGATGGGATGATCCGCACGGAGCGCGGGGGACGGATGGCTGGTCAGAAGCGGGGAGCGTGGCGGGACACGCGCACGGCCTACCTGCTGCTCGCGCCCAGCCTGTTCGGGATCAGCGCGTTCCTGGTGCTGCCGATCCTCGTGGTGGCCGCACTCGCGCTGCAGCGCTGGGACCTGATCGGCCCGCGCACGTTCGTCGGCCTCGACAACTTCGTGGCGGTGGCCGCCGACGGCCGGTTCACCCGCTCGCTGCTGATCACCGCCGTGTTCGTGGCGGTCGTGATCCCGGCGCAGACGGTGCTCGGGCTGGTGGCGGCGCTGCTGCTGAACCGGGGGTTGCGCGGCTCGGCCGCGTTCCGCGTGCTGTACGTGCTGCCGTGGATCTGCGCGCCGCTCGTGCTCGGCGTGGTGTGGCGGTGGGTCCTCGCCCCGACCGACGGCGCTCTCAACGCCCTGCTCGGCCGGCGCGTCGAGTGGCTCGCCGACCCCGCGCTCGCGCTGCCGTCGGTGGCGGCGGTGACGGTGTGGACGCACATCGGGTACGTGGCGCTGTTCTTCTCGGCCGGGTTGCGCGCGATCCCGGACACCGTGCACGAGGCCGCGATGCTCGACGGGGCGGGCCCGTGGCAGCGGTTCTGGCGGGTCACGCTCCCGCTGCTGCGGCCCACCACGTTCTTCGTGCTGGTCACCCAGATCATCGCGACGTTCCAGGTGTTCGACTCCGTCTACGCGCTCACGCCGAACGGCGGGCCGCAGGGCGTCACCGACGTCGTGGCGGGCCGGATCTACTACGAGGCCTTCGAGCAGCGCGCGGTCGGCCAGGCCGCGGTGATGGCGCTGGTGCTGTTCGTGCTGCTCGTGGCCGTGACCCTCGTCCAGCAGCGGTGGTTCGCCCGCCGCACGACCTACGACCTGTCGACATGAGGACCGTCGGGGTCTACCTGCTGCTGGTACTGGGCGCGGTGGCGACGCTCGCCCCGTTCCTGCTGAGCCTGCAGACGGCGCTGAAGTCGCCGGAGCAGTTCGCGTCCGAGCCGGTGCTCACCCCGCCGGATCCGCCCACGCTGGTGAACTTCGCCGCGCTGTTCGGCGACCGCTACGACTTCGTGGCGCCGGTGGCGGTCACGGCGCAGGTCGTGGCCGTGATCGTGGTGGGCCAGCTGGTGTTCTCGGTGTTCGCCGCCTACGCGTTCGCCCGGCTGCGCTTCCCCGGCCGGGACGCGCTCTTCTGGCTGTACGTGGCCACGCTGATGGTGCCCCAGATCGTCACGATCATCCCGCTGTACGCGGTGTTCGCCGACCTCGGCATCCGCAACACGTTCTGGGCGCTCGTGCTCCCGTACGTCTTCGGGCACCCGTACGGGATCTTCCTGCTGCGGGAGTACTTCAAGGGCATCCCCGGCGACCTGCTCGACGCCGCGAAGCTCGACGGGGCGGGCACGCCGCGCATCCTGTGGCACGTGGTCGTGCCGGTGAGCCGGCCGATCCTCGCCACGCTCACGATCATCACCGTCGTCACGCACTGGAACAACTTCCTGTGGCCCCTGGTGATCACCACGGGGCGGCAGTGGCAGGTGCTGACGGTGGCGACGTCCGCCCTGCAGTCGCAGTACAACTCCAACTGGACGGTGGTCATGGCGGCCACCACGGTCGCCGTCCTGCCGCTCATGCTGCTGTTCCTGGCGTTCCAGCGCCACGTCGTCCGCTCGATCACGATCACCGGGTTCCGGTAGGGAGTCCACATGAGATTGCGTCCACTCGTCACGGTGCTGGCCGCCGCGCTCGCCCTCGCCGCCTGCTCGCCCGCCGCGCCGGACGACGCCCCGGCGGCCGACGGCGCCACCACCGTCACGGTGCGGATCTGGGACGAGCAGGTCGCCACCGCGTACGAGCAGTCGTTCGACGAGTTCACGCGGCAGAACCCGGACGTGCAGGTCCAGCTGAACGTCGTGCCCTGGAGCGACTACTTCACCGGGCTCAGCCTGGACGTCGCGAGCGGCACCGCGGAGGACGTCTACTGGCTCAACAGCTCCAACTTCGGTGCGCTCGCCGACGGCGGCAAGCTGATCGACGTGGGCCGCGAGCTCGCCGACCAGCAGGAGGACTGGGTGCCTGCCGCCGTGGAGCAGTACTCGCGGGGCGGCACGCTGTGGGGCGTGCCCGCGCTCACCGACGGGCGCATCGTCGTCTACTACAACAAGGCCATGGTCGACGCCGCCGGCGTGGACCCGGCGAACCTCACGTGGAACCCGTCCGACCCGGCGGCCGACACGTTCCTGCCCGCCGCGCGCAAGCTCACCGTCGACAGCGCCGGCCGCACAGCCGACCAGCCCGGCTTCGACCCGGGCGCGATCACCCAGTACGGCTTCAACGCGGCGCGCGACCTGCAGGCGATCTACTTCAACTTCGCCGGCTCCAACGGCGGCAGCATCCAGGGCCCGGACGAGTCGCTCACCTTCACCGACCCGAAGACCGTCGAGGCCTTCGACTACCTGGTGAAGCTGATCAACACCGAGCACGTGGCGCCGTCGGCGGCCGACACCAACGACAACCCCGACTTCAGCCGCGACCAGTTCCTGCAGGGCAAGATGGCGCTCTTCCAGTCGGGCACCTACAACCTCAAGAACGTCGGCGACGGCGCGGCGTTCGAGTGGGGCATCGCACCGCTGCTCAACGGCCCCACCGGCCGGGTGAGCGTGGTCAACAGCGTGATCGCCGCGGGCAACGCCGACAGCCCCCGCCGCGACGCCATCCTCAAGGTGCTGCGCTGGATCGGCTCGCCCGAGGGTGCCTCGTACGTGGGGTCCGAGGGCGCGGCGCTGCCCGCCGTCACCTCCGCGCAGCAGGACTACTACGACTACTGGGAGGGCCAGGGCGTCGACACCCGCTTCTTCGGGGAGGAGGGCGGCACCGCCACGATCCCGGCACCCGCGGGCCCCAAGTTCGAGGCGGCGTCCACGGCGTTCAACCCGATCCTCAACGAGGTCTTCGCCGGCCGCACCCCGGTGGCCGAGGGGCTGCAGCAGGCCCAGGAGGCGGGCAACGCGGCGATGCGCTGAGGCGCCCCCGCAGCCCCGCGCCCCACGGGTGCCGGCCCCCCGAACGCCGGCCCCCGAATGCCAGCATGGTGGCTTTACTGGCGTAATGCGCCAGCAAAGCCACCATGCTGGCGTCAGAGGCGGGCGGGTGGGGCGGGGCTAGGTCTGGGTGGCCAGTGCCTCTCCCAGGACCCGGGCGCCGTCGGGGAAGCGCGCGGGGTCGGGACCGGAGAAGTTGAGCCGCACGTGCGGGCCGGAGGGCTCCGCGGGGAACCACTCCGTGCCCGGGGCGATCAGCACGCCGGCGGCCTCGCAGTCGCGGGTGAGCCGGTCGAGGTCGGTGCCGTCGGGCAGCCGGGCCCACAGGTGCAGGCCGCCGCGGGGGACGTGGTCCAGGTGCGCGTCCGGCACGTGCTCGGCGAGGGCGCCGGCGAGCAGGTCGCGCCGGGACCGCAGCTGCTGGGCGAGGCCGCGCAGGTGGGTGAGCCACCCGCGCTGGGTGACGACGTCCAGGGCGGCGACCTGGAGCAGGTCGCTGACGTACATCGACTCCGCGCCGTGGTCGGCGAGGACGCGGTCGCGGGCCGGGCCGCGGGCGATGATCCCGGCCACGCGCACGGCGGGCGACACGCTCTTGGTGAGGGACCGCACGTACACGACGTGGCCGGCGTCGTCGTGGGCGGCGAGCGGGCGGGCCGTGGTCTCGATGCCGAAGTCGTGGGCCCAGTCGTCCTCCACCAGGAACGCCCCGTGGGCGCGGACGAGGTCGAGCACCCGCTGCGCCCGCTCGCGGGACCACTGGGCGCCGGTCGGGTTGGCGTAGTTGGGCTGGGCGTACAGCACGCGCGCGCCGGTCTCGGCGAAGGCGCGGGCGAGCTCGTCGGGGTCGGGGCCGTCCGGCCCGCTGGGCACCGGCACGGTGCGCACCCCGGCCTGGGCCGCGGCGAGGATGGCGCCCCAGTAGGTGGGGGACTCGAGCAGCAGCGGGCGCCCGGGGCCCACGAGCGCCCGGAAGATGCCGCTCAGCCCGATCTGGCTGCCCGGCACGACCACGACGTCGCGCGCCGAGGGCGGGGTGACGCCCGGCGGGGTGGCCTCGGCCAGCTCGGTGGCGAACCAGGCCCGCAGCTCCGGGCGGCCGGGCACGGGGGAGCGCACGAGCGCGGCGTCGCCGCGGGCGGCCCGGGCGAGCGCGGAGCGCACCAGGCGTTCGGGCAGGAGCGTGCGGTCGGGGTAGCCGGCGTGCAGGCCGATCGCGTCGGGGGAGGCGCTGCGCAGCGGCGACGACACGGGCGGCAGGTGGGTGCGCGGGGCCCCGAGCGCGGCCGTCTGCCAGCCGTAGTCGGGGGCGCGGGCGGTGCGTACGGCCCGGGCGAAGGTGCCGACACCCGGCCTGCTCTCCACCAGCCCGAGCGCCCCGAGCGTGCGCATGGCCTTCTGCACCGTCACGGGGCTCGCCCCGTAGCGCGCCACCAGCTCCCGGTTCGAGGGCAGCCGCGCCCCGGGCGGCGCCGTCGCCAGCCACGTGCGCAGGCCCGCGACGATCCGCGCACTGCTATCGTCAGACATGTTACGGAACAGTAGCGCTACTCGCACGACGGCTCACGCGTTATCGGCTGGGCCCTGGTGGGGTCTGCTGGGCGTGCTGTCGTTCTCGCTGACGGTTCCCTTCACCCGCGTCGCCGTGGGCGGGTTGTCCCCGCTGTTCATCGGCGCGGGCAGGGCGGTCGTGGCCGCGCTGCCGGCCGCGGTGGCCCTCGCCGTCACCCGGCAACGACCGCCCACCCGCCGCCAGTGGGTGCGGCTGGCCGTGGTGGCGGCCGGGATCGTGGCCGGGTTCCCGCTGCTCACCTCGTTCGCCCTGACGACGGTGCCCGCGAGCCACGGCGCGGTGGTGATCGCGCTGCTGCCGGTGGCGACCGCCGCGGTCGCCGTGCTGCGCACCCGGGAACGCCTGCCGCGCTCGTTCTGGGTGACGGCCGCGGTCGGCGCCGTCGCCGCGCTGGCGTTCGCGTCGCTGCAGAGCGGCGGCTTCGGCGGGCTGCACGTGGCGGACGTCCTGCTGTTCGGCGCCGTGGTCGCGGCCGCGGTCGGGTACGCCGAGGGCGGGCTGCTCGCGCGCGAGCTCGGTTCCTGGCAGACGGTGTCGTGGGCGCTGGTGCTGGCGGCACCCGTGATGCTCGCCGGGACGGCCGCCTCCGTCGTGAGCGCGCCGCCCTCGGCCACGCCCCAGGAGTGGGCCGCGTTCGCCTACCTCGCGGCGGTGAGCATGTACCTCGGCTTCTTCGCCTGGTACCGCGGTCTCGCCATCGGCCCGATCGCGCAGGTGAGCCAGGTGCAGCTGGTGCAGCCGGTGCTCACGATCGCCTGGGCCGCCCTCCTGCTCGGCGAGGAGCTGACGTGGGCCACCGTGCTCGGCGGGCTCGCCGTGGTGGTCTGCGCCGCCGTCGCGGTGCGCATCCGCCTCGACCGCGGCGGGGGCGCCCGCCGTCAGCGGAGGAGGGCGCCCAGCCGCGCGGCCTGACGGGTGAGGTGGTCGCGTTCGGCGAGCGAGGGGGCCTTCGGGGCCGCCTCCGCGTACAGCCGGGCCGCCGTGGCGAGGTCGCCGTCGCGCTCGTGGAGGTACGCCGCCGCCGCGGTGTGGCGGGGCAGCGCGTCGTCGAGCTCGGCGAGCGCCGCCAGCCCGGCCCGCGGGCCGTCGGCCTCCCCGACGGCCACCGCGCGGTTGAGCCGGACCACCGGGCTGTCGGTGAGGCGCACGAGCTCGTCGTACCACTCGACGATCTGCGGCCAGTCGGTCTCCTCGGCGGTGGGTGCGTCGGCGTGCAGCGCCGCGATGGCGGCCTGGGCCTGGAACTCGCCCAGCCGGTCGCGGGCCAGCGCGGCCTGCAGGATCGCGACGCCCTCGGCGATCATGCGGGTGTCCCACCGGCTGCGGTCCTGCTCGGCCAGCGGCACGAGGCTGCCGTCGGGTGCGGTGCGACCCGCGCGGCGGGCGTGGTGCAGCAGCATGAGGGCGAGCAGGCCCGCCACCTCCGGGTGGTCGATCACCGCCGCGAGCTGGCGGGTGAGCCGGATGGCCTCGGCCGCGAGGTCGACGTCGCCGGAGTAGCCCTCGTTGAACACCAGGTAGAGCACGCGCAGCACGGTGGCGACGTCACCGTGCCGGTCGAACCGCACGCTCGCGACGGTGCGCTTGGCCCGGCTGATGCGCTGCGCCATCGTGGCCTCGGGCACCAGGTAGGCCTGGGCGATCTGGCGGGTGGTCAGCCCGCCGACGGCGCGCAGCGTGAGCGCCACCGCCGACGAGGGCGTCAGCGACGGGTGCGCGCACAGGAAGTAGAGCTGCAGCGTGTCGTCCACCGCGGGCGCAGGACCGGGGGTCGGCTCCTCGTCGACGACGTCCTCGCGGCGCCGGCGGGCGGTCTCGGCCCGGGTGGCGTCGAGGAACTTCCGCCACGCCACGGTGACCAGCCAGCCCTTCGGGTCCCGTGGTGGATCCGACGGCCAGACCCGCAGCGCTTCGACCAGCGCGTCCTGCACGGAGTCCTCGGCCGCCGCGAAGTCGGCCCCGCGCCGGACGATTACCCCGAGCACGCCCGGCACGAGGCTGCGGATCAGCGCGTCGTCCACCGGCCGCGTCACTCCGTGACGGTGGCCGGTACGCCGTAGAAGGGCCGCAGCTCGAGCCACTCGTGGATGGGCTTGCCGCCGGCTCCCGGTGCGGCCGACAGCTCACCGGCCAGCTCGACGGCGCGCTCGTAGCTGTCGACGTCGATCACCATCCAGCCCGCGATGAGGTCCTTGGTCTCGGCGAACGGGCCGTCGGTGACCGGCGGGCGGCCCTCGCCGTCGTACCGCACGAACGTGCCCTCGGGGGAGAGGGCCTGGCTGTCGACGAACTCGCCGGTCTCCTGGAGCCGGGCCGCGAAGTCGCTCATGTACTGCAGGTGCGCCGAGATCTCCTCGGGCGTCCACCGGGCCATCGGGACGTCGTTCACGGCCGCCGGCGCGCCGCGGTAGTGCTTGAGCAGCAGGTACTTGGCCATCGGGCTTCTCCTCCGGTCTCGGCGCGACCCATTCTGGTCACGTCCGCTCCGGGGACGGAGCCGGTCGCGGGTTCTCGACACCACCCTCGAAGATTTTTCCGGGCAGTTCGGAGAACAGCGCCAGCTGCTCCGCGCAGCGCCGGACGGTGGCGTCGGCGTCGGCCACCACCGGGCGGCCGTCGACTTCGGTCACGGCGGCGCGGGGGAGCGGGCGGGCCGGCCCGTCGCGCCGCACGGCCTCCAGCAGGTGCATGAACGGCGCGCACGCGGCGAGCGGGGCGAGCAGGGGCACGGCGGGGTCGGCGAGGTGGGCCACGAGGTTGTCGAGCAGCACGGTGCGCCCGGGCGGCCCGGTGACGGCGGTGCCGTCGGCGGTGTGCCCGGTGAGCGTGTCGGTGGTGTACTCGAGCTCCAGGCGGCCCCGTTCGCCGTGCACGACGATCACCGGGGCGCGGTGCTCGGCGGCGCACAGCGTGACGGCCACGACGATCGGCACCCCGTCCGCTGTGAGCCGGGCCGCGGCGGTGTCGTCGCCCTCGGGCGAGGCGGTGCGGTAGCGCTCCAGCTCCACGGTGACGGCGGCGTCGTCGCGCACGCCGGCCACCCGCAGGGCCGACGCCGTGGCGTGGGCGAACGCGTTGGTGAGCGCGCCGTCGGTGACCGGCACGCCGTCGAGGCTCATCCGGCCGGCCCACGGCGCGCGCGTGAAGTAGGACCGCTCCCGCACCCACGCGCCGTGCACGCCAACGCCGCGCAGCCGCCCGACGGCGCCGTCGGCCACGAGCCGGGCCGCGTGGGCCAGCGCGTGCGAGCCGAAGGACTGGAACCCGACCTGGCACACCCGGCCGGCCGCCGCGACCTCGGCTGACAGCTCCCGGAACTGCGCCATCGACGCCGTGGGCGGCTTCTCCACGAGCAGGTGGGAGCCGGTGGCGAGCGCGAGCCGGGCCAGCGGCAGATGGGTGTGGATCGGGGTGGAGACGATCGTGACGTCCGGGCGCACGCGCTCGAGCAGCTCGGCCGCGTCCGCGACGATCGGCACGCCGGCCCCGCCGGGCAGCGCCCGCACCCGCTCCAGGGCCTGCGGGTCGGGCGGGCGGGGGTCGGCGAGCCCCGCCACCCGCACCGCCCCGGTGGCGGCGAGGCGGAGCAGGCCGTCGAGGTGCACCTGGCCGTAACCGTGCACGCCGATCAGCGCGACGCGCGGTGGGTGGTTCGACACCGGGTCCCCTTTCAGGAAAGCGGTTGCCACCCTATGTCGCGACGTGCGGTGCGTCAGCCGTGCCGCCAGCCCGCCGTGATGAACGCGCGCAGGAGCTCGACGTTGGAGGCCGGTGGGGGAGCGTCGGTGAGGTTGCTCAAGCGGTCGTCGAACGCGCTCTGGGTGAGCGCGCCGACGGCGAACAGGTAGGCCCATTCGTGGAACCCGGGCGGCTTGCCGGGGAGCGCCTGCTTCAGCGCGGCGATGAACCGCCGTGCCATCGGGTCGAACAGCTCGGCGATCACCGGCCGCTGCATGCTCGACGGGTCGGCGGCCTCCCGCAGCACGAGCCGCCGGTACCAGGCGCCCTCCTCCGCGAGCGCCACCACCGGGTCCATGAACGCGGCGACGATCCGGTCGAGCGCCTCGGGGGCCGTCGGGTCCTCGATGGCCTCCAGCAGCCGCAGCCGCTCTTCGTTGACGTGCTGGCGCCGGGCGAAGACCGCCGTGTAGAGCGCGAGCTTCGACTCGAAGTGGTAGCCGATCAGGGAGAGCTTGACGTCGGCCGCGGCGGCGATCTGCCGCAGCGTGGTGGCGTGGTAGCCGGCCTCGGCGAACACCCGCTCGGCGGCGTCGAGGATCCGCTCGCGCCGGGCGATCGGGGTCTCGGCGACGGCAGCGCGCTCGGGGGCCTCGGTCATCCGCCCACACTACTGGACGAGACTGACTGGACGTCCGTACAGTCCGGTGCATCGTTTCGAAGAGGAGACGCGATGCGGATGCGCTGGGTGGTGCTGGGCGGGAGCTTCCTCGCCTACATGTTCGACGCGATGGAGATCATCCTGCTGTCGCTGGCGTTGCCGGCGATCCGCGAGGACCTCGGGCTCGGCGCGGGGCAGGCAGGCCTGCTCGCCACGGCCACGCTGCTCGGGATCGGGCTCTCGAGCCTGCTGGCCGGGTACGTGTCGGACAACTTCGGGCGCAAGACCGCGCTGATCGGCTCGCTCACCGTGTTCGGCGTCTTCACCGCGGCGCTCGTGGCCGTCCCGAACTTCGAGCTCTTCCTGCTCCTGCGGTTCGTCGCGGGCTTCGGGCTCGGCGGCGTGTGGGGCGTGGTGTCGGCCTACGTCGTCGAGACGTGGCCGAGCGAGTCCCGCGGACGTGCGGCGGCGTTCGTGCTGAGCAGCTTCCCCATCGGCGGTGTCGCCGCGGCGCTGCTGTCCGGGCTCTTCCTGCCGGACTGGCGGCTGATGTTCCTGGTGGCGGGGGCCGGGGTCGTGCTCCCGCTGCTGGTGGTGATCCCGTTCTTCCCGGAGTCGAAGGCGTGGACGGACGCGCGGGCGGCGGACACGGGCGGCCGCGTGTCGGTCACCGAGATCTTCGCCCCCGCCGTGCGGCGGCGCACGATCGTCGCCACGCTGGTGGCCGGCCTCGCGCTCACCGGCTGGTGGGGCGGCTCCACCTGGCTGCCGACCTACCTGGCCACCGAGCGGGGCATCCCGACGGCCACGGTGGCGGTGTTCATGACGGTGCTCAACCTCGGCATGTTCGTGGGCTACAACGTGTTCGGCCTGATCGCCGACCGGATCGGCAGGCGGTCGGCGATCATCGTCTCGCTGCTCGGCGTGGCGGTCACGCTCCCGCTCTACGCGCTCACCACCAACCAGACGGCCCTGCTGTGGTTCGGGCCGCTGTTCGCGTTCTTCGCCGCCTTCACCGGCCTGTTCGGCTCCTACATCGGGGAGCTGTTCCCCACCCGCATCCGCACCACCGGGGCGGGCTTCTGCTTCAACGTCGGCCGCGGCGTGTCGGCGTTCGCGCCGTTCGGGCTGGCCGCGCTCGCCGCCGTCATCGGCCTGTCCGGCGGCCTGCTCGTCTGCGCGGCGTTCTTCGCGGCCGCCGGCCTGCTGACGTTCCTGCTACCCCGCACCGACCGGCAGCCGGAGCCGGCCCCGACCCTGGAGAGGACCGCATGACCACGATGCCCCCGCCCGAGCTCACCGAGCTGGCGCCCGGCGTCTTCGCCTACGTCCAGCCCGACGGGAGCTGGATGATCAACAACACCGGTGCGGTGGCCGGGGAGACCGGGCACCTGCTCGTCGACACCACGTCCACCGAGGCGCGCAACCGGGCCCTGCTCGACGCCGTCGCCACCGTCTGCCCGGGCGACCCGCGGGCGCTGGTGAACACCCACCACCACGGCGACCACACCTACGGCAACTGGCTCGTGCCGGCGCAGACGCCCGTCATCGGGCACGTGCACTGCCGGGAGGACGTGCTCGCCGCGGGGCTCGTCGCCGCGCAGGTCCTCACCGGGCCCGACTACGGCCGCCTCGAGATCCGCCCGCCGGACGTCACGTTCACCGGCGCGATGACCCTGCACCTGGGCGGGCGGGCGGTCGAGCTGATCCACGTCGGCCCGGCGCACACCCGCAGCGACGTGGTCGTGTGGCTGCCGCAGGAGCGCGTGCTCTTCGCCGGCGACCTCGCGTTCGCGGGTGGCCAGCCGTTCCTCGTGGAGGGCAGCGTCGCGGGCTACCGACCCGCCCTCGCCCGGATCCGCGAGCTCGAACCCGACGTCCTCGTGCCCGGCCACGGGCCGGTGTGCCGCGGCGACGAGATCCCGGCGCTGCTCGACGAGCTCACCGAGTACGGGGCGTTCGTCGACGCCGTGGCCCGCGAGCACCACGCGGCCGGGCGCACACCCCTGGAGGCGGCCACGATGGAGAAGGACAACCGGTTCGCCTCCTGGCAGGAGAGCGAGCGGCTCGTCGGCAACCTGCACCGCGCCTACAACGAGCTCGACGGGCACCCGCTCGGCACCCGGATCCCCCTCGACGCCGTGTGGCCGGACATGGTCGCGTTCCACGGCGGCCCGATCGGGTGCTTCGCCTGATGCGCTGGGTCACCTACCGCGCCGCCGACGGCGCCGAGCGTCCGGGACTGCTGCGGGACGGGCGCGTGCACGGGCTGGACGGCACGCTGCTCGCGCTGATCGAGTCGGGTCTCGCCGAGGCGGCCGAGCGGGCCGTGGCCGCACCCGTCGAGGTCGTCGACCTCGCCGACGTGCAGCTCGTGGCCCCGATCCCGCGCCCGCCCTCCGTGCGGGACTTCCTGTCGTTCGAGGAGCACCTGCGCAACGCCGTGCACGCCCTCGGCCGCACCGACCCGCCGCCCGTGTGGTTCGAGCAGCCGGTCTTCTACTTCTCCAACCCGGCCGCGATCCTGGGGCCCGACGAGGAGGTCCCGATCTCTCCGGGCTGCGAGGCGTTCGACTACGAGGTGGAGGTGGCGGCCGTCGTCGGGCGGGCTGGCAGCGACCTCTCGCCGGCAGAGGCGGAGGCCTGCATCGCGGGCTACACGATCCTCTGCGACTGGTCGGCCCGCGACGTGCAGCGCCGCGAGTCGTCGGCAGGGCTGGGCCCGGCGAAGGGCAAGGACGGCGCCACCTCGATCGGCCCGGTCCTCGTCACCCCCGACGAGCTCGAGCCCTACCGCGACGGCAGGGGCTACCGCCTCGCGATGCGGGCGTCGGTGAACGGGCGCGAACAGGGCGGCGGGACGTGGGCCGACATCCACTGGTCGTTCGGGCAGATGCTGGCCTACGCCTCCCGCGGCACTCGGCTGCTGCCCGGGGACGTGGTGGGCAGCGGCACCGTCGGCACCGGGTGCCTGCTGGAGCTGTCCGGGCTGCACGGCTCCGAGCGCTACCCGTGGCTGCAGCCGGGCGACGTCGTCTCGATCGAGGTGGAGCAGATCGGGACGATCACCGGCCGGATCGTGCCCGGTCCGGAGCTGGTGCCGCTGTCCTGACCGCGCGGCGTTGACGCAACCAGTGAGCTGCTATAGCGTTTATGGCAACCCGCTGGTTGCCACATGACGGGATGGTCGCGCCATGACGAGTCCGGTCCTCGCGCTCGCGTTCACGGTGCTCTTCGTGATCACCGGTGCCGGTTCGCTGGTCCGGCTGGTCGCGCGGGCGGGTGCCGACCGCACGGCCGAGCTGGCACACCTCGCCATGAGCGGCGCGATGGCCGGGATGGCGTGGGGGTGGCCCGCCGGGCCGCACACGGTGGGCGGCACCGTGCAGCTCCTGGTGTTCGGTGTGCTCGCCGTCGTGTTCGCCGCGCGGGTGCTCGACCCGGCCGGGCCGGACGGCAGTGCCCACCACCTGCTCGCGCTCGCGGCGATGGTCTGGATGGTCCTCGGTATGTCCGCCGCCCACGGGCACGGCACGCACGGGGCGGCGGCTCCCGCGGTGACGCAGCTGGTCACCGTCGCGTTCGTGGTGGCGGTCTGCGCCGCGCCGTTCGCCCGCGCCACCGGGGTGGGTCAGGTCCTGATGAGCGGCGGCACGGCCGCGATGCTGCTGGCGATGCTCTGACCCCGTGAGTGGATACGAGTGCGGGAGCACTCGTATCCACTCACGACCCGTCGGGGTCGCGGCGCTCGGCGAAGCTGCGTTCCCCGTGCACGGCCAGCTCGGCCAGCACGGCCTGCGGGTCGCCCGCCTCGATGAGCTCCAGCAGGTAGCGGTGCCGGGCGACGTGCTCCACGAGGCTCTCGTAGTAGCGCTCGCGGGCGTCGAGGTTGCGGGACATGCAGAGCAGCATCTGCTGCTGCACCGAGCGGTAGATCTCGGAGAGCCTGCGGTGTCCGGCGAGCCCGACGATCGAGGCGTGGAAGGCGTAGCCGTTCTCGACCAGCGAGCCGCGGTCCTCCTCGCGGGCGTTGCGCTCCATCCGCTCGAGCGCCTCGTGGCAGGCGACGAGCCGGGAACGGTCCTGCACCGGGACGCCCAGCTCCACGGCCATCTTCTCCAGCCCGGTGCGCAGCGTGAGGATCTCGAAGACGTCCTGGTCGGTGAGGGTGGCCACCGTGGAGCCGTAGCGGGGCCGCGTGACGACCAGCCCGTCGTTCTGCAGCAGCCGCAGCGCCTCGCGCAGGGGTGGCCTGCTGATTCCGAGGTGCTCGGTGAGACGCTCCTCGACGAGCCGCTCGCCCGGCGCGAAGGCCCCGGAGAGGATCATCTTGCGGATCGACTCCGCGGCCAGCGACACCAGGCTGGGCGGGTCGATCCGCTCGCCGACGCTGGTCATGTGGGCCTCCCTGTTCCGTGTGCGTCCAGCATCCCGCACTCCGGCACCGCGCCGATGAATCGGGCACCGCCCGCCGGTCTGAATCCGGCAGACCTCCCGACCACCGCGTCACCGAACGGAGCACTGGACACCATGACCTCCAACGGCAGGAACGGCTTCAGCGAACCCGGGTTGCAGCGGCTGCGGCGCACCATGGCCGCGCACGTGGAATCGGGCCGGGTCCCGGGGCTGGTCGCCGTGGTCGAACGGCACGGCGAGATCCACGTCGAGGCGATGGGCACGACGGAGCTCGGCGGGAACGTGCCGATGCGGCCGGACACGATCTTCCGGATCAGCTCCATGACCAAGCCGATCACGGCGGTGGCCGTGCTCCTCCTCGTGGAGGAGTGCGTGCTGCGCCTCGACGAGCCGGTGGATCGGTTGCTGCCGGAGCTCGCCGACCGTCGCGTGCTGCGCTCCCCAGGTGCGTCGCTGGACGACACCGTGCCGGCGCAGCGGCCCATCATCGTGCGAGACACGCTCGACTTCCGGCTCGGGATGGGCATGGTCCTCACCGAGGAGGCGTTCGGGTGGCCGTACTTCGCCGCGGCCCAGGAGCTGGGCATCGCCGGCTTCGGCCCGCCGCAGCCCGACCTGCTGCACACCGCCGACGAGTGGCTGCGCCGCATCGCGACGCTGCCGCTGCTCGACCAGCCCGGCCGGTCGTGGAGCTACAACATCGGCTCGTACGTGCAGAGCATCCTCGTCGAACGCGCGTGCGGCACGCCGTTCGCGGAGTTCCTGCACGAGCGGATCTTCGAGCCGCTCGGCATGCGGGACACCGGGTTCACCGCGCCGGACGCCGACGTCGACCGGTTCACGGCCTCGTACGTCGCCACGGAGGGCGGGCTGGAACTGCACGACCCGCGCGAGGGCAGCGCCTGGACGCACCGGCCCGCGTTCCCCGACGGCGCGGGCGGGCTGGTCTCGACCGCGCAGGACTACCTGGCGTTCGCCCGGATGCTGCGGGACGGGGGAGTGCACGGCGGCACGCGCATCCTGTCGCGCCGCGCGGTGGAGCTGATGACGTCGAACCGGCTCACCCCGCAGCAGTGCGAGGAGTCTTTCGGCGGCGTGGACGGCTGGGGCTTCGGCGTCGGGGTGGGCCTGCGCGGCGACGACCTGTGGCGCACCCCGGGGCGCTACGGCTGGGACGGGGGCCTGGGCACGTCCTGGTACACCGACCCCGCCGAGGACCTGGTGGGGATCCTGCTGACCCAGCGCATGGAGTACCCGGACCACAACCCCGTGCGGCTCGACTTCTGGACCTCGGCCTACGCCGCGCTCGACCGCTGATCCGCGGTCCGTCACCGCTCACCCCGATCCTTGCGTCCGTCTTTTGACTGTTGTAGACAATAGCCGACCTCACGGACGAGCTGAAAGGCGCTCGATGACGATCGCGCACGACCGGTCCGCACCCGCCGCAGGCCCCGACAAGGCCGACCCGGAGAACCTCGGCTCCCTCTACAAGCACCTGCGGGTGGCCGACGTCGCCGACGCGCTCGACGGCATCGGCTACTTCGACCTCACGCTGATGTCGCCGGAGATCCGGCCGCTGTGGGAGGGCATGCGGTTCTGGGGGCCCGCGGCGACGCTGCGCTGCGTCCCGGCCAACAAGCCGATGTGGAAGCTCGACACCACCGAGGAGATCGTCGGCGCGCACGGAATCTGGTTCGGCAGGTACGGGCACAAGCGCCTGCCCGACGGGCTCGAGCCCGGCCACGTCGTCGTCACCGACTCCGGCGGCGGGCGCGAGGTCGGGTTCTGGGGCTCGGAGAACTCGATGGGCGCGGTCGTCAAGGGCGCCAACGGCATCATCACCGACGGATACTGCCGCGACACCGACGAGGTGATCCGCCAGCGCACCCCGGTCTGCGTACGCCGCCGCGGGCGCACGATCATCCCCGGCCGGATCGAGGTGGTCGAGGTGCAGACGACGATCGCCTGCGGCGGCGTGCAGGTGCGCCCCGGGGACATCGTCGGCGCCGACGGCGACGGCTGCATCGTCGTGCCCGTCGAGGTCGCGCACGAGGTGGCCACGCACGCGCGCGCGATCCTGCTCGCCGACATGAACGCGCGGCGCAAGCACTACGCCGCGCTCGGCCTGCCCGCCGACAGCACGATCGACATCGACGCCGTCGAGGCGTACTACGCCGGCGTCTGACCCACCAGGAGCGACGATGGCAGCGCCGCCGACCTCCGTGGCCCTCGCGGGCCTCGGGAACCTGGGCCTCCCGCTGGCCTCCACCCTCGCGCGGGCGGGGTGGGACCTCGCCGTGCACGACGTGGTCACCGAGCGCGCCGAACCCGTCGTCGCGCTCGGCGCCACCGCGGTGGCGGACGTGGCCGCCCTCGCCGAGCGCGACGTGCTGGTGCTCGCCGTGCCCGACGACGCCGCCGTCGAGCAGGTCCTCGACGCCTACCTCGCCGTGCAGCGGCCCGGGCGGGCCGTGGTCGTGCACAGCACCGTCCTGCCGCAGACAGCCACCCGCCTGGCCGCGGTGGCGGCCGACCAGGGCGTCGACCTGCTCGACGCGCCGGTCAGCGGCGGGGCCGAGCGGGCCGCCACCGGCACCCTCACCGTCCTGACCGGCGGCGACCCGACGGTGGTCGAGCGGCTGCGGGCGCTGCTGGACACCGTCGGTGACCCGGTGCTGCACGTCGGCCCGGTGGGCGCGGGCGCGGCGGCCAAGCTCGCCAACCAGCTCACGATGTTCGCCAACCTGGCCGGGGTGTACGAGGCGATCGACTTCGCCACCGCGCACGGCGTCGAGACCGCCGCGCTGCTCTCCGCGCTGGAGACCAGCCTCGGCGACTCGTGGATCGCCCGGAACCTCGACTTCTGGGACCGCACCGCCGCCGCGTACGACGAGAGCGGTACGCCCGTGGCCTCCCGACCGTGGAGCAAGGACCTCGCCGAGGTCGTGCAGGCCGCCCGGGCCGCGGACGTGGCGGTGCCGCTGGCCGGGTGGCTCGCCCAGACCCTCGCCGCGCGCGTCGAGGCGCGCGCCGCGGCGGCGCGCAGCGGGGAGCAGCGGTGACCGCCGGCACCGCGGCCCCACCCGTCCCGCAGGCGCCGGCCGCCGCCCCCGGCCCGCCGGGGATGCAGCGACGCACCCGGGAGGCGCTCGCGGCCTACGGCTTCCTCTCCCCGTGGATCGCCGGGATGATCGTGCTGACCATCGGCCCGATGATCTACTCGCTGTACCTGTCGTTCACCCGCTACAACCTCATGACCCCCGCGCAGTGGGTGGGTGTCGACAACTACGTGCGGATGTTCACCGCCGACCCGCGCTACCTCGCCTCCGTCGGCGTCACGCTGCGCTACGTCGCGATCTCGGTGCCGCTGCTGCTCGTCGTGTCGCTGCTGGTGGCGATGCTGCTGAGCAAGGCGCCCGAAAAGGGCTTCGGGTTCCTGTCCGGCTACCGCGCCGCGTTCTACCTGCCCTCGCTGATCGCCTCCAGCGTCGCGATCGCGGTGCTGTGGCGGCAGGTGTTCGGCCAGGACGGCATCGTCAACGAGGTGCTCGCGCTCGTCGGGATCGAAGGCGGCAGCTGGATCGGCAACCCGGGCACCGCGCTGTACACGCTGGTGGTGCTGCACGTCTGGTCGTTCGGCTCCACGATGATCATCTTCCTGGCCGGGCTGCGTCAGGTGCCGAAGGAGTACTACGAGGCCGCCGCCGTGGACGGCGCGGGCCGCGTTCGGCGGTTCGTGCACATCACGCTGCCGATGCTCACGCCGCTGATCTTCTTCAACCTGCTGCTGTCCACGGTGAACGCGTTCCAGGCGTTCACCCCGGCGTACGTGATCTCCGGCGGTGAGGGCGGGCCGCTGGACTCCACCCTGTTCTACACGCTCTACCTCTACCAACGCGGCTTCGCGAACCTCGAGATGGGCTACGCGGCGGCGATGGCCTGGACCCTCGTGGTCGTGCTGGCGCTCTTCACCGCGGGCCTGTTCGCCAGCGCCCGGTTCTGGGTCCACTACGGGGACGAGAAATGATCTTCGGACGGCGCCGCTCGCGCAACCCCCTCGTCATCGCGCTCGCGCGGCACGCCGTGCTCGTGGCGATCCTGCTCGTGATCCTCTACCCGCTGCTGTGGATGGTGGGGGCGTCGTTCCGCCCGAGCAACGAGGCGTTCGGCACGCTGTCGATCTGGCCGAGCCACTTCACCACCGAGAACTACACCGAGGGCTGGAACCTGGGGAACCTCAACTTCTCCCGGTTCTTCCTGAACTCGCTGGTGATCACGCTGCTCGCCGTGGTGGGCAACGTCGTGGCCTGCTCGATGGCCGCCTACGCCTTCGCGCGGCTCACCTTCCCGTTCAAGCGGACGATGTTCGCGCTGATGCTCGGCACGATGCTGCTGCCCTACCACGTCACGCTGGTGCCGCAGTACGTGCTGTTCAACGAGCTGGCCTGGATCAACACGATCCTGCCGCTCGTGGTGCCGAGGTTCCTGGCCACCGACGCGTTCTTCATCTTCCTGATGGTGCAGTTCATCCGCACCCTGCCCCGGGAGCTCGACGACGCCGCGCGGATCGACGGCTGCGGGCACGTCGGCACCTTCCGCCGGGTGATCCTGCCGCTGTCGATCCCGGCCCTGGGCACCACGGCCCTGTTCACGTTCATCAACACCTGGAACGACTTCCTCGGGCCGCTGCTGTACCTCGTGCGCCCCGAGACCTGGACGGTGGCGCAGGGCCTCAACGGCTTCCTCGACGCCACCGGCGAGAGCGCGTACGGCCCGCTCTTCGCCATGGCGACGCTCTCGCTCGCCCCGATCGTCGGGTTCTTCCTCGCCGCGCAACGGCTGCTCGTCGAGGGCATCGCCACCAGCGGGCTGAAGTAGCAGAAAGGAACAAGGGTGTTCACGAAAGCTCTCGCGGCCGGCACGGTCGCGCTCGCGCTGGTGGCCACCGGCTGCGCCGGGGGCACGCGCATCGGCGACAACCCCAACGCGGGCGCGGACGGCACCGGCGAGGTCACCGGCACCATCCGCGTCGCGTGGTGGGGCTCCGGCCCCCGCAACGAGGTCACCAACGCGGTGATCGACCTGTTCACGGCCGCACACCCGGGCACCTCGGTGGAGGGGGAGTCGGCCGACTTCCAGGCCTACATGGAGCGGCTCAACGTGCAGGCCTCCAGCGGCAACCTGCCGTGCGCCACGCAGCTGCAGGGCCGCCAGCTCAACGACTACACCACCAAGAACGTGCTGCTCGACCTGCAGCCGATGATCGACGCCGGGACGATCGACGTCTCGGACATCCCGCCGGAGGTGCTCGACACCGGCCGCGGGCTCGACGGCAAGCTCTACATGATCCCGTACGGGGCCGCGTACGACGCGATGACCGTGAACCGGACGCTCGCCGAGCAGTCGGGGGCCGGCCTGCCGCCCGAGGGGTACGACTGGGAGGCGTTCGCCGGCTGGCTCCAGCGCGCGCAGCCCGGGCTGCCCGAGGGGATCCCCGCCGTCAACCTGGGCGGCGGGCTGCCCAACAACTTCATCGCCTACGTCGCCGGGCGCGGCGAGTCGCTGTTCGCCGACCGGCAACTCGGCTTCTCCGAGGACCTGCTCGTGGAGTACTGGGACATGTGGGAGCGCATCCGCGCCGCGGGCCTCACCCCCACCCCGGAGGTGAACGCCGAGGAGCCCGACCAGACCGAACAGCGCTTCGTCGCGCAGGGCAAGGTGCTCGCCGACAACCTGCCGGGCAACGCGCTCACCCCGGCGCAGAAGACGCTCGACGGCACGCAGCCCGGCCAGCAGCTGGTCACCCTGCCGCTGCCCGCCGGGCCGGCCGGCCCCGGCAACGTGCTGTTCACCTCGGGCTTCGCGATCCCGGCCACCTGCGACAACATCCCGACCGCGGCCGCGTTCATCGACTTCTTCGTCAACGACGACGCGGGCGCAAAGGCGTTCCTCTCGGCCAACGGCGCGGTCACCAACAGCAGGCACCTGCAGCAGCAGCTCGACGACCCGGCGCTGCCCGCGCTGAAGCGGGCCGAGCTCGACCTGTACCAGCGGATCGTGGCCCAGGAGCCGGTCAGCGTCGTCTACCCGCCGGGGTACCAGGCGAGCTTCGAGAACGCGTTCGTGCGCGCGTACGAGAGCATCGTCTTCGCGGGAACCCCCACGCGCGAGGCGGCGCAGGCCTTCATCACCGAGGTCAACACGGTCCTCGCCACCACCTGACCGGAGGGAACGACGCATGGCGACCCCTGAGGGCGCACTCCACGGCATGACCGTGCTCGACCTGACCCAGGTCATGGCCGGGCCGTTCTGCACGATGATCCTCGCCGACCTCGGCGCGGACGTCGTGAAGGTGGAGAACCCGGAGTCGGGCGACCAGACGCGCTCGGCGTTCGCGCACCCGGGCGCGTTCCGCGCGCTCAACCGCAACAAGCGCAGCGTCACGCTCGACCTCAAGTCCGACGAGGGTCGCGCGACCTTCCACGAGCTCGTGCGCTCCGCCGACGTCGTGGTGGAGAACTGGCGCCCCGGCGTCGCGGCGAAGCTCGGGGTCGACTACGAGACGCTCCGCCCGCTCAACCCCGGCCTGATCTACGCGAGCGTGTCCGGGTTCGGCCAGACCGGCCCGTACGCCGACCGGCCCGGCTACGACCTGATCGCGCAGGCGATGGCCGGCGTCATGAGCGTCACCGGCGAGCCGGGGGACCGGCCGGTGAAGTCGGGGATCCCGATCGCCGACCTCGGGGCCGGCCTGTTCACGGCCGTCGGGGTCCTCGCCGCGTGGACGTCGCGGCAGCGCACCGGGCAGGGCCAGTACGTGGAGACGTCGCTGTTCGAGGCGGCGCTCGCGCTGTCGGTGTGGGAGTCCACGGAGTTCTGGGCCACCGGGAAGCCGCCGCAGCCCCTCGGGTCCGCCCACCGGATGTCGGCGCCCTACCAGGCGCTCGCCACGCGCGACGGCTACGTCACGGTGGGGGCCAACAACGAGCGGCTGTGGCAGCGGCTGTGCCGGGCCCTCGACGCGCCTGACCTCGTGGACGACCCGCGCTTCGCCCGCAACGACGACCGGATGGCGCACCGCGCCGAGCTGGTCACCGAGCTGGAGCGCCGTCTCGCCGCCGAGGACACGGCCACGTGGGTGGAGAGGCTGCTCGCCGCGGGTGTGCCGGCCGGGCCGATCCAGGACTACCAGCAGGTGCTGGAGGAGGACCCGCACGTGAAGGCACGCGGGCTGGTGAGCACCGTGGACGACCCGGCCGACGGCCCCGTCCCCGTGCTGTCCTCGCCGCTGCACCTGTCCGGCACGCCGGCCGTGGTCCGCCGCCCGCCGCCGCGGCTGGGGCAACACAACGAGGAACTGCTCCCCGTGAGTGGGAACGAGGGCCCTGGCACTCGTATCCACTCACGACCCGCCGGTGCGGTGCGGAGCCGCCGCGACGGCCCGGTGCTGCACGTCGAGCTCGCCAACCCGGCCCGGCGCAACGCACTGACCTGGGAGATGTACGACGAGCTGCAGAAGCTCTGCGTCGCGGCCCGCTCCGAGGCCGACCTGCGCGTCGTCGTGCTGCGTGGGGCGGGCGAGGCGTTCGCGGCCGGCACCGACATCGCGCAATTCACCGAGTTCACCGCCGCCGCCGACGGCCTGGAGTACGAGCGCCGCGTCGGCGCCGTGCTCGAAGACCTGCTCGCGGTGCCGGTGCCCGTGCTCGGCGTCGTCGACGGGCCCGCCGTGGGCGGTGGGCTGGCGCTGGCCGCCTGCTGCGACGTGCTCGTGGCCACCGACCGCGCGAAGTTCGGCGCGCCCATCGCGCGCACGCTGGGCAACGTCCTCGCCCCGGCGGTCGTCGCCCGGCTGCAGCGCCGCCTCGGCGTCTCCCGCACGATGGGCATGCTGCTGACCTCCCGCACGATCGACGCCCACGAGGCCGCGGCCGCCGGCTTCGTGCACGCCGTCGTCCCGCCCGACGAGCTGGACGCCACCGCCGCGGAGATCACCGAGCGGATCGCCGCGGGAGCGCCCCGCACCCTGGCCGGGCTCAAGGAGATCGACCGGCGGCTCGCCGCCGCCGACGGCTCGGGTGATGTCGACGCCGACGACGTCATCGCCGACTGCTACGCCAGCGCCGACTTCCGCGAGGGCGTGGCCGCGTTCGTCGCACGCCGGGCACCGCGGTGGAGCGGCTCATGATCATCGACACCCACCACCACTTCTGGCGGACGGCCCTGCAGGAGCAGCCGTGGCGCCACCCCGCGCACACCGAGCTCGCCGCCGACTTCGAGCCCGCCGACCTCGCGCCGCTGATGACCGCGGCGGGCGTCGACGCCACCGTCATCGTCGAGTCGGTCGACACCCCGGACGAGAACGACCGCCTCGCCGCGTACGCCGCCGCGTTCCCGCAGGCGGCGGGCGTGGTCGGCTGGCTGCCGCTCGCCGACCCGGAGCGGGCCCGCGCCGAGCTCGCCCGCGCCGACCGCCGCCGCTGGTGCGGGGTGCGCTGCCTCGTGGGCCGTGAGCCGCTCGACTGGCTCGACCCCGGGCTGATGGCGACGCTCGCCGCCGCCGACCTGGCCTGGGACGTCGTCCCGGTCACCGACGGCCAGGTCGAGGCCGTGGTCGCGCTCGCCCGGCAGGTGCCCGAGCTGCGGATCGTCGTCGACCACCTCGCCCGCCCGCCGCTGGAGACCGGTGACCTCGACGGCTGGGTCGCGCGGCTCGCCGCCCTCGCCGCCTGCCCGAACGTGGCGATGAAGGTCTCGATCGGGGTGGACCTGCTCTCGGCCTGGCCGCGGTGGGATCCCGCCGCGATCGCGCCCGCCGTCGCCCACGCCGTGGCGGCGTTCGGCCCGGACCGCCTGATGCTGGCCAGCAACTGGCCCGTGGTCACCGTGCGCGCCGACTACGCCACCGCGGTCCGCGACCTGGATGCCGCGGTGGCCGCCGCGGGCGTCGACGAGGCGGGGCTGGCGCAGGTGCGCGGTGGCACGGCCACCCGTTGGTACGGCCTGCCCCGCCGCTGAGGGTCCCGGGAAGTTCAGGAACGCCACGTTCCTGTCCTCCAGGTTCAGGAACGTGGCGTTCCTGAACGGGCGGGGCGGCCGCGGACCAGGAGGTAGGCCCCGGTGAGGGCGGCCACCGCCGCGGCGGCGACCGTCGTGGCCGCCACGCCGGCGAGGGCGGCCGCCGTGCCTGCCGCGAGCGGTGCCACGGCGAGCCCCGCGGTGTAGGCGAGGTTGTAGAGCGCGTACGCCGCGCCGTAGGCGGGCGGCTGGATGTGCTCGGCGAGCGTGCCGATCAGCACGAGCGTGGGGGCGAGCAAGAGTTGCGCGCCGACCCCCACCACCAGCACCCCGGCGATCGACGCGCCTGCCACCGGCAGCCCGCAGAGCACGAAGCCGACCGCCGCCACCGACGTGCCGGCGGCGGCCACCCGGGCCGCCCCGAACCGGTCGGTGACCACCCCGGCGAGCGGGGCCGTGAGCCCGCCGAGCAGCGCGGCCGCGCCGAACACCAGCCCGATCCCGGTGGCGCCGAGCCCGAGCGCCGACAGGTGCAGCGGCAGCACCGGCTCGGGGAACGCGATCGCCGCCGCCCCGAGCGCGGTGAGCCCGATCAGCAGCCCGGCCTGCGGTCCGCGCGCGACCTCCCGCAACGGGGCCGACGCCGGCGCGTCCGCCGTGGGCCCCACCCACACGACGCGGGCCACGGCGTCGGCTGCGGCCAGCACCGCGACCAGCACGAACGGGGCACGCGGCCCGAACGCGTCGGCGAGGAACCCGGAGACGGCCGGCCCGAGCAGCACCCCGAATCCCACCGCGGACAGGGCGAACCCCATCACGGTGCCCCGCCGCTCCGGCGGGTGCGTGCTCGCGATCAGCGCCAGCCCGGCCGCCCAGCTCGCCGCCGCCGCGACGCCCTGCGCTGCCCGCGCGAGCGAGAGCACCGCGAGCCCGGCCCAGCCCGGCACGTCGATCACGACGGCGAACAGCAGGGTGGCGGCGGCGAGCGCCGCGAGGCCGGCGAGCAGCGGGGCCCGCGGGCCGCTGCGGTCCACCCAGCGGCCCACCACCGGGGTGGCCACGAGCATCGCCACCGCGTACGCCGCGAAGAGCAGCCCCGCGGCGCCCGCGGACCCGGCCACCGCGGGCAGGTCCGGCAGCAGCGGCACGAGGCTGCCGTAGAGGAACATGTCGACCGCGAGCGCCAGCGTGACGACCGCGGCGGCGGCGCGGGGACGGGTCGGTCCGCGGGACATCACGTCAGGATCCCTCCTGGTCCGGGGCGGCCCGTCGGCCGTCTCCGCCGAGCCTGAACGCTGGTCCGAGGTCGGCTACCGTGAGCGCCGTGAGCCCCCCTGAGCAGGTCGTGCTCCTCGACGACGCAGGTCGCGCCATCGGCGCCGCCGACAAGGCCACGGTGCACGGGCCGACCACTCCGCTGCATCTGGCCTTCTCGTGCTACGGCTTCGACGAGGACGGACGGCTGCTCGTCACCCGGCGCGCCCGGGACAAGGTGACCTTCCCCGGCGTGCGCACCAACACCTGCTGCGGCCACCCCGCGCCCGGCGAGGCCGTCGAGGACGCCGTCCGGCGCCGGCTCGCCGACGAGCTCGGCCTGGGCGCCGTCGACCTGCGCCTCGTGCTCCCCGACTTCGCCTACCGGGCCGCCGCGGGCGGCGTCGAGGAGAACGAGCGCTGCCCCGTGTACGTCTGCACGCTCGTCGGCGAACCGCAGGCGCGGCCCGACGAGGTCGAGTCCGTGGAGTGGTGGAGCTGGGACGCGTTCCTCACCGCGGCCGGCGCGGGCGAGCTGTCGCCGTGGGCGCAGCTGCAGGCCCCGCTGCTCGACGCCCGCCGTCACGAGTGGAGCGCGCGGTGAAGGAGATCACGATCTTCAGCGGCTCGGCCCACCGCGAGCTCTCGGCCGCGATCTGCCACCACCTGGAGGTGCCGCTCGCGCCGTCGCGGCTCACCCGGTTCTCCAACGACTGCCTCGAGGTCCAGCTGCAGGCGAACTGCCGGGAGCGGGACGTGTTCATCGTCCAGCCCCTGGTGGCGCCGGTGCAGGAGCACCTCGTGGAGCTGCTCCTCATGCTCGACGCCGCCCGCGGGGCGTCGGCCGCCCGCATCACCGTGGTGATGCCGCACTTCGCGTACGCCCGCTCGGACAAGAAGGACGCGCCGCGGATCTCGATCGGCGCCCGGCTGGTGGCCGATCTCCTGCAGACCGCGGGCGCCGACCGCGTGCTGACGATGACGCTGCACTCCCCGCAGGTCCACGGCTTCTTCGGGGTGCCGGTCGACCACCTGCACGCGCTGCACGAGCTGGCGGGCCACTTCCGCGCGAGCGACCTGTCCAACTCCGTCGTCGTGTCGCCCGACCTCGGCAACGCCAAGGAGGCGTCCCGATTCGCCCGGCTGCTCGGCCTGCCCGTCGCCGCCGGGGCGAAGGAGCGGATCTCCGACGACAAGGTCGTCATCAGCTCGATCATCGGCGACGTCCGCGGCAAGGACGTGGTGGTGCTCGACGACGAGATCGCCCGCGGCAGCACGATCGTCGAACTGCTCGACCGGCTCGTCGACCACGACATCGCCTCCGCCCGCGTGGCGTGCACGCACGGCCTGTTCAGCGACGGCGCGCTCGACCGCATCGGCGGGCGCGACGACGTCGCGGAGATCGTGTGCACCAACACCGTGCCGGTGCCGGGCGCCGAGCGGGCACCCAAGCTCACCGTGCTCTCGATCGCCCCCGCGCTCGCCGAGGCGGTGCGGCGCATCCACAACGGCGAGTCCGTGAGCGTGCTCTTCGACGCGCACTAGCACGGTTCCCCCCCGACAGCGCGAGTGATGATCGACAACTCGTCATCTCCCGGGCCCGGACGCGCGTTACAGGGGTTTCCCGGGCCGGTGCGCGGGGGAAGGCCACCGGCATGGTCAGCAGGCTGATCGCGGTGGCCGTCGACTGCCGGGACGCCGAGCGGTGCGCCACGTTCTGGTGCGCGGCCCTCGGGGCCGAGGTCGACGGGCGGTGGCGCGACGCGCACGGCGTCGAGTACGTGCAGATCAGCACGGGGGAGGGGCCGCTGCTGCTGTTCCAGCCCGTGCCCGAGCCACGGGCGGGCAAGAACCGGCTGCACCTGGACATCGCCCCCGCCACCGGCACCCAGGAGGCCGAGATCCAGCGGCTGGTCGACCTCGGCGCCACCCGCCTCGCCGACGCGCCGGAGCACCCGTGGGTGGTGCTCGCCGACCCGGAGGGCAACGAGTTCTGCGTGCTCCCGCCCCCGGACTGACGGTCGCCGTCAGACGAAGAAGCTGTCGTGGTCGATGAAGAACCTCGCGCGCTCGTCGTCGGTCATGCCGGCCAGCTCCGTCACGCCCTCGAAGTAGGCCTCGCGCGGCGCCCCGGGGGTGAAGAGCATCAGCATCGACACGGGCTCACCGGAATCGTTGCGGAACGCGTGCAGCCCGCCCGGCGGGACGTACAGGTAGTCGCCGGCGGTGCCGTTCACCCAGCGCTCGCCGTCGAACAGCGCCAGGGTCCCCGACAGCACGAAGAACGACTCCGCCATCGCCCGGTGGAAGTGCGTCGCAGGCCCGCCGAAGTCCGGGCCCATGTCGACGCGGTAGAGCCCGAAGTCGCCGTCGCTGGTCGCCGTGGTGGCCAGGTAGTGGTAGGCGGTGCCGGACCCCACCGTCGGGCCGGACGAGCTCACCGGTTTGGACACGAAGTCGGGCGGCGTGCTCGCGGGGCGGTACGTCGCGTTGATCTCCCCGGTGGTGCCGAGGTAGCGGGGGTGCGGGTAGGACACGGGACCTCCTCCGGTCGGTCCGGGCCGGCGACCCGGGGCTCCGCGCCAGTGTTCGAGCTGAACCCGGCTCGAGGTCAAATCCGCCGGTCGAGGCGCTCGTCGGACGTGCCCCCGGCCACGACCGTCCCCTGACCGGGCCCGCTCATCGGGCGGCGAGCGCCTCGACCCGGCGGGCCAGCTCGTCGCGGTGCCGCTGCAGGGCCGCCATGCGCTGTTCCACCACCGCGAGCCGGGCGCGGTAGGTGGCCAGCGCGACGGTGGGGTCGTCGCAGGCGTCCAGGTCAGGCTGGTCCAGGCACGGTCCGAGCTCCTTCACGCCCTCGATCGTCAACCCCGCGGCGAGCATCTCGGCGACGGTGCGCGCCCTGTGCTCGGCGGTCTCGTCGTAGTCGCGCCACCCGTTCGCGGTGCGGCTCGACCGCAGGAGCCCGTGCTGCTCGTAGTAGCGCAGGGACCGGGGGCTCACCCCGGTCCGGCGGGACAGCTCACCGATCAGCATCCGCCCAGCTCCGTCCTTGACCTTGACACCCGTGTCAGTACCTAGCGTCGCCGACATGATCGAAGATTCCGGAAGCGGGTGGGCGGGGCGGACCGCCGTGGTCACCGGGGGCGGGTCGGGCATCGGTCGCGCCGTGGCGGCCGACCTGGCCGAGCGGGGCGCGGACGTGCTCGTGGTCGGCAGGCGGGCGGACGCGCTGGCCGGCACCGCGGCCCGCCACCCCGGCATCCGCACCCACGTCGCCGACGTCGCCCGGCCCGGGGACGTCGAGGGGATCGTCGCCGCGGCGCTCGCCGGGCGCGGACGCCTCGACGTCCTGGTCAACAACGCCGGCATGGGCCGGCCCGCCGCGCTGGGCGGCATCACCGCCGGAGACGCGGCGACGATGTGGGGCACCAACGTCCTCGGGCCCGTGCTGCTCACCCAGGCCGCGCTCCCGCACCTAGCGAGTGCCTCCCCAGGTGCAGGAAAGCCACATTCAAGGCCGTAGAGGCCCTGAATGTGGCTTTCCTGAACTCCGGGGGCAGGGGCCGCTAGCTCACCGGCTGCACGTCCGGGATGCCGTCGGCCGGGGGCGCGGCCGGCTCGCCGGTGGCCTCGGTGATCGGGGCGTCGCCGTTGTCGGTCACGAGCACGGGGGTGAGGTTCTCCGTGGTGCCACCGGCGATCCGGGTGACCTGGACGCCCGAGATCCCGGCGTGCCGGTCGGCCGAGTACCGGAAGGGCGCCACCCACGGCCCCTCGAACGTGGAGCCGGAGCGCTCCACCGCCTCGACGATGCCCTCGCGCGTCGGGTTCGGGCCAGCGGCCTGCAGCGCCTGCACGAACGTGTACGCCTCGGACATGCCGTAGATGCGGTAGTTGGTGAGTTCGCCGTCGCCGCCGTGGGCGTCCCAGACGCGCTGGAACAGCTGGGTCCACGGGTTGTCCGGGGTGTCGACGCCGGGGAGGTACTCGGTGGTCAGCACGCCCTCGAGGAGCCCGGCGTCGGTGACGGCGCCCTCGGAGAAGCGCGCGAGCAGTGAGCCGACCAGCGCCGGGTCGGAGCCGATGTTGGAGTAGATCCACTGCGGCTTGTAGTTCAACCGCAGCGACTGCAGCTGCGACAGCGCCGTGTAGGACGGCACGTTGAACCCGATCACGAGGTCGGCGCCCGCCGCCTGCAGCGCGGCGATCTGCGGGGCCACGTCGGTGTTGCCGGGCGTGTACCGCTCGGCGGCCACGATCTGCCCCTCCAGGTAGCGGCGGGCCCCGATCTCCGCGTCGCGGCCGAGGTCGTCGTCCTGCAGGAACAGGCCGACGCGGGCGTCCGGGAAGTTCTGCGCCACGTACTGCCCGATGATCTTGGCCTCGATCTCGTAGTCGGGCTGCCAGCCGAACGTCATCGGGTTCTCCGCGGGCTGGTCCCACAGGAGCGAGCCGGAGGAGACGAACAGGTCGGGCACGCCCTCGCTGTTGAGGTGGTCGAGCACGGCCGAGTGGGTGGGCGTGCCGAGCCCGCCCATGATCGCGAAGACCTGGTCCTGCAGCACCAGCTCGTTGACCACCTGGCTGGTCTGGGTGGGGTTGTAGGCGTCGTCGCGGAAGACGTACTCGATCTGCCTGCGGTGCACGCCGCCCGCAGCGTTGACGAAGTCGAAGTAGGCCTGCGCACCCGTCGGGATCTCGCTGTAGCCGGGCGCGGCCACGCCGGTGAGCGGGAAGTGCGCGCCCACCTTCACCGCCGTGTCGGTGATGCCCACCTGCGGCTCGGCCCCACCGCCGCCCTCGGCCGGCCGCCCTGCCGCGCCGCACGCGCTGAGCAGCAGCGCCGCCGCCAGCGTGGCGCACACCCGTCGTGCCTTCATCGTGTCCTCCTCCGGCGACCCCAGACGTCCTTCAGCACGCCCACCGCCCCCGTCGGGGCGAGCAGCATCACGAGCACCAGCACCACGCCGTAGACGAACGGGGCGAGCTGGGCGGCCTGCGTGCCGTCCAGCCCGGCGGCGGTGCCGATGTTGGTGACGGCGGGCGGCAGGAACACCAGCAGCGCGCTGCCGAGCAGGGCGCCGACGAGGCTGCCGAGCCCGCCGACCACCACGGCGGTGAGCAGCCCGAGCGAGAGCACGATCGTGAACCCGCTCGGGGCGGCGAGCCGCACGACGACGCCGAGCACCGCGCCGGCGAGACCCGCGCAGGCCGCGCTCACCACGAACGCGAGCACCCGCACCCGGCCCAGCCGGATCCCGGCGAGCTCGGCGGCCACCTCGTCGTCGCGCACGGCGCGCCAGACCCGCCCGACGCGCCCGGCCATCAGGTTGGCCAGCAGCAGCAGGACGAGCAGCAGCGTGCCCCAGCCCAGGTAGGCGAGGTACTTCGCGCTCGGCGTCTCGTGCGCGAACAGGAACCAGACGGTGGCGTCGAACCAGCCCGGGACATCCGGCGAGGCGATGCGCAGGCCCTGTTCGCCGCCGAGCACGTGGTCGAAGTAGATCGCCAGGCCGGGCACGGCGACGGCCAGCGCGAGCGTCGCCCCGGCCAGGTAGGGCCCGTGCAGCCGGGCGGCCGCGGCCCCGACCACCGCGCCGACCAGCGCCGTCACGGCCGCGGCGACCACCATGACCACCGGGAGCGGCAGCGCGCCGTCGCCCTCCGGCCCGAGCAGCAGGCCGGTGGTGTACGCGCCGACGGCCATCAGCGCGCCGTGGCCGAGGGAGATCTGGCCGTTGAGTCCGGTCAGCACGGTCAGCCCGGCCGCGGCGATCGCGTAGTACGCCATTGTGGCGAACTGCGAGTTGCGGAACGGGCTGGTGAACTCCAGCACCAGCACGACGGCGACCAGCGCGAGCAGCACCGCCAGCCCGTGGCGGGCGAACGTCGAGCGCGGCCGCCACCGCCACCACCGGCGGGCGGGCGCCGCGGTGGCGAGGGTGGCGGGCCGATCGGTCTGCTGCACCATCACACCCTCCGGGCGGCGGTGCGGGCGAACAGGCCCTGCGGCCGCACGAGCAGCACGGCCACGAGGATCGCCAGCGCGGCCAGCGCGACGAGCTCGCTGCCCAGGTAGCCGCTGACGTACGACAGGAGCAGCCCGATCGCGAGTCCGCCGACGACCGCGCCGCCCGGCGACTCGAGCCCGCCCAGCACGGCGGCGACGAACCCGTAGACGATCACCGCGTCCATGTAGGCGGGGAAGACCAGGCTCCCCCCGGCGATGAGCAGCCCCGCCAGCGACCCGACGACGGCCGCGAGCGCCCAGCCGAGCGTCAGCATCCGGCCCACCCGCACGCCGAGCAGCCGCGAGACCTCCTGGCTGAACGCGGCCGCCCGCATCTGCAGGCCGAGGTCGGTGAACCGGAACAGCGCCACCAGCGCGAGCATCACCACGACCACGGCGGCGATCACGTAGACGCTGTTGGCGGTGAACGCGATGTTGACGCCGCCGACGGTGAACCCGCGCAGGTCGAACGGGGCCGGGAAGGAGCGGAACGTCGAGCCGAACAGGATCGCGGCCAGCGCCTGCAACGCGACGAAGAGCCCCAGCGTGACGATCACGGCGTTCAGCTCCGGGCCGCCCTCCACCGGCCGGATCACCAGCCGCTCGACCAGCGCTCCGAGCACGAGCCCCGCCAGGAGCGCCACGACGAGCCCGACCCAGTAGGACTGCCCGGCCTCGATCAGCGTGAGCGCGAGGTAGGTCGTGAACATGCCCATCGCGCCCTGGGCGAAGTTGACGATCCGGGTGGAGCGCCAGATCAGCACCAGCGCCAGCGCGAACGCGGCGTAGATCGCGCCCTGGCCGAGCCCCGTCAGCGTGACGTTGAGGAACTGCTGCATCGCGCTCCCTAGAACCCGAGGTAGGCGTGGCGGAGGGCGGCATCGGCGGCCAGGGTGGCGGCGTCCTCGCGGGCCACCACCCGGCCCAGGTTCAGCACCACCCCGACGTCGGCGATCGACAGGGCGCTGCGCGCGTTCTGCTCCACCAGCAGCACCGTGGTGCCCTCGGCGTCGACGAGGCCGCGCACCAGCGCGAAGATCTGCGCGACGATCCGCGGCGCCAGGCCGAGCGACGGTTCGTCCAGCAGGAGCACCGACGGCCCGCTGAGCAGCGCCCGCCCGATCACGAGCATCTGCCGCTCGCCGCCGGACAGCACGTGGGCGTCCTGGCGGCGGCGCTGCGCGAGGGCCGGGAACATTCCGTAGACCTGGGCGAGGCCCCGGTCGGTCCGGCGGCGGGAGGCCCCCAGCAGCGCCCCGAGCCGCAGGTTCTCCTCCACCGTCAGCTCGGTGATCACCCCGCGGCCCTCGGGGACGTGCGCGATGCCGGCGCGGGCGATCGCCTCGGCGGGCTCCCGGGTGAGGTCGGCGCCGTCGAGCAGCACCTGCCCCGCCCGCGGCCGTACCAGCCCGGAGATCGTCCGCAGGAGCGTGGTCTTGCCCGCGCCGTTGGCGCCGAGGACCGCGGTGATCCGCCCCGGCTCGGCGACGAGGTCGACCTCGTCCACGGCGACGACGGCCCCGTAGGCGGTCGTGAGGCCACGGACCTGCAGGTTGCCGGTGCTCATGACGGGTCCATGGAAGGTTCAGGAACGCCACGTTCCTGTCCTCCAGGTTCATGAACGTGGCGTTCCTGAACTTCGGGGGCCTTCACGACCGCGCCTCCTCACCCAGGTACGCGTCGATGACCGCCTGGTCGTCGCGGACCTCCTCCGGCGTGCCGTCGGCCACCACCCGCCCGAAGTCGAGCACGGTGATCCGGTCGCACACGCCCATCACCAGGTCCATGTGGTGCTCCACCAGCACCACCGACATCCGGGTGGTCAGCCCGCGGATCAGGTCGCCGAGCTCGGCCATCTCGTCGGCGCCGAGGCCGCTCGCGGGTTCGTCGAGCAGCAGCAGGTCGGGGTCGGCGGCGAGGGCGCGGGCCAGCGCCACCCGCTTCTGCACGGCGTAGGGGAGGCTGCCCGGCAGCCGGTCGGCGACGCCGTCGGCGCCCAGCTCGGCGAGGGCGGCCATCGCGCGCTCGCGCAGGGCGCGTTCGTCGCGGTCGGAGCGGGGAAGCGCGAAGAGGGTGGAGCCGAAGCCGGCGCGGCGGTGCCGGTCGGCGCCGACCATCACGTTCTCGGCCACCGTGAGCCCGCGGAACAGCCCGACGCCCTGCAGGGTGCGGGCGATGCCCATGGCGGCGAGCCGGTGCGGGCGCAGGTCGCGCACCGGCCGGCCGTGGCGCAGCACTCGGCCCTCGTCGGGGCGCACGAAGCCGCAGCAGACGTTGAACAGCGTGGTCTTGCCCGCCCCGTTCGGCCCGATCACGCCGTGCACGGACCCTGCCGGGACCTCGAGGGAGACGTCGTCGAGTGCGACGAGCCCGCCGAACCGGACGCCGACGCCCGCCACGGCGAACACCGGGCCGGCGGCGGGCGGGTTCACGGTCTGCGTCCTCCCGGTGGGTCGGGGGCGACGGTGCCCCGCGTCACACCTTGGGCGCAGCGCCCAACCGATGCCATGGGCTCGGCGCCCAACATCGCGACCGCTCGACTGGGCAGCGTGCCCGTTGCACTGGACGTCGCTGTGCGCACTGCTGCACTCTGCGCAGATGTTGCCCACAGGGCGCCCGGGCCGGCGGCTGCCGCGCGCGGCCGACGAGGCGCTGCGCGTGCTGGGCACCGCGCTGCTGGACGACGTCGAGGGGCTCGCCGACCGGCTCACCGTGCTCGTGCTGCAGCGCGAGCCGCTCTACGCCGAGCGGGACATGCTCGAGGAGCTGCGCACGGCGTCGCGGGCGAACCTGCAGCGCGGGATCCAGGTGATCGCCGACCAGGTGCCTGCGGGCGTTGACCCGGAGGACACGTCCCGGGACACCGGCCGTCGCCGCGCCCGGGCGGGCGTGCCGCTGGAGGTGGTGCTGCGCGCCTACCGGCTGGGCGGGCGCGTGCTGTGGGAGGCGCTGCTGGAGGCGTCGCGGCGCCGCTTCGACGGCGGGTACGACGAGGCGCTGCTGGACGCGGCGGGCTACGTCTGGCGGGTCAACGACGGCAGCTCCTCGGCGCTCGTGCAGGCCTACCGGCAGGAGGAGCTGCGCCTGCAGAGCCACGACCTGGGCCGCAGGCACGCGGTGCTGGACGGGCTCATCGAGGGCCGGGGCAGCGACCCGGTCTTCCTGCGCGACGCCGCCGCGGTGCTCGGGCTGCCCGAGGTGGGGCCGGTGCTGTGCGTCGTGGCGCCCGCGGACCCGTCGGGTGAGGAGGCGCTGCGGGCGCCGCAGGAGGCCCTCGCCGCCGTCGGGATCGCGTCGGCGTGGGCCCTGCGCCCGCGTGACGAGGTGGGCGTCGCGGCGCTCGGCCACCGCGCGGCTCGCGTCGCGTTGGACGCCCTGCGCCCGTGCGCGACCGGCCGCGTGGGCGTCTCACCCCCGGTCGACGGGCTGGGCGAACTCGACACCGGCTACCGCCTTGCCCACACCGCGGCCCGGACCCTGCACGGGCCCGGCCTCGCGGTGCTGGACGAGCGACTGCCGGAGGCGCTGCTCGCCGACAGCCCGGAGCTCGCGCCGCGCGTGGTACGCGCGGGTCTCGGGGGGCTGCTCGACCTGCCGCCCGCCGACCGCGACACGCTCCTGCAGACCCTCGAGCAGCTGCTGGCCGCGGGCGGTTCGCCCACCCACGCGGCCGCCGCGCTGTTCTGCCACCGCAACACGGTGATCTACCGGATGCGCCGCATCGAGGCCGTCACCGGCCGCTCGGTGGCCGATCCCCGCGACCGCCTGCTCCTCACGCTCGGCCTGTTGGGGGCGCGCGGCGTCAGCGGCGGTACGCGAGACGGGGCGGCAGCTCGAACAGCCAGCGCGCTCCCGCTGCCACCAGCAGGCGGTGGGTGAGCAGCGCGAGCGCCGTGAGCACCGGCACCATGACGAACGGCAGCGCGTAGGCCGCCGCGGTGGGCAGCTCCAGGTGCCGCACCCCGATCATGATCAGGGCCAGCCACAGCATGTGGATGAGGTAGATCGGCAGCGTCCGGCGGCCGAGGTGGACCAGCGGCCTGCCGAAGCGCAACCGCGCGATCCAGGCGGCGAACAGCACCCCGGTGGCCACCGCGATGCACTGCAGGGCGAGCGCGACGCCGGGCACGGTGCGCAGCCCGAACACCACCGCGACGCCCGCGGCGCCGACGCACCCGGCCACGGCGAGGGCCACCCGCAAGACGCTGGTGAGCCCGGCCAGCCGCTCGACCGGCGTGCGGGCGTGCAGGCCCACCAGGAAGAAGAACAGCAGCCGCGCCATGTAGGTCCAGCGCGAGCCGTCCAGCTCCAGCGCCCCGGCCCCGACCAGCGCCGACAGCAGCCCGGAGGCCCCGAGCTGCAGCCACACCGGCAGCGGGCGCATCAGCTTGGCGAGCACCGCGAACAGGGCGAGCGCGTAGAGGAACCACATGCTCGGACCGGGCAGGAACAGCGCCAGCGCGAACTCGACGGGGTTGGCCGAGTCGTCCGGGTCCACGACCGGCGGCACGACCGTGGCGAAGAACGTGAACCTGATGACCGTCCAGATGGCGAACAGGTAGAGGAAGAACGCGACCCGCTTGTGCAGCACCACCCGCCACGACGCGGCCAGCGGGCCCGCCGCGAACAGCCCCGACGCGAGGAAGAACAGGGGCATCCGCAGCGAGGCCAGCGCCTCGTTGGCCGCCACGATCGCGGCGGGCGCCTGGCCCGACCGCTGCAGGAACCAGATCGCGTGGTGGGCGACGACGAGCAGGATCGACATCCCCTTGGCGGCGTCGACCCAGTCGAGGCGACGGCCTGCGGTCACCTGCCCGGTGTTCTCCAGGACACCTGCCGTCATCTCACCCCTCCGTCGCCCGTGTGCTCACTCGTCCGGGGAGCAGCGTGACAAACGGTCACTGTGACGAAGCTGAAGAGCGCGTGCCGCGGGCGGCGGGAGTGCCGTTGCTGGCACCATGCGATGGGGGATGCGGGGCCTGGAACCAGCCGCCTCCCGCACTCGTTGAACGGACGCCCGCCGACGTGCCTGCCGGGCCACCGACGCAGAGAGGAACCGGCATCGATGGCCCTGGTACCGCTCGTCACCGCACTGGTGCGCCCGTTCGTGCCGCGCAGCATGCGGCCTGTGCTCGCGGAAAAGGCCTACACGGCGCGGGCGCTGGCCCGGGGCGGTCCGGCCACGTTCGCCGCCGTCGTGCAGGCGTGGCGCCCGCAGTTCGCGGCGTCGGCGGTCGCGGGCGCCGCGCTGCTCGCCACCCCGCGCCGCGGCCGCGCGAGCACCGCCGACCTCGACGCCGCGGGCGAGGCCGCCGGGCTGCCGGTGGT
>NZ_JBHSKO010000034.1:0-69992 GCF_042657305.1 Pseudonocardia zijingensis | reverse complement strand
CGCCCCACCTCCCGCCACACCGTGGTGCGATCCCGCCCGATCGCCTCTCCGATCTCCGCGAACGACCACCCCGCCCGCCACAACGTCTCGATCCGGACCCGTTCCTCCCGGGTCAACCGCGCACCAGGCATGATCCACACTTCCCCTGATCACCTGGTTGCAACCACCGGTTGAGCCCGCCATCTCTGGGGGCGACCATTTGCCCTTGATCGCCGTGAGATCCGCCGTTTCGCCCCCTTCAAGGGGAGACAGCCTCCTGGTGGCGCCGCGCGCCAACGGGGCGGGCCCTGGCCTGCCGGCGGAGCCTGCCTGTAGGGGCCGCAGAGGCTCGCAGGTCCAGGGTCGCGAAGCGACGCCGGAGGCGCCCTTGACCTGTGAGGGGGGCCCGCACGATGCGCGGCGCCACCAGGAGGCCTTGGCCCCGCAATGAGCGCATGATCGTTGCTCCGGCGCAAGACCCGACGTGACCGGTCGGAAAACGCGCCCGATCGGCGATCAACACCGTGATGGCCGCGCCGGGTGTCGGAGCGGCTCGGCGCCTACTTGCCGAACTCCTGCACCCAGTAGTTCCCCGAGCGCGCGACGCCGATCGTGGTGAAGGCGCAGGTCAGCATCGCCGACCGGTGTGACGGCGACGCCATCCACTCGCGCACGACCTGGCGCGCGCTGGTCTGGCCCTTGGCGATGTTCTCCGCGCCGGGGCGCGGGTAGCCCGCCGCGCGGACGCGGTGCTCGAAGCGCCGGCCGTCGCGGCTGACGTGGTCGAAGTAGCCCTTCTCGTGCATGTCCGAGGCGTGGGCCTGCGCGGCGCGGGTCAGCCTGCCGTCCGGCGCGAGCGCGCCGCAGCCCGCCTCCCGCCTGCGCTCGTTCGTGAGGGCGATGACCTCGCCGACCGCGCCGCCGACCGAGACCGGCTCCCGCTTCGGTGCCGCGGGCGCCGGTGGTGGCGGCGGGGGCTCCGGGGGCTTCTCCGGGCCGCCGGATGTGACCCCGGGGATCGCGGCGTAGGCGTGCACGGTGGAGATCTCCGACGGCGGTGGCCGGTCGTCCACGTGAGCGGCCCGCGGCACGACGTCCGCGCCAGTGGCTGCGGCGATCGCGTCGTCGGTGCGCAGTGCGGTGGGCACGAGCTCGTCGGGGAAGGTCGCGACCGCGACCCCGGCGACCAGGACGACCCCGGTCGCGAGAGCGAGCATCTGCGCACCGGCGTTAGACCGGTTGGGGGGCACGAAGAGGTAAGCTAGCAGCCCGTGATCACCCAGGGCGACCAGCCGGTGCGGCTCACGGCATGGGTGGAGGGTCGCGTGCAGGGAGTCGGTTTCCGCTGGTGGACTCGCGCCAGAGCGCTCGAACTCGGTCTCGTCGGCAGCGCGCGCAACCTCCCGGACGGGCGAGTCGTCGTCGTCGCCGAGGGCGAACATCACCCATGTGAGTTACTTTTGACCGCTCTCCGTAGTGGGTCGACTCCGGGGCGTGTCGATCATGTCGTCGAGCAGTGGAGCGAGGCGCGCGGCGGCCTGCAGGGTTTCGAGGAGCGGTAGCGGTAACCTCGATCAACCGTCCCGCGCCGTCTGGAGATCCCTGCCCGTGCACCTCAAGAGCCTGACGCTGAAGGGCTTCAAGTCCTTCGCCTCGGCCACGACGCTGCGGCTGGAGCCGGGCATCACGTGCGTGGTGGGTCCGAACGGCTCGGGCAAGTCCAACGTCGTCGACGCGATCAGCTGGGTGCTCGGCGAGCAGGGTGCCAAGGCGTTGCGCGGCGGCAAGATGGAGGACGTCATCTTCGCCGGCACCTCGGGCCGGGCCCCGCTGGGCCGCGCCGAGGTCACGCTCACGATCGACAACTCCGACGGCGCGCTGCCGATCGAGTACTCCGAAGTGTCGATCACCCGCCGGATGTTCCGCGACGGCGCGGGCGAGTACGAGATCAACGGCAACTCCTGCCGGCTGCTGGACATCCAGGAGCTGCTGTCCGACTCCGGCATCGGCCGTGAGATGCACGTGATCGTCGGGCAGGGGCAGCTCGACTCCGTGCTGCAGAGCAAGCCCGAGGACCGCCGCGCCTACATCGAGGAGGCCGCGGGCGTCCTCAAGCACCGCAAGCGCAAGGAGAAGGCCCTCCGCAAGCTCGACGCGATGCAGGCCAACCTCACGCGCCTCACCGACCTCACCGCCGAGCTGCGCCGCCAGCTCAAGCCGCTGGGCCGGCAGGCCGAGATCGCGCGCCGGGCCCAGTCGGTGCAGTCCGAGCTGCGCGACGCGCGGTTGCGCCTCGCCGCCGACGACGTCGTCACCGTGCGCGACCAGCTCGCCCGCGAGGAGGCCGACGAGGCGAGCGCCCGAGCCCGGCGCGCGGAGGTGGAGGAACAGCTGTCGGTGGCCCGGGTCGAGCAGGAGCGGCTCGAGACCGCTCTCGCCCAGGACGCGCCGCGCCTGGCCGCCGCGCAGGACACCTGGTACCGGCTCTCCGCGCTCGCCGAGCGGCTCGCCGGCACGGTGCGGCTCGCGCAGGAGCGCAGCCGCCACCTGGCCGACCCGCAGGAGCGCGCCCCCGGCCGCGACCCCGACGAGCTCGACGCCGAGGCGGACGCCATCGCCGAGCAGGAGGAGGAGCTCGTCGCCGCCGTGGCCGAGGCCCGGCGCAGGCTCTCCGACGTGCTGGAGGAGCGCGCCGAGCACGAGAAGACCCTCGCCGCCGCCGAGCGTGCGCACATGGCCGCCGTGCGGGCCCTCGCCGACCGCAAGGCGGGCCTCGCCACCCTCGCGGGCCGCGCCGAGGCGCTGCGCAGCGGCGCCGCCGCCACCGCCGACGAGATCGAGCGCCTGTCCGAGGCGCTCGCGGAGGCGCAGGAGCGCACGGCGGTGGCCGAGACCGAGCTCGAGCACGCCCGGGACGAGCTCGGCACCCTCGACGAGGGCGACTCCGGGATCGACGAGCGCCGCACCCAGGCCGCCGAGGCGCACGAGGCCGCGCGCGCCCGCGTCGCCGAGCTGGTGGCCCGCGAGCGGGAGCTGGAACAGCAGCGGGCGCACTGGCGGGCCCGGGTCGACGCCCTGTCCGTGAGCCTCGCCCGCCGTGACGGCTCGGGCGAGCTCGTGGGCGCCGACGGCGTGCTGGGCCCGCTGTCCGGTCTGCTCACGGTGGAGCCGGAGGCGCGGGCCGCGGTGGCGGCGGCCCTGGGCGAGCTGGCCGACGCCCTTGCCGTGGAGTCGGCGGACGCGGCGGTGAGCGCGTTGCAGCTGCTGAGGTCCCGCGATGCGGGGCGGGCGAGCCTGGTGGTCGCCCCGGGGGTTCAGGAAAGCCACATTCAGGGCCGTACAGGCCCGGAAAGTGGCTTTCCTGAACCCCCGGCGGGCCGCTGGGCCCTCGATCTCCTCCGCGCCGACCCCTCGGTCGCCGGGTCCGTGGCCCGGCTCCTGCACGGCGTCCTCGTCGTCGACGACCTCGCCGCCGCCCGGGCCGTCGTGGCCGAGCACCCCGAGCTCACGGCCGTCACCCGCGATGGCGACGTGCTCGGTGCCGCCCGCGCGTCGGGCGGGTCGGGGGCCGCGTCGAGCGCGCTCGACGTGCAGGCCGCCGTGAACGAGGCCCTCGAACGGCGCGAGGCCGTGGAGGAGGAGCTCGCCCGGCTGCGTCCCGCGATCGAGGGTGCCCGCGCGGAGGAGGCGGCCCGCCTGGCCGACGTCGAGGCGGTCCGGCAGGTGCAGAACGCCGCCGAGTCGCGCCGGGCCGCGGCGGCTGCGCAGCTGGGAAGGCTCGAGGAGACGGTCCGCTCCGCCACGGCGGAGGCGCAGCGGCTGCGCGAGCGCCGCGACGCGGTGGAGTCCCGTCGCTCCGATGCCCTGCTCGCGCTGGAGGCGGCCGAGCAGCAGCTCGCGGTGGCCGAGGACGAGCCGGTCGACGACGAGCCCGACACCGAGGTCCGCGACGCCGCGGCCGAGTCGGTGGCCGCCGCCCGGGCCGAGGAGGTGGAGGCGCGGCTCGCGCTGCGCACCGCGGAGGAGCGGGCGCGTGCGATCGCCGGGCGCGCCGACTCGCTGCGCCGCCAGGCTGCCTCGGAACGTCAGGCACGGGCCCGCGCCGCGGCCGCGCGCGAGGCGCGGGAGCGCAGCGCGCGGATCGCGCAGGCCGTGGTGGCGGCGGGGGAGACGGCGGGTGAGCGGATCGCCGTGTCCCTCGCGGAGGCCGCCACCGAGCGCGACGCGGCCGCGGCCGCCCGGGATGCCCGCGAGCGGGCGCTGGGCGAGGCCCGGCTCACCACGCAGCGGCTCTCGGCGCTGATGGACAAGCTCACCGACGCCGTGCACCGCGACGAGGTGCTGCGCGCCCAGAACAAGCTGCGGCTCGAGCAGCT
The DNA here is from genome assembly GCF_042657305.1 of Pseudonocardia zijingensis. NCBI lineage: Bacteria > Bacillati > Actinomycetota > Actinomycetes > Pseudonocardiales > Pseudonocardiaceae > Pseudonocardia > Pseudonocardia zijingensis. The sequence goes on along the minus strand of NZ_JBHSKO010000034.1, from coordinate 65,637 downwards.
CACCGAGAAGGTGCTCGACGAGCACGGGCTCGCCGTCGAGGACCTGATCGCCGAGTACGGCCCGGACGTGCCGGTGCCGCCGTCGGCCGCCGAGATGGCGGAGTACGAGGCGGCGAAGGAGCGTGGCGAGGAGGTCGTCGAGCCCCCGCCGATGCCCTACGACCGAGGCACCCAGGAGCGGCGCGCCAAGCGCGCGGAGAAGGACCTCGCGCTGCTGGGCAAGGTCAACCCGCTCGCGCTGGAGGAGTTCGCCGCGCTGGAGGAGCGCTACCGCTTCCTGTCCACGCAGCTCGAGGACCTCAAGAACACCCGCCGTGACCTGCTCACGGTGGTCCGCGAGGTCGACGACAAGATCCTCGAGGTCTTCACCACGGCCTACGCCGACGTGGCCCGCGAGTTCGAGATCGTCTTCGCCACGCTGTTCCCCGGCGGCGAGGGGCGGCTCGTGCTCACCGACCCCGACGACATGCTCACCACCGGTATCGAGGTGGAAGCCCGCCCGCCGGGCAAGAAGGTCAAGCGGCTGTCGCTGCTGTCCGGTGGGGAGCGGTCGCTCACGGCCATGGCGCTGCTCGTGGCGATCTTCCGGGCGCGGCCGTCGCCGTTCTACGTGCTCGACGAGATCGAGGCCGCCCTCGACGACGTCAACCTGCGCCGGCTCATCTCCCTGATGGAGGAGCTGCGCGAGACGAGCCAGCTCATCGTCATCACGCACCAGAAGCCGACGATGGAGGTGGCCGACGCGCTGTACGGCGTCAGCATGCGCGGCGACGGCATCACCACGGTGATCAGCCAGCGCCTCCGCGCGGTGAGCTGACACCCCCATGCCGGCGTCCGGGACCGCCGGGCATGACAGGGTGGAGCGGTGACCACGCAGACCCTCTGGATCGTCATCGCCGTCGTGGTGGCCGTCCTGATCATCGCCGTCGCGGCCGGACTGGTGCTGCGCCGCAGGCGCCGGATCAGCCTGCGTGAGGCCGAGCAGGTCGAGCGCGGCACCGACACCGCCCCGCCCCGGCGCGGCAGCAGCTACCAGGCCGGGCGCGGGATCGCCTTCTCCAGTGGCGCGCTGGCCGAGCCCGAGGCGGCACCGGAACCACCGCCCGCGCCCGCCCCGGGTGCGGAGCCTCCGTCCGCCCCCGCGCCGACGGCGGACGGCACGCCGTTCGTCCCGCCGGCCGCGCCCGCTCCGGAGCCGTCCGCGGACACCGCGCCGCCTGCCGACACCGCGCCGGCCGAGAACGGGACCGCGCCGTCCGATACGGCGCCCGCCGAGGCCGCCCCCGAAACCACGACCCCCGAAACCACCGCCCCCGAGACCACGGCCCCCCCGGCCCCGCCGGACCACTCGGTCAACGGGGCCGCTCCCGCCGCGCCTGCCGCGCCACCCGAGACGCCCGCGGCCCCGCCGGCCGTTCCGGCAGCTCCGGCCGCTCCGAAGGAGGAGATCGCCCCCGCGGAGGGCCGCCTGGAGCGGCTGCGCGGCCGGCTCGCCCGTTCGCGCAGCGGCCTCGGCCAGGGGCTGCTCGGCCTGCTGGGCGCGGGGGAGCTGGACGAGGAGTCGTGGGAGGACGTCGAGGCCACCCTCCTGCAGGCCGACCTCGGCCCGGAGATGACGCTCGAGCTGGTCGACACGCTGCGCACCGAGCTGGCCCGCCGGGCCGTGCGTTCGCCCGACCAGGCCCGGCAGCTGCTGCGCGACGTGCTGACCGACGCCCTCGGCACCGACATGGACCGCTCCGTGCGCGCCCTGCCCCACGGCGGGCGCCCGGGCGTGGTGCTGGTGGTCGGCGTCAACGGCACCGGGAAGACCACCACCACCGGCAAGCTCGCGCGCGTGTTGGTGGCGGGCGGCAGGCACGTGGTGCTCGGCGCGGCCGACACGTTCCGCGCCGCGGCCGCCGAGCAGCTCGCCACCTGGGGCGAACGGGCCGGGGCCACGGTGGTGCGCGGCCCGGAGGGCGCCGACCCGGCGAGCGTGGCGTTCGACGCGGTCAAGCAGGGCGCCGAGGAGGGCGCCGACGCCGTCCTGCTGGACACGGCGGGGCGCCTGCACACGAAGACCGGCCTGATGGACGAGCTGGGCAAGGTCAAGCGGGTGGTCGAGCGGCAGGCCGAGGTGGACGAGGTGCTGCTGGTCCTCGACGCCACCACGGGCCAGAACGGGCTCACGCAGGCGCGGGTGTTCGGCGACGTCGTGAAGGTCACCGGGATCGCGCTCACGAAGCTGGACGGCACCGCGAAGGGCGGGATCGTGTTCCGGGTGCAGCGGGAGCTGGGCGTGCCGGTGAAGCTGGTGGGCCTCGGCGAGGGCCCGGACGACCTGGCGCCGTTCGACCCGCTCGCGTTCGTCGACGCCCTTCTCGACCGGTAGTCCGACCCGTACACGCGGATGTAACACCGCGGGGCCGCCAGTTCACAGGCCGGAAACAGCCGGTGAGATTGTCCGAAACACGTCGCTCCGATAGTTCCCCGAACCACCTGGGGAAGGAGTTGACGTGCTCGATACCGGCGATACCGCCTGGATGTTGGCCAGCACTGCTCTCGTGCTGCTCATGACGCCCGGCCTCGCCCTGTTCTACGGCGGCATGGTCCGAAGCAAGAGCGTGCTGAACATGATGATGATGAGCCTCAGCTCCATCGGATTGATCGGCATCCTCTGGGCGCTGTACGGCTACTCGATCGCCTTCGGCAACGACGTGGGCGGGGGGCTGCTGGGCAACCCGTTCGAGTTCGCCGGGCTCCGCGGCCTGTTCGTCGGCGACTACGGCGCCGACCCGGCCACCTTCCCGATGTCGGGCACGATCCCGGCCCTGGTCTTCGTCGGGTTCCAGGCCACGTTCGCGATCATCACCGTGGCCCTGATCTCCGGCGCGGTCGCCGACCGCCTCCGGTTCGGCCCGTGGCTGCTCTTCGCCGGCCTCTGGGCCACCATCGTGTACTTCCCGGTGGCGCACTGGGTGTTCGCGTTCAGCGACGACGAGTCCGGCGTGGTGGGCGGCTGGATCGCCAACGACCTCGCGGCGCTCGACTTCGCGGGTGGCACGGCGGTGCACATCAACGCCGGTTCCGCCGCCCTGGCCCTCGCGCTCGTCGTCGGCAAGCGCCGCGGCTGGCCGCGTGAGCCGATGCGCCCGCACAACCTGACGCTCGTGATGCTGGGTGCCGGCCTGCTGTGGTTCGGCTGGTTCGGCTTCAACGCGGGCTCCGCGCTCGGAGCCAACGGCACCGCCGCGTTCGCGCTGGTCAACACGATCCTCGCCACCTGCGCCGCGATGCTCGGCTGGCTGATCACCGAGCGGGTGCGCGACGGCAAGCCCACCAGCCTCGGCGCCGCGTCCGGCATCGTCGCGGGCCTCGTGGCCATCACGCCCTCCTGCGCCTCGGTCTCGCCGCTCGGCGGGATCGCGATCGGCCTCATCGCCGGTGTGCTCTGCGCGCTCGCGGTCGGCCTCAAGTTCCGCTTCGGCTACGACGACTCGCTCGACGTCGTCGGCGTCCACCTCGTCGGTGGTCTGATCGGCACCGTGCTCATCGGCTTCTTCGCCGACCCGGGCTCGCCCGCCGCGGTGGCCGGCCTGTTCTACGGCGGCGGCGTCGACCAGCTCTGGCGCCAGGTCGTCGGCGCGGTCGCGGTGCTGGTCTACTCGTTCGTCGTGTCGCTGGTCCTCGCCTACATCGTCAAGGCGATCGTCGGGCTGCGCGTCACCCCGGAGGAGGAGGCCACCGGCATCGACGAGATCGAGCACGCCGAGACCGGCTACGACTTCTCCAGCCACCGGGCGGTCTCGGGCCTCAGCGGCCAGCGCCCCGAGCCTGCCGCCGAGGCGGTGCCGGCAGCAGCCGGTAAGGAGGCGTGACCATGAAGCTGATCACCGCGATCGTGAAGCCGTTCGTCCTCGAGGACGTCAAGGGTGCGCTGGAGCAGATCGGCGTGCTCGGCATGACGGTCAGCGAGGTGCAGGGCTACGGCCGGCAGAAGGGCCACACCGAGGTCTACCGGGGTGCGGAGTACTCCGTGGACTTCGTGCCCAAGGTGCGGGTGGAGGTCGTCGCGGACGACACCAACGCGGACAAGGTCGTCGACGCCGTCGTCGAGGCGGCGCGCACCGGCAAGATCGGTGACGGCAAGGTCTGGGTCACACCCGTGGAGACCGTGGTCCGGGTCCGCACCGGTGAGCGTGGCTCCGACGCGGTCTGACCGCACTCGATCCGCACGGCGTGGTGGCCTCGATCAGCGAGGCCACCACGCTGTGCTTCCAGGCCAGGAGGAGAGGCCGTAGTGGGTGCAGTGGCCGTGTCGTCGGGGGACGCGGGGGACCTGGCCCGGGCGAAGGCCGTGCTGCTGGAACAGGGCACGGGCAAGCGGAGGTTGGGTCCGGAGGCGCTGCGGGAGGCGCTGGTCGACCTGCACGATTTCTGGCTCGCGTCGCGGGCCGCGGCGATCGGGCTCACCGAGCGGGCCGCGCTCGTGGCCGTCGGTGCGCTGGGACGCCGGGAGCTGGCGCCGTGGTCGGACCTGGACCTCGTGCTGTTGCACGACGGTCGCAAGGACGTCGAGCGGCTGGCAGGGGACCTGTGGTACCCGCTGTGGGACGCCGGGATCGGGCTCGACCACGCCGTGCGCACGCCGGGGCAGGCCGTGCAGGTGGCCGCCACCGACCTGCGCGCCGCGCTGGGGTTGCTGGAGGCCCGGCACATCGCGGGTGACCAGGCGCTCTCGGAGAAGGTCCGCACCGCCGTGCGGCAGTCGTGGCGGGCCGGGATCCGGGGCCGGTTCGACGAGCTCGCCGACAGCGCGCAGGAGCGGTGGCGCAAGGTCGGCGACGTCGCGCACCGCGTCGAGCCCGACCTCAAGAACGGGCACGGCGGGCTGCGCGACATCCAGCTGATCGACGCGCTCGCCGCCACGCAGCTGGTCGACCGGCCCGCGGCCGACGTGCGTGCCGCGCGGCTGCTCCTGCTCGACGTCCGCACCGAGCTGCACCGGCTCGCCGGCCGGGCCCGCGACGTCCTGCACGCCCAGGACGCCGACGAGGTCGCGGCCACGCTGGAGATCGCCGACCGGTTCGAGCTGGCCCGGGCGCTGTCCGGGGCGGCCCGGTCGGTGGCGTTCGCGGCCGAGGTGGGCCTGCGTTCGGCCCGCAACGCGCTGCCCCGGCGTGGGCTCGCCGCGCTGCGCCGCCCGCCCGTGCGCCGCCCGCTGGACACCGGCGTGGTGGAACACCTCGGGGAGGTGGCGCTGGCGCGCGACGCCTCCGCGGCCCGCGACCCCGCGCTCGTGCTGCGCGTGGCCGCCACCGCGGCCCGCACCGGCATGCCGGTCGCGGCGGGCACGCTGCACCGGCTCGCCGACACCGCCCCGGAGCTGCGCACGGCGTGGCCGCACTCGGCGCGCACGGAGCTGCTGTCGCTGCTGGGCACCGGGCGCCCGCTGGTCGACGTCGTGGAGGCGCTGGACCGCACCGGGCTGTGGGGGCGCCTGCTGCCCGAGTGGGGCGCGGTGCGCGACCTGCCGCCGCGCGACCGGGCGCACGTGTGGACCGTCGACCGGCACCTCGTCGAGGCCTGCGCGCAGGCCGCGCGGCTCACCACCCGGGTGGCGCGTCCGGACCTGCTGCTGGTGGGCGCGCTGCTGCACGACATCGGCAAGGGGCGCGGGGGCGACCACTCCGAGGTGGGGGAGTCGCTCGCCGTCCAGGTGGGGCAGCGGCTCGGCTTCCCCGACGCGGACGTCGCGGTGCTCGGCCGGATGGTGCGCCACCACCTGCTGCTGCCGCACACCGCCACCCGGCGCGACCTGGAGGACCCCGCCACCGTCACCCGGGTCGTCGAGACGCTCGACGGTGACGTCCTGCTGCTCGAGCTGCTCGAGGCGCTCGCCGAGGCCGACGCGCTGGCCACAGGGCCGGGGGTGTGGAGCCCGTGGAAGCGCACGCTCATCCACGACCTCGCCAACCGGTGCCGGGCCCTGCTGGCCGGGAAGTCGCTCCCCGGCCCCACCCCGCCGACCGCGGCCGCCACCGAGCTCGCGGGTGCCGTCGAGGCCGACGGGCGCCCGCAGGTGCTCCTCGACCCGGGCGATCCTGCGGGCGCCGTCGTGGCCGTGCCGGACCGGCACGGGTCGCTCGCCGCCGCTGCGGGTGTGCTCGCGCTGCACTCGCTGGAGGTCCACGCCGCGGAGCTGGCCACGCTCGGCGGCGTCGCGGTGTTCACGTTCACGGTGTCGCCGCGGTTCGGCGGCCTGCCCGACCCGGCTCTGCTGCGCTCCGACCTCGGCCGGGTGCTCGACGGCACCCTGCGCCTCCCCGAGGCCCTGGCGCGCAAGGAGCGCGACTACGCACCGCGCGGCCCGGCGGTCGAGCCGCCCGCGCCGCCCCGCGTGCTCTGGTTCGACGACGAGGCCACCGGCGCGGTCGTCCTCGAACTGCGCGCCACCGACCGGATCGGCCTGCTGCACCGGGTGGCCACCGCGCTCGAGGACTGCGGCGCCGACGTCCGCTGGGCGCGGGCGTCCACGCTGGGTGCGTCCGTGGTGGACGCCTTCGGCCTCGGGGGGGCCGGCGGCGAAGGAGCGCTGGGGCGGGCGGAACGGCAGCGGATCGAGATGGCGGTGCTCGCCGCGGCCGCCGGCTGATCACGCGCGCGTCCCCGGCGCGCACATGATCGTGATCACGGCGCGGTCGGGGCGGCGAACGGAACGAATCGCCCGAACGACCCGTTGGACGGTGCGTGACCACCGCGACACCGCCTGTGCGAATCGCCGTGCCGGGACGCACGCTGCTGCTGGTGGCCGGGATGCCGGGGGCGGGCAAGTCCACCCTGCTGGCGAGCCTGCCCGCCGCCGAGGGGCTCACCGTGCTCGACTCGGAGGTGCAGCGGGCGGCGCTGCGCCCGCTGGCCGGGCCGGTGCCGTACTCCCTGCAACGACCCGTGGTGCACCTGTTGCACCGCACCGCGGTGGTGGCCGCCGCCGTGTCGGCCACCCCCACCGTCGTGGTGCACCTGCCCGCCACCCAGCCGGGCACGCGCGCCGCCGTGGCGCGCCTGGCGGCCGCCACCCGCCGCGACGCGCACCTGTTGTGGCTGCAGGCCGACCCCGCCGAGGCCCGGCGCGGCCAGTACGCCCGCGGCCGTGTGGTGCAGGCGGCGTCGTTCGCGGCCCACGCGCGGCGGGCCGAGCGCACGGCCGCGGAGCTCCTCGGCGACCCGCCGCTGGGCTGGCGCAGCATCACCGTGGTCGACCGGGCGGCCGCCGGTGGTGGCCTGCGGCTGGTCACCGACGCCGAGCTGGGGTGCCACGCCCACGTCGCCGCCGTGCGGCGCCACGCCCGCGCGTGAGGCCCGCAATATGCCGGCAAGGTGGCCTTACTGGCATATTGCGCCAGCAAGGCCACCTTGCCGGCAATCGGGGAGGCCTGCAGCGCCTCGCGGCGCGCAAGTAGGGTTGGAGAGGTGTTCGACACCCTCTCCGAGCGCCTCAGCGGCACCCTCGCCAATCTCCGCGGCAAGGGGCGCCTCTCCGACGCCGACATCGACGCCACGGCGCGCGAGATCCGCATCGCGCTGCTGGAGGCCGACGTCGCGCTGCCGGTGGTCCGCGGCTTCATCGCGCGGGTCAAGGAGCGCGCCAAGGGTGCCGAGGTCTCCGGTGCGCTGAACCCGGCCCAGCAGGTCGTCAAGATCGTCAACGAGGAGCTCGTCGAGATCCTCGGCGGCGAGACGAGGCGGATCCGGCTGGCGAAGGAGCCGCCGAGCGTGATCATGCTCGCCGGCCTGCAGGGTTCCGGCAAGACCACGCTCGCGGGCAAGCTCGCCGCCTGGCTGAAGAACCAGGGCCACACGCCGCTGCTCGTGGCCTGTGACCTCCAGCGGCCCAACGCCGTCAACCAGCTGCAGATCGTCGGTGAGCGGGCAGGTGCCACCACGTTCGCGCCCGAGCCGGGCAACGGCGTCGGCGACCCGGTCGACGTGGCGCGCCGCGGTGTCGCGCACGCGCGCGAGAAACACTACGACATCGTCATCGTCGACACCGCGGGCCGCCTCGGCGTCGACGAGGAGCTGATGCGCCAGGCCGCCGACATCCGCGACGCGGTGCGCCCGGACGAGGTCCTGTTCGTCGTCGACGCGATGATCGGTCAGGACGCCGTGGCCACGGCCGAGGCGTTCCGCGACGGCGTCGGCTTCACCGGCGTGGTGCTCACCAAGCTCGACGGCGACGCCCGCGGCGGTGCGGCTCTGTCGGTGCGGGAGGTCACGGGGCAGCCGATCCTCTTCGCGTCGAACGGCGAGAAGCTCGCCGACTTCGACGTCTTCCACCCCGACCGGATGGCCAGCCGCATCCTCGGGATGGGCGACCTGCTCACGCTCATCGAGCAGGCGGAGCAGGCGTTCGACCAGGAGCAGACGGCCAAGGCGGCGGCCAAGATCTCCACCGGGGAGCTCACCCTCGAGGACTTCCTCGAGCAGATGCTCGCGGTCAGGAAGATGGGCCCGATCGGCAACATCCTGGGCATGCTGCCCGGCGCCGGGCAGATGAAGGACGCGCTCGCGCAGGTCGACGACAAGCAGCTCGACCGGCTGCAGGCGATCATCCGCGGCATGACACCCGCGGAGCGGGCCGACCCGAAGATCATCAACGGCTCGCGGCGGCTGCGCATCGCCAACGGTTCCGGGGTCACGGTCAGCGAGGTCAACGACGTCGTCAACCGGTTCTTCGAGGCCCGGAAGATGATGAAGCAGATGGCCGGGCAGTTCGGCTTCGGCGGGCGCAGCGCCACGAAGAAGCAGAACAAGGGGCGCAAGGGCAAGAAGGGCAAGTCGAAGGGCCGCGGGCCCAGCCCGGCCCGCGCCGCCGGGCTGCCGCCGGGTCTCGGCGGTGGCATGCCGGACATGTCCGGGCTGCCCGCGTCGTTGCGCGACCTGCCGCCGGGGCTCGACCAGCTGCCCCCCGGCTTCGACCCGAGCAAGCTGAAGTTCCCCAAGGGCAAGTAGGTGTACCGCCTGCGCGGCGTGCTGCTGCCCGGTGAGAACACCGTCGAGCTCCACGTCGACGCGGGCCGGCTCGTCGAGCCGGCCCCGGGCGCGGAGACCCTCGTCGACGGCGGGTTCATCGTGCCGGGCCTCGTCGACGCCCACTGCCACATCGGGCTCGGGGCCAGGGGCGGGGTCGACCTGGAGGAGGCCGACGCCCAGGCGCGCACCGACCGCGACGCGGGCACACTGCTGATCCGCGACTGCGGCTCGCCGATCGACACCACACCGCTGCAGGCCCGCCACGACCTGCCCGAGATCATCCGCGCCGGACGGCACCTCGCCCGCCCGAAGCGCTACATCCCCGGCGTGGCGCGGGAGCTGGACGATCCGGCGTTGCTGCCCGACGTCGTCGCCGAGCAGGCGGCCGACGGCGACGGGTGGGTCAAGCTGGTGGGCGACTGGATCGACCGCGGGGTGGGCGACCTCGCTCCGGTCTGGCCCGACGACGTGCTGGCGGCGGCGATCGACGCCGCCCACGGCGCCGGTGCCCGCGTCACCGCGCACGTGTTCGGCGCCGCCGCGATCCCGGGTCTCGTGCGGGCCGGGATCGACTGCATCGAGCACGGCACCGGGCTCACCGACGACCTCATCGCCGAGATGGCCGAGCGCGGCACCGCGCTGGTGCCCACGCTGATCAACGTCGAGAACTTCCCGGGTATCGCCGACCAGGCGAGCAGGTACCCCGCCTACGCCGACCACATGCGCCGCCTGCACGCGGGCGCCTACGACATGGTGCGCCGGGCCGTCGAGGCCGGGGTGCCGGTGTACGCGGGCACCGACGCGGGCGGCGGGATCGCCCACGGCCGGCTCGCCGACGAGGTGATCGCGCTGCACCGGGCCGGGCTGTCGGCGGCCGACGCCCTCGGCGCCGCGAGCTGGGCGGCCCGCGAGTGGCTCGGGCGCCCCGGCCTGCAGCTCGGTGCCCGGGCCGACCTCGTGGTCTACGACCGCGACCCGCGCGCCGACCTCACGGCGTTGCACGAGCCGGCCCTCGTGATGCTGCGCGGCCGCCCGGTGCCCGCCCGGGCCTGACGCATTCAGCCGGGCTGGTCGCTGACCACGAGCCGGTACCCGGCGTCGAACCGGTCGAGCGCGGTGAGCTCGCGGTGGCGCTCCTCCCACGCACCGGAGTCCAGGTCGCGGGCGAGCGCCGCCAGGCCCGCGGCGAGCGCGGACGGCTCGGCCTGGGCGAGCATCGAGATCCCGGCGCGCACGCCCCGGTCCAGGTAGGCGGCCGGGCGCCGCCAGAACGCGGCCCCGAAGCCGTCCGTGCAGTCGTGTGGCACCGGCACCGGCTCGACCCGCGCCCCGCCCAGCAGCTCGGCCAGGCGGGGGAGGGGCACCGCGTGACCCGCGCTGACCGCGGCGGCGGCCGGGAGGTACTCGCGGACCAGCCAGAACTCGTCGAACACCTCCTGGTCCCAGGTGAGGATCACGATCCGCCGCCGGGCAACGCGGCGCAGCTGTGCGATCCCGGCCTCGAGGTCGCTCCAGTGGTGGATGGTGAGCACCGCGAGCGCGGCGTCCACGGACCCGCTGCGCAGGGGCAGCGCCTCGGCCACAGCGCGCACGCACGGCGCCGACCCTGCGGGGCGTTGCCCGATCATGGTCGAGCTGGGTTCGACCCCGACGGCGGTGCCGGCCGGCTCGTACGACCCCGCTCCCGCACCGACGTTCACGACGCTCCCCATGCCCGACAGGGCCGAGGCCACCTGGGCGGCGATCCTCGCGTCCGGCCTCCGGGTGGTGCGGTAGGTGCGGCCGATCTGGTCGTAGACCGTCATGGTCACAGCATGGCGGACGGCCCGGCGAGCGGCGGCGCAGGCGAGCGGCCGGTAGCGTCGGGGCCGTGGGAGCGGTGCAGAGCAACGGTCAGCCCGAGCAGGAGGGGGCGCCGATCGACCCTGCGCAGCGGGAAGCCGACCCCCACCCGTCCGCGTCGGACGCAGCGCCGGACGCAGCGCCGGACGACGGGGCGAGCCGGCCGGTGCCCGCCGACACCGTCCCGGCCGCTCCGCAGAACGGGGCAGCGCTCGACGGTGCAGCGCTCCACGGGACGCCCCAGAGCGAACCGCCGCACAACGGGGCGCCGCAGAACGGCGCGTCCCAGAACGGGGCGCCGCACTACGAGGCGCCGCACTACGAGGCGGCGCAGTACGGGACAGCGCAGTACGGGGCAGTGCCGACCGGGGCCCCGGCCCCGTACGCGGCCCCGCCGCCGCCCTACGGCTACGGGGCGCCACCGCCCCCCTACGGCGGCCCCGCGGCTCCGCCGTCGTCGCCCGTCGCGCCGTTCCCGCCGCCACCGCCCACCGCGCAGCAGGCACCGGGGCAGCAGGCACCGGTGCAGGGGTGGCCCTACCCCGGGCCGGGCGGGCCCCACGCCGGGCCGTCCTACCCGCCGGGTCCCTACCCGCCCACCGGTCCCTACCCCGCCCCGTCGATCGGGCGCAGCAAGGGGCCCGTGGCCGCGTGGGGTGCACCTGCGCCCGTCCGCACCCACCGCTGGGGGCTGGGCGCGTACCTGTTCGCGGAGGCCGTCTTCCTCCTGGTGGGCGGGCTCATCAGTGCCTACGTGCTGCTCAGCGGCACCCAACCCGGCGTGGGCGTGCTCGTCGCCGGCCTTGCCGCACCCACATTGCTCGCGGCGGGTACCGCGCTGCTGATCACCCGGCTGCGCGGCAACGGTCCGCGGGCAGACCTGCGCCTCGAGTGGTCGTGGCGTGACGTCGGCATCGGACTCGTGTTCGGGTTCGGGGGCCTCGTGCTCACCATCCCGGCGTCGATCGTCTACGTGTCCATCGTCGGCGATGACGCCAGCTCCGCCGTGGGCGACGTGTTCGGCGGGATCCGGGCGGGCCCGCTGCTGGCGGCGCTGGTGCTGGTCCTCGTCGTGATCGTGGCGCCGATGTGCGAGGAGATCCTCTACCGCGGCCTTCTCTGGGGCGGGCTGGAGAAGATCGGCGGTCGCTGGGTGGCGTTCGCGGTCAGCACGCTGCTCTTCGCGCTCGCGCACTTCGAGTTCACCCGCACCCCGCTGCTGCTGGTGGTGGCGATCCCCATCGCGATCGCCCGCCTGTACACCGGCAGGCTCCTTGCCAGCATCGTCGCCCACCAGGTCAACAACCTGCTGCCCGGCATCGCGCTCGTGCTCGGGCTCTTGGGCATCGTTCCGATGGCCTGACGTCCCATCACGCGCGCGCGTCTGGCAGAATGGCCGATCGGTCCTGCGGCTGGCCCTCTACCGTGCCGCAGACACGCACACGCCGAGTAATGCGCAGCCCGTAACCCCACGCGAGCCGCGCGGACTCACCCGAAGCACACGATCCGCGAGGAGCACCGACCAGCGTGGCCGTCAAGATCAAGCTGATGAGGCTGGGCAAGATCCGCCAGCCCTACTACCGCGTCGTCGTCGCCGACGCCCGCACCCGCCGCAGCGGCCGGGCGATCGAGACCATCGGCAAGTACCACCCCAAGAACGAGCCGAGCCTGATCGAGATCGACTCGGAGCGGGCCCAGTACTGGCTCGGCGTGGGGGCGCAGCCCACCGAGCCGGTCCAGCACCTGCTCGAGATCACCGGCGACTGGCAGAAGTTCAAGGGTCTGCCCGGCGCCGAGGGCACCCTGAAGGCGCAGCCGGAGAAGGTCGACCGGCACGCCCGCTTCCAGGCCGCGCTGGCGGCCGCCGGCGAGGAGCCCACCTCCGAGGCCACCACGCCCAAGAAGAAGGGCGATCGCCGCGCGAAGGGCGAGTCCGAGGCCTCCTCCGAGGCCTCTTCCGACGAGTCGTGAGCGTCCTGGCCGACGCTCTCGAGCACCTCGTCCGGGGAATCGTCGACCACCCCGACGACGTGCAGGTGGAGCTCGTCACCACCCGCCGCGGCCGCACCCTCGAGGTCCGGGTGCACCCCGAAGACCTCGGCAAGGTGATCGGTCGCGGCGGCCGTACCGCCACCGCGCTGCGCACCGTCGTGGGCGGCATCGGTGGCCGGGGTGTGCGGGTGGATGTCGTCGACACCGACCGGTAGCAGTGCCCCCCACCGGTAGCCCGTTGCGGATATCGGCGGATCCAGGTTTCTGCTGGGTGCGCCGGCGGGACGCCGCGCGTGTGGGCATACTCGGGCGACCCGCAGGTGCGGCCAGCGGGGAGCTGGGCCGTCGAGATGGGTGACGGGTTGCCGGTGGGGGGCACTACGTATCTGGTGGGGATCGCCGTGCGGGTCCATGGCCTGCGCGGCGAACTCGTCGTCGAGGTGCACACGGATTCCCCGGACGAGCGGTTCGCCCCGGGGGTCTCGCTCATCGCGCAGCGCCCGGGCAGCCCGGCGGGCACGTTGACCGTGGAGTCGGCGCGCCCGCACTCCGGACGCCTGCTCGTGCGGTTCGTGGAGGCGCCCGACCGCGACGCGGCCGAGGCGCTGCGCGGCACCCGGCTCCTCGTGCCCGCCGACGCCGTGGGCGCGCCTGCCGACGACGAGGAGTTCCACGTCCACCAGCTGGAGGGCCTGCGGGCCGAACTGGAGGACGGCACCGTCGTCGGCTCCGTCCGCGAGGTCGTGCACGGCCCGGGCGGCGAGCTGCTGGTGCTGGCACGGCACGAGCGCCCCGACGCGCTCGTGCCGTTCGTGCGGGCCATCGTGCCCACCGTCGACCTGGCGAACAGCCGGCTGGTCCTCACCCCTCCCGAGGGCCTGCTCGACTGACCTGTCCCGCCCGCGCAGAATGCGACACTCGCTCCGCGAGGCGGGGGACTCGCGCGCCCACGGCATGGCCCAGCCGCGCGAGTCCCCCGTTTCGTCGGGCGAGTTCCCCGTTACGTCGCGCGAGTCCCGCGCGTCACCGCGCCGGCGGGATGTTCTGGTTGAGGTGGAAGAGGTTGTCCGGGTCGTAGGCGGCCTTGACCTGCCGTAGCCGCTCGTAGTTGCGCCCGTAGTTCTGCGGCACGCGGCCCTCGTCCTCCGACAGCATGTTGATGTACCCGCCTTCGGTCCCCGAGAAGGGGTGCACGGCGTCGTAGTAGTCGCGCGCCCACCGGATGGCGCCCTCGTCGTCGACGGGCGGGTCCCAGAACGCGCCGATGACCATCACGTACCGCGCGTCGCGGTGGCCGAACGCCGTCTCCTCCGGGCCGACCCGGGCCGGGGCCCCGTTGATGGCGTAGAGGTGCATCGTCGAGGTGAGGCTCGGCGTCGGCGGGCCGTACCGGGTGTGCGCGGCGATCGCCGCGTCCGGCAGGTCGCGGACGTAGTCGGCCTTCCAGTACTGCCTCATCCCCTTGTGGAACAGGCCGTCGAAGGCCGAGTTGAGCGCCGGGTAGGGCATCGGGCCCACGAGCTCGGCCTTGACCTCGGCGACGTCGCGGAACGGCTTGATCGCCTGCTCGCCCTGCTCTGGCCGGCCGCTCCAGCAGGTGACCATCGCGCAGAACATGTCGCCGTGCCGGTCCTCGGGGATGAACGGCAGCGGCGGGGCCATCTGCCAGCCGAAGAACGCCCCGAGCTGCTCGGGGGCCTCCTGGATGTAGTCGTCGTAGGCGCGCATCACCGCGGGGGCGTCCTCGACCTCGTACAGCATCGGGCCGCCGTAGATCGTCGTGACGTCGTGCAGGGCGAACTCCATCGACGTCACGACGCCGAAGTTGCCGCCGCCGCCGCGCAGGGCCCAGAGGAGGTCCTCGTTCTCGTGCTCGCTCGTGACGACGATCTGCCCGTCGGCGGTGACCACCTCGGCCCCGACGAGGTTGTCGCAGGACAGCCCGCAGCCACGGGCCAGGTAACCCACCCCGCCGCCGAGCGTCAGCCCGCTCACGCCGGTGGTCGAGATGATGCCCCCGGTGGTGGCGAGGCCATAGGCGTGCGTGGCGTGGTTGAAGTCGCCCCAGGTGGCGCCCCCGCCGGTGCGTGCGGTCTTCCGCACGCGGTCGACCAGCACGTAGTTCATCGGGGCCAGGTCGAGCACGACGCCGCCATCGCACGTGCTGAAGCCGGGTGCGCTGTGCCCGCCGCCGCGGACGGCGAGGTCGAGCCCCGACTCGCGCGCGTAGTTCACCGCGGCGACCACGTCGGCCGTCGACGTGGCCCGGACGATCAGCGAGGGCCTGCGGTCGTGCAGGCCGTTGTGGACCAGGCGCAGCTCCTCGTAGTCGTCCTCGCCCGGCTCGACGACGGGCCCGCGTACCTGCTCGCGCAGTGCGGCGATCGTGGTCATGGTCCCTCCTGGTGGTCGTGGAGGCGGTGACCATGGCGGAGGAGGCGTTCCCGCAGCGTTCCCGATCAGGCAGTCACGCGGGCCCGCAGCCACGGGGCGTCGAGGGCGTCGGCCGCCGCGAGGGCGCGCCGCGCGCTCCGGGCCGCCCCCGCGCCGTCACCCGCGGCGGCGCGCAGCTCGGCGTCGATGCGCAGGAGCTCGGGCAGCAGGTAGCGCTGGCCGCTCTCCTCGGTGCGGGCGAGGCCCTCGGCCACGGCCGCCCGCGCCGAGGCCACGTCGCCCAGGCGCAGGTGCGCGCGGGCGAGCAGCGACAGAGCGAGCGTCAGGTGCAGCGGCTGGTCGACGCGGAACCGCTCCACGGCCTCGCGGATGGACACGACGCCGCGCGGGTCGCCGTCGCACACGTCGCGCCAGCCGCGCAGCAGCTGTGCGACCACCGCGAAGTAGCCGATCCGCATCGTGCGCGTGACGGTGTCCAGCGCGCCGACCGTGTCGTGCAGGTCGCGCAGGCCGGGTTCGAGCGCGGCGAGGATGGCGTCGAACGCCCGCACGTACCCGGTGGTCATGGGGTCGTCGAGTTCCGCGGCCACGCGCAGCGCCTCGCGCATCGTCGCGTCGGCGTCGGCCGCCCGGCCGCGGAACAGCTGGGTGAGGGCGAGCCGGGACAGGCACACCCCGAGGGGGTCCTGGGCGTAGCGCGCGATGTGCAGCGGCGCGTCCTCGGGGCGGTAGCGGTCGATGGCGGCCTGCAGCCTGCGTTCGGCCTCGCCGAGGTCGCCGCGCCAGAACGCGGTGACGCCGAGCACGTACTCGCCCTCGGTGCGGGCGGTGCGGTCGGCGTCGTCGGCGAGCAGTTCCGCGCCCAGCGCGGCGGCCCGGTCGAGCCGCAGGGTGGCGACGGCGTGCAGCGCCAGGCCGCGCAGCACCGCGGGCCCGGGGCGTCGCCCGAGCTTGCGGTGCAGGGTGAGGGCGCGCTCGTAGCAACGCAGCACCTCCGGGGCGCCGTACCCGCGCCGGGCGACCAACGGCACCCCCAGCGCGGCGCGCAGCCGCAGCTCCACCTCGTCGCGTGCCGTCCCGCGCGGGGACTCCTCGAGCAGCAGCAGGGCCCGTTCGAGCAACGCGATGCAGTCGTCGAGGGCGAAGACGCGGTGGGCGTGGCGCGCCGCCCGCTCGTACGCCTCCACCGCGAGCCTGTCCAGCCCCGCGCGGGCGTAGTGGACGGCGAGGCGGGCGCTCACCGGGTCGAGGTCGGCCGCGTGGTGCGCCGCGATGGCCTCCGCCACGCGACGGTGCAGGGTGCGCCGCCGCGCGGGGCTGATCCGCTCGAGGGCCACGTCGCGCACCCGGTCGTGGGTGAAGTCGTAGGCCGGGCCGCGCTCGCGGACGACGTGGTGCTCCCAGAGCTCGTCCAGGTCCTCGGTGATCTCGTCCTCGGTGCGGCCCGCCGCGGTCGCGAGCACGGCAGCCGGGAATTCGCGCCCGATCGTCGCCGCCACCTCGGCGAGCCGGCGCGCCCCGGGGGAGAGGTGGTCCAGGCGTGCGGTGATCACGGCGTGGACGGTCGGGGTGAGCGCCACCCGCCCGGTCCGCCCGCGGCCGAAGCCCGCACGCAGCGCCTCGAGGACGAAGAGCGGGTTCCCCTCGGTCTCCTGCCACAGCCGCGCCGCCAGGTCGGGGTGCAGCGGCTGCTCCTCGACGCGCGCCGCCATCTCGGCCGTGGCGGCGGGGCCGAGCGGCCCGAGCGCGATGGTCGAGACGGCGCCGGTGGCGCACTGGCGCAGCCGCGCCGCGGCCCGGGCCCCTGCGGAGTCCTCCATCCGCGCCGTGCCGGCGATCAGCAACGGCGCCGTCGGGGCGCTCTGCACGAGGTAGCCGCAGAGGTCGAGCGTGTCGGCGTCGCACCACTGCAGGTCGTCGACGACGAGCAGCAGCGGCCGCCCGGTGGCGAGGAGCCCGCGGCGGACGGCGTCGAGGAGGCGGTGGCGGCGGCCGACGTCGTCCGCGGGTGGTTCGGGCAGCCGCGGGTGCCTGGTCGCGAGCTCGGGCAGCAACCGGGAGAGCTCGATCAGGTGCGCGTCGCCGAGGGTGTCGAGACCGGCCCGCACCGGGTCGGAGCGCAGCCAGTCGATCACCGGCCCCCACGGCGGGCGGCCCGCGGCCTCGTAGGCCCGGCCCGCGGCCACGGCGTGCCCGCTCGCGGCCACCCGGTGGGCCAGCTCCTCCACGAGCCTGGTCTTCCCGATGCCCGCCTCGCCGGTGACGATCAGGATCCTGGCCCGGCCGCGGGCGGCCTCGCGCCAGGCCGCATCGGCCTCCCGGCACTCGACGCAGCGCCCGACCAGCGGCGGCCCGGGGTGGGTGCCGCGGCCCGGTCCGCGCAGGCGCTCCGCGACGGCCGTCGTGGCGGGCTCGGGGACGACGCCGAGGTCGTGGGCCAGTGCCGCGGCGAGCCGGTCGTAGACGCGTAGCGCCTCGCTGCGCTCGCCCTGCCGCGCCAGTGCGGCCATCAGCAGGCGGCACGCCGGCTCGTGCAGCTCGTCGATCGCGAGCAGGCGCCGCGCGTACCGCAGCACCGCGTCGTCGCGGCCCTCGGCCTGGGCTCCGGCCGCGAGCCCGGCGAGCTGCTCGACGGCGAGGCGGCGCAGCCGCTCGCGCACGGCCACGGTCCAGTCGTCCTCGCAGGCGGGCAGCAGGTCGCCGCCGTAGCAGTCCGCGGCGGCCTCGGCGTCGCCGCGGTCGACGGCCTCGGTGAAGGCGCGGACGTCGAGCCACACGTCCGGCGAGCCGCGCCACCGCACCGCGCGCCCGCCGGTGTCCAGCGCCTCGCCGGGCAGGGCCCTGCGCAGGTCGTGGAGCAGCTTGCGCAGGTTGGTGCGGGCCTGCGCGGTGCCGGAGTCGGGCCACAGGGCGCAGGCCAGCCGGTCGCGGGGCACGCCTGCGTCGCCTGCGAGCGCCACCCGTGCGAGGAGCTGCTGGGGGCGGGGCCCGGTGAGCTCGGGCAGCACGGCCCCGTCGGCGGTGGCGGAGGGCGCTCCGAGCAGCCGGATGAGCACGCGCCCGACCCCGCCGCTCGGCGGGCGGCGGGTGGACCGGGTGGCGCTCTGAGCGGGCACGGCGTTCCCTCCGTGCGGGGCGGGCGTCCAGTGCACTCGGGGACGGGTGGTGCGCGCAACGGCCGTTCGGCGGAGAACTGTCAACTCAGGTTGACAGTTCCGGCGTGTCAACGTAGGTTGACAGCATGAGTGATGCGACGAAGGTCGCGGCGGCGGCGTCCAGCAGGGACCCGGCCGTCGGGTTGGCGGCGGTGGCGTCCCTGCGGGGACTGCTGGAGTCGCTGGAGGAGCTGCAGGTCTCCAACGCGCGGTCCCAGGGGTGGTCCTGGCAGCAGATCGCGGACGCGCTGCACGTGAGCCGCCAGGCCGTGCACAAGAAGTACCGCCGGTACGGGTTCTGAGGGGACGAGATGTTCGAACGATTCACACGTGAGGCCCGCCAGGTCGTGGTCGAGGCGCAGGAGGAGGCGCGCCACCGCGCCGCGGACGAGATCCGCACCGAGCACCTGCTCGCCGCGATCTACTCCGTGCGCGACGAGGTGGCCCTCGCCGTGCTCGACGAGCTGGGCGTCGACGAGGCGGACGCGCTGCAGGCCGTCGCCGGGCTGCGGCCCGGCCCGAGCCCGTCCCTCGACGCCGAGGCGCTCTCGGCGATCGGCATCGACCTCGACGAGGTGCGCCGCCAGGTCGAGGAGGCGTTCGGGCCCGGCGCGCTCGACCGCACCCGGGCCGCCCACGGCGGCCGGTCGCCGCGGCTCTTCGGGCACATCCCCTTCGAGGGCCAGGCCAAGAAGGCCCTCGAGCTCGCGCTGCGCGAGGCGATCCACCTGCGGCACGACCAGATCGGCGCCGCGCACATCCTGCTCGGCCTGATCCACACCGAGGGCGGGGCCGCCCACCACGTCCTGGCCGAGCGAGGGGTGCGGCTGGAAGCGGCGCGGGCGGTCGTCGAGCGGCTCGTGCGGAGCCGCAAGGCAGGCTGACGGCGGCGCCTGGCAGCATCCGCTCGTGCGGATCGACGTCATCACGATCTTCCCCGGCTACCTGGCCCCGCTGCGCGAGGCGCTGCTGGGCCGTGCGATCGGCGCCGGGATCGTCGAGCTCGCCGTGCACGACCTGCGCGACTGGACCCACGACGTCCACCAGGCCGTGGACGACTCCCCGTACGGCGGCGGCCCCGGCATGGTGATGCGCCCCCAGGTGTGGGGCGAGGCGCTCGACGCCGTGCTGGAGCTCGACCAACGGGCGCCGCGCATCGTGGTGCCCACCCCGGCCGGGCGGCCGTTCACGCAGGCCACGGCGCAGGAATGGGCGGGTGACGAGCGGCTGCTGTTCGCCTGCGGCCGCTACGAGGGCATCGACCAGCGCGTCGTCGACGACGCCCGCCGCCGCGGCCTGCAGGTGGACGAGGTGAGCATCGGCGACTACGTGCTGGTCGGCGGCGAGGTGGCGGTGCTGGTGATGGTGGAGGCGGTGGCCCGGCTCCTGCCCGGGGTGCTGGGCAACCCCGCCTCCGCCCAGCAGGACTCCTTCTCCGACGGCCTGCTCGAGGGTCCGGCCTACACGCGCCCGGAGGTGTGGCGCGGGCTCGCCGTCCCGGAGGTCCTGCGCAGCGGCAACCACGCCCGGATCGCCCGCTGGCGGCGCGACCGCGCGCTCGAACGCACGGCGCAGCGACGCCCCGATCTGCTCTCCGCTCTCCCCGACGACGCCCTCGACGATGCCGATCGCGCCTTCCTCGCGCAGCTGCGGGACGGGTGAGTGCGCCCCGCGATCGCGCGTCTGGCACTATGGACTGGTTGCCCGAGCCCCAACGGGCCTGCCCGGCGCCTCGACGTGACATCGAACGGCGCCCCCGCACGACCGCTATCACGCACCGAGGACGGATCTTCGCGATGAACACCCTGGACGCACTGGACGCACAGCTGCTGCGCTCCGACATCCCCGCTTTCCGGCCGGGCGACACGCTCAAGGTGCACGTGAAGGTCATCGAGGGCAACCGGTCCCGGATCCAGGTCTTCCAGGGCGTCGTGATCCGGCGCCAGGGTTCCGGGGCCCGCGAGACCTTCACCGTCCGCAAGGTCTCGTTCGGTGTCGGCGTCGAGCGCACCTTCCCGGTGCACTCCCCGAACATCGACAAGATCGAGGTCTTCACCCGCGGTGACGTTCGCCGCGCCAAGCTCTACTACCTCCGTGAGCTGCGCGGCAAGGCCGCGAAGATCAAGGAGAAGCGCGAGACCACGTCCGCGTCCTGACCGACCGGGCGCCGTTGCCGTAGCCTCGTTGGCGTGGCCCTTTCTGAGCTCCCCGACGACCGGCGGGCCGCACCTCCGCGGCTCTCCGCGTCGGAGCCGTTCGCGCCGCGAGACCAGGGACCCGTCCCGCCCCGGCGTGCTCAGCGCGACCCCCGGGCGCCCCGGCACGGGCGCCACGGCGGCGGGCCCACCGGCAACGGGGCGGCTCCCGACGTCGGCCCGAACGGTGTCGGGCAGAACGGCGCGCGCAGCGGGCCGCCTCCGGGACGCGTCCCACCGCCGCAGCCGCCGCGGCGGGCGCCGGAGGACGACGAGCCCACCGTCGTCATCGACGGCACGGTTCCCCCCGCCGACCCCGGCTCGGGGGAGGTGCCGGGCCGCCACCGCCGCCGCGCGGGCGCCACGCCGGGGAGCAGGCCGGCGTCGGAGTACAAGGAGCAGATCGAGGCCAGCGGGCGCAAGCTGCGTCCCGGCCGGCGCAGGCGGCCCACGTTCTGGAAGGAACTCCCGATCCTGATCGTGGTGGCGCTCGCCCTCACGTTCCTGATCCAGACGTTCCTCGCGAAGGTCTACGTCATCCCGTCCGGGTCGATGGAGACCACGCTGCACGGCTGCACCGGCTGCAACAACGACCGCGTGCTCGTCGACAAGATCACCTACCGCTTCACCGACCCCGCCCCCGGCGACGTCGTCGTGTTCCGGGGGCCGGACAGCTGGAGCAGCGAGATCGAGATTGACGAGCCGCGCAACGCGGTGGTGCGCGGGCTGCAGCTGTTCGGCTCGCTGATCGGGCTCGCCCCGCCCGACGAGAAGGACTTCGTCAAGCGGGTCATCGCCGTGGGCGGCCAGACCGTGCAGTGCTGCGACTCCCGCGGTCAGGTCATGGTCGACGGCCAGTCGCTCAACGAGCCGTACATCTTCTACCTGCCCGAAGCCGGCCCGCCCAAGCAGGCCTCGTTCGGTCCCGTCACCGTGCCCGAGGGGCAGCTCTGGATGATGGGTGACAGCCGCAACAACTCGGCCGACTCGCGCATGCCCGACCACGGCGCGGTGCCCGTCGAGAACGTGATCGGCCAGGCCCGCATGATCGTGCTGCCGTTCGACCGGTTCGCCTGGGTGGCAGCGCAGAACCCACAGGTCGCCGCCGTCGGCATGGCGGGCGACGCGGCCGCCGGTGCGCCGCTCGCCCTGGGCCTGCTCGGGGCGGCGCCGCTGGCCGTGCTGCGCCGCCGCCGCGACCGCCACCTGCTGGATCCGCCGTTCCTCCCGGACCGGCGACCCTGAGCGCACGTGCGTTCACCGCCTGGCGCAGACTGCTCCTCGATGGCCGCACGACCTGTACCCCACCGGCGGGCGCGCCGCCGCCCGGTGCGCCCCACGCTGCCGCCCGAGTTGCGCCCGGCCCGCGCCGTGGTGCGGCGCTCGGGCAGCTGGACGCTGCAGAGCACCCTCCACCGGCACGGTCTCGGGCCGGTCGCCGGCGTCGACGAGGCGGGCCGCGGCGCCTGCGCGGGCCCGCTCGTCGTGGCCGCGTGCGTGCTGCGCCCCGGTGACGCCAAGCGGCTGGAGGGCCTCACCGACTCGAAACTCCTCACGCCCGCGGCCCGCGAGGAGTACTACACGCTGATCCGGAAACGGGCCGAGGACCTGTCCGTCGTCGTGATCCCGCCGGAGGAGGTCGACCGCCGAGGCGTGCACATCGCCAACGTCGAGGGGATGCGCCGGGCCGTCGCCGGGCTCTCCACCGTGCCCGGCTACGTGCTCACCGACGGGTTCGCGGTGCGCGGCTTCGGCACGCCTGCCCTCGCCGTGCAGAAGGGCGACCAGGTCGCCGCGTGCGTGGCGGCGGCGTCCGTGCTCGCCAAGGTCACCCGGGATCGGATCATGGTCGAGCTCGACCGCGAGTTCCCCCAGTACGGCTTCGCCGAGCACAAGGGCTACTGCACCCCCGTGCACGACGAGGCGATGCTCACGCACGGCCCCAGCCGGGTGCACCGCTACTCGTTCGTGAACGTGCGCGCGGCCCGTGACGGCATCCGCCCACCCGTCACGGCCCACGGCGAGGACGTGTTCGACGACGATCCGATGGACGAGGACCCGATCGAGGCAGGCCTGGGGGAGGACCTCCCGGAGGGTCTGGTCCACAATGGGGCGCTGGCCGTCGGGTCGTCCGAGGGTTCCAGAGGAGGGGTAGCACCGTGAGCGCCGAGGATCTCGAGAAGTACGAGACCGAGATGGAGCTCACGCTCTACAAGGAGTACCGGGACATCGTGGCCCAGTTCTCCTACGTCGTCGAGACGGAGCGTCGCTTCTACCTGGCCAACTCGGTGGATGTCGCCGCCCGCAACGCCGACGGGGAGATCTACTTCGAGGTCCGGATGTCCGATGCGTGGGTGTGGGACATGTACCGGCCGGCACGGTTCGTCAAGAACGTGCGGGTGCTGACGTTCAAGGACGTCAACGTCGAGGAGCTCGAGAAGCCCGACCTGCGGTTGCCGGAGGGCAACCAGTTCGGCACGTAGGGTCCCGGGCGCGCCCGGGGAGTTCAGGAAAGCCACATCCAGGGCCTTAGCGGCCCTGAATGTGGCTTTCCTGAACTCCGGTGGGGTGGTGGCGAGCGACCGCGTCGGGTCCTCGAGTCGGACTCTGCTGTCGCCGCGTCGTGGCGTTCTGTCGGGTGTACCGACCGGTGCACGCCGCGCTGGACGGTGGTCTACGGCGCATGATCCGTCCGAGCCGCACACTGCTGTCGTCGTGGCGACGGTGTCGTGCTTCTGGATTCGGGTTTCCCGGGCGAGTCGCACGCGGGTGTTGTCGCCGCGGCGGTGGGGTGCGGTTCGGTTCGTTGGTGGCGGGGTGGGTGTGCCGACCGTGCTCGCCCGCGTCTCATCCACCTGGCGAGCCGCACGCTGCTGTTGTCGCCGCGACCGCGGGGTGCTGTTCAGTTCGTTGGTGGCGGGATGGGGCGCGCCGACCGCGCTCGCCCGCCTCTGAGAACCGCGCGAGCCGCACACCGCTGTCGTCGTGGCGACGGTGTCGTGCTTCTCGACACGGGTTCCCGGCGCGAGCCGCACGCGGGTGTTGTCGTCGCGACGGTGGGGTGCTGCTCGGGTCGTTGGTGGCGGGGTGGGTGTGTCGCGCTCGCCCGCGCCTCACCCACCTGGCGAGCCGCGCACCGCTGTCGTCGTGGCGACTGTGAAGTGCTTCTCGACACGGCTTCCCGGCGCGAGCCGCACGCGGGTGTTGTCGCCGCAGCAGTGGGGTGCTGTTCAGGTCGTTGGTGGCGGGGTGGCCGTGCCCACCGTCCTCGCCCGCCCGTAACCAACCCTCGAGCCGCACCCCGCTTCTGCCTCGGCGACCGTGACGTGCTGCCGGGTGGATCGCGGGCCGCCGCGCCCTCCCGGCCGTGCGTGTCTTGAGATCCACCTGCGTCGATGCGCCCCACACCGACATCCTCGGCCTGGCAGAGCCGTGGTTGTCCACCTCGTGCCCCGGTTGTCCACAGTTCATCGGCCGGCCTGTCCGTACACCCCCGGTCCGCCGATCGTTGTCGGTATGGCAGCGAAGGACGTGCTCGGGCGCCGCGGTGAGGACCTCGCGGCCCGGTACCTCGAGCAACGGGGTCTGGTGATCCTCTCGCGCAACTGGCGGTGCCGCCACGGCGAGATCGATCTCGTGGCCACCGACTCCGACCGGCTCGTGGTCTGCGAGGTCAAGACCCGCTCGAGCACCTGGTTCGGCGAGCCGGCGGAGGCGGTCGACGCGCGCAAGGTGTCCCGCATCCGCCTGGTCACCAACGCCTGGCTGCAGGCCCACCAGGTGCGCTGGGTGCCGGTGCGGTTCGACGTGCTCGCCGTGGTGGCCGAGCCGGGCGCTCCCGTCGTCGTCCACCACTACGAGGCGGCGTTCTGATGCCCATCGCGCGCGCCTACTCGGTGGCCCTGGTCGGGGTCGACGGCCACGTCGTGGAGATCGAAGCCGACGTCGGCAAGGGCCTTCCCAAGTTCCACCTGCTCGGATTGCCCGACGCCGCGCTGAACGAATCGAAGGACCGCGTGCGTGCGGCGGTGGTCAACACGGGGTTCACCTGGACCAACGAGAAGATCGTGCTGGCGCTCTCGCCCGCCAACCTGCGCAAGACCGGCAGCGGGTTCGACGTCGCCCTCGCCTGTGCGATTCTCGGCGCGGGCGAGGTGTTGCCGCAGCCGGAGCTCGACGGCACGGTCCTGATGGGCGAGCTGGCACTCGACGGCCGGCTCCGGCCGGTGCGCGGCCTGCTGCCGTGCCTGATCGCCGCGCGCGACGCGGGCATGCGGCGCGCGGTGGTGCCGGCGGCGATGCTGGCCGAGGCCGGGTTGGTGGAGGGCCTCGAGGTCCACGGCGCCACGTGCCTCGCTGATGTGCTGGATTTCCTCCGCACCGGGTCCGCGCTGCGCAGGCCGGAGCCGCTCGGCGACGACGAGGTGGCCGAGCCGCCCGACCTCGCCGACGTCGTCGGACAGGACGACGCGCGGCACGCCATCGAGATCGCGGCGGCGGGCGGCCACCACGTCCTGCTGGTCGGGCCGCCGGGCACGGGCAAGACGATGCTCGCGCAGCGGTTCGTCGGCCTGCTCCCACGGCTGCAGCCGCAGGAGGCGCTGGCGCTCGCCGCCGTGCGGTCGGTGGCCGGTCGGCTGCCCCCGGGCCAGGCGCTCACCACGGTGCCTCCGTTCGTCGCGCCCCACCACTCCAGTTCCATGGCCGCGCTGCTCGGCGGTGGCTCCGGGGTGCCGCGGCCGGGTGCGGTGTCGCTCGCCCACCGCGGGGTGCTCTTCCTCGACGAGGCACCGGAGTGGGGCGCGAGCCTGCTCGACTCGCTGCGCACCCCGCTGGAGGAGGGCGAGGTCCGGCTGGCGCGGGCCGAGGGCACCGTGCAGTACCCGGCCCGGTTCCAGCTCGTGCTCGCGGCCAACCCCTGCCCCTGCGCTCCCGCCCACGACCGCGACTGCGTCTGCCCCTCGCTCGTGCGCCGCCGCTACCTCGGCCGGCTGTCCGGCCCGTTGCTCGACCGCGTCGACCTGCGGGCCCGCATGTTCCCGGTCACCGCGCTCACCGCCACCGGCCAGGGTGAGGACACCGCCTCCGTGCGGGCGCGCGTGCTCGCCGCGCGCGCCGCGGCCGCCGAGCGGTGGGGCGCCCTCGGGTGGCGCACCAACGCCGAGGTGCCCGGGCCCGTGCTGCGCACCCGGTTCGCGCTGCCGCGTAGCGCGATCCGCCCCCTCGACGCCGGCCTGAGGTCAGGGCAGCTCACGGCGCGGGGAGCCGACCGGGCGTTGCGCGTGGCCTGGACGCTGGCCGATCTCGCCGGCCACGACCGGCCTGACGCCGACCTCGTCGAGACGGCGCTCTACTTCCGCGACCGGAGGGCGGCATGAACGAGCAGATCCTGCTGGCGCGGGCGTACCTGTCGCGGGTGGCCGAGCCGCCCGCTCCCGCGCTGGCCGCCTTCGTGGCGCAGGCCGGGCCGGTCGAGGCGGCGGCGCGGGTGTTCGACGGGCGCGTCGAGGAGGCGGTGGCCGCCGAGACCGGCGTCCGGCGGTCCGTGCACCGGCCGCAGGCCGACCTCGACGCCGCTGCGGCAGCGGGCGCCCGGCTGATCACACCAGAACACCCGGAATGGCCCGCGGAGGCGATCGAGGCGTTCGAGGTGGTGGGCTCGGCCCAGCTCGCCCCGCCGTTGGCGCTCTGGGTGCGCGGCCCTGCCCGGCTCGACGAGCTGTGCGGCCACGCCGTCGCCGTGGTCGGGGCCCGGGCGGCCACGAGTTACGGCGCCCACGTTGCCGGCGAGCTCGGGTCGGGGCTCGCCGACCGCGGGTGCACCGTCGTCTCCGGTGCCGCCATCGGGATCGACGGCGCCGCCCACCGCGGTGCTCTCGCCGTGGAGGGCGCCACCGTGGCGGTGCTCGCGTGCGGTGTCGACCGCGCCTACCCCGCGTCCCACGAGCTGCTGCTGGAGCGGATCGCCGCGAGCGGGCTCGTGGTCAGCGAGTACCCGCCCGGCGGTGTGCCGGGGCGGCACCGCTTCCTCGTGCGCAACCGGCTGATCGCCGGGCTCGCCACCGGCACCGTCGTCGTCGAGGCCGGCCTGCGCAGCGGTGCGCAGCGCACGGCGTCCGACGCGCTGGCGCTCGGGCGCACCGTCATGGCGGTGCCGGGGCCGGTCACGTCGGCGATGTCGGCGGGGTGCCACCGCCTCGTCCGCGACGGCGCCCTGCTGGTCACCCGGAGCGACGAGGTGCTGGAGGCGGTGGCACCGATCGGTGCACACCTCGCCGGCGGTCCCGAGCCGCAAGGGGACCGGCCCACCGATGGGCTCGGCCCCCGGGCGGCCCTCGTCCACGACGCCCTGCCGGCCCGTGCCGCGCGCGACACCCGATGGCTCGCGCTGGAGTCCGGGGTGCCGATCGGCGACGTCCGCAGCGCGTTGATCACGCTCGAGCGCCGCGGGCTCGTGGAGCACTGCGCGGGCCGCTGGCGCCGCAGGCAAGCGGAGGGAGGTGAGGCCGTGGTGTGAGCGGTCGGCGCCGGCGGCGCCGGGCCGCGGGACTCCGCTCGGTAGCGGCGCGGCCGGGGCCCGGCCACGGGTGGGTGATTGCCGATGTGTCACTTGACCGGGGGACTCCGGGCGAGCACCGTCGATTGGTGCCTTCCCTGCCAGAGCTCGCGCCCGGGCCGGCGGCCGCGCTGGAGGCGTTCCTGCAGCATCTGGCGTTGGAGCGCGGGCGGTCCGCGCACACCGTGCGGGCCTACCGGGGTGATCTCACGGGCCTTCTCGGCGGCCTGGACGAGCTCGAGGGCCTGGACCTGCCGAGGTTGCGGAGCTGGCTCGCGGCGGGGCACGAGGCGGGGTTGGGGCGGGCCACGCTCGCACGTCGCGGCGCCGCGGCGCGCAGCTTCACCGCGTGGGCCCACCGCACCGGGCGCCTGCCCGACGATCCCGGGGCGCGGCTGGTGACGCCCCGGCCGCGGCGGGAGCTGCCCGCGGTCCCGACCGTGCAGCAGACCGGCGCGGTGCTCGACGCGGCCGGCAACGGTGCGGCCGAGGAGCACCCGGTGGCACTGCGCGACCTGCTCGTGCTGGAACTCCTGTACGCGACCGGGGTGCGGGTGGCGGAGCTGTGCGGGCTCGACCTCGACGACGTCGACCCGGACCGGCGGGCCCTGCGCGTCGTGGGCAAGGGCGACCACGAACGCACCGTCGTCTACGGGGTGCCCGCCTCAGACGCGCTGCGGCGCTGGCTCGCCGTCGGCCGGCCCGCTCTGGCAAGGCCCGGGTCGCCGCCCGCGTTGCTGCTGGGTGCCCGCGGCGGCCGGCTCGACCCACGCGTCGCGCGGCGCGTGGTCCACCAGGCCCTCGGTGCGGTGCCCGGCGCGCCGGACGTCGGGCCGCACGGCCTCCGGCACGCGGCGGCCACGCACATGTTGGAGGGCGGCGCGGACCTCCGTTACGTACAGGAGTTGCTCGGTCACGCTAAGCTAGCAACCACTCAGCTCTACACGCAGGTCACGGTCGAGCGGCTGAAGGTGGTACATGAGCAGGCGCACCCGCGGGCATGACGTCCTCCCGGCCCCGTCTGCGCAGCTCAGAACGGCGGCCGCGATGGTGCACGCCCCGGTGGCGCCGGCGACGCCGGCAGTGGTGGACGAGCTGTGGGCGGCCTACCTGACCGATCGGTCCCGGGTGCTGCGCGACCGGCTCGTGGTCCACTACACGCCGCTGCTGCGCGCCGTGGCGCACCGGCTCGGCAGCGCTCTGCCCTCCTACGTGGAGGTGGCCGACCTGGTGCAGTGCGGGGTGTTCGGGCTCATCGATGCGGTGGAGCGGTTCGACCCCGAGCGCAGCCCCCGGTTCGAGAGCTACGCCGTGGCGCGCATCCGCGGCGCGATCCTCGACGAGCTGCGCGCGCAGGACTGGGTGCCGCGCACGGTGCGCGGGCGGGTGCGCGAGCTGGAGCGGGCGCAGGAGCGGCTGGAGGCCAGGCTCCGGCGCGCGGCCACCGACGCCGAGCTCGCTCAGGAGCTGGGCCTTCCGGTACAGGAGGTGCGGCTGCTCAGCAGGCAGACGCAGCTGATCAGCGTGGAGGCGCTCGACGAGAGCAGTGGCGGGGTGTCGGAACTGCTCGCCGACGACGACGCACCCGACCCGATGGCGGTGGTGCAGGCCGCGGAGACGCTGCGGCAGCTCGCTGTGGCCGTGGAGCAGCTCGAGCAGCGCGACCGCGACGTGGTGCGCCTCTACTACCTGGAGAACCGCACGCTCGCCGAGATCGGCCGGCTCCTCGGGGTGACCGAGTCGCGCGTGTGCCAGCTGCACACCCGGCTGGTGGGGCGCCTGCGCGGGCGGCTGGAGGAGCTCGCGGCGGGCTGAGCCCCGGTCGACACGCTCGCCGCGGCGGGCGACGCGCGGCGCGCGGCGCGCGGCGCGCGGCGCGCGGCGGGCGGCGTGCGACCGGCATTGTCACCGGCACCACCTGCGGCGCCGACACCACCTGCGCCACCGGTGGCGGTGTCAAGGGCATGATCACGGTTCTGGCGCGTTATCGGGCGTTTTCGACCCGGGAATGCGCCAGCTTCCTGATCACGGGCGTGGCGACGCCCGAAATTGCGCCCGAGCGCATCGATCAAGGGGAAAAGGTCGCTGGATGATCTTCGGGAGCGGCCATCTCGCCTTGATCGCGCGAAACCTCGGCCCGCAGCTGTCGCGTCCAGGGGAGCAGCCGCCTGGTGGCGCCAGCGCCTGTGGCAATCGCACCTCATGGCTCCAGCTCGGTTCCCGGCTGCGCCTCCGGCTGAGGCTCCACCTCCGGTAGCGCCTATGCCTGCGGATGCTGCTGTGCACGCGGCTCCGGCTCCGGCGCCGCCTGGGCCTCTGCCTCCGGCACCGGGAGCAGCCGCACCCGGGGTGGGCGGAGGAGCACCAGCGGGTCCAGGTACTCCTGGGCCCCGCGGCGCACGCCCCAGTGCAGGCAGACCGCAGCGGGGCAACCAGGGTGGCCGGGCTCGAGCTGCCCGAGCACGTCGCCAGCTCGGACCACCGCGCCGGGGCGCACCGCGGGGCGGACCGGTTCGTAGGTGGTGCGCAGCCCGTCGTCGTGGTCGACCGACACCACGGTGCGCGTGCCCACCGGGCCGGCGAAGACGACGGTGCCCGCCCGGGCCGCGAGCACCGGTTGGCCTGCGGCGCCCACGAGGTCGACGCCGCGGTGACCGCGTCCGTACGGGTGGGGCGGCGCCCGGAACCGCGTGGCGATCACAGGCACGGGGAGGAGCGGCCAGGCGTACCGCGCTCCGGGGGCGGGGACGCCTGCGCTGTCGGGTGGAGGTGCAGGTGGGGGTGCCTGTGCGCTGCCGCCAGGAGGCGCGACGGGGGAGGCGCCCGCCGGTGCCGCGAGCAGCACGGTGAGGCCGAGGACCGCGACCAGCCGCGACACGGCCCGGGCGATCGGGCGTGCTGCGCGCGGGGGTCGGAGGTGGACGGGGGTCACGGGATCAGGGTGGGCGGGGGAGGGGAGGTGTGGTGGGTGGTGGCCGTGGTTGTGGATGGTTCGGGGTGAGGTGGACAAGCTGCGGGACGCGCCTTCGGGACGGTTCCGGTCGCGGCGTACACTCGATCTGCATCTCGACGACGTCGAGGTGACTTCGCGCGTGCGCGTACCCGTGTCGAGCGGGACGGTGGACGGGCGGTCCCGGGGCCTCCCGGGTCCGGCCACCGGCGCCACGCCAGGGCGGTGCCGCCGACCGGCGCTCCGCAGAACCGCGTGCGTGACCGTCACCGGTCACGCCTGATCGAGAGGTGAGCACCGGCCGTGGCCGTCGTCACCATGAAGCAGTTGCTGGATTCCGGCGTGCACTTCGGGCACCAGACCCGCCGCTGGAACCCGAAGATGAAGCGCTACATCCTCACCGAGCGCAACGGCATCTACATCATCGACCTGCAGCAGACCCTGTCGTACATCGACCGGGCCTACGAGTTCGTCCGCGAGACCGTCGCCCACGGTGGCACGATCATGTTCGTCGGCACGAAGAAGCAGGCGCAGGAGGCCATCGCCGACGAGGCGGGCCGCGTCAACATGCCGTACGTCAACCAGCGGTGGCTGGGCGGCATGCTCACGAACTTCCAGACCGTGCACAAGCGGCTTCAGCGCCTCAAGGAGCTGGAGTCGATGGAGCAGACGGGTGGCTTCGAGGGTCGCACCAAGAAGGAGATCCTCATGCTCACCCGTGAGAAGGACAAGCTGGAGAAGACCCTCGGCGGCATCCGCGACATGTCGAAGGTGCCGAGTGCGGTCTGGGTGGTGGACACCAAGAAGGAGCACATCGCCGTCGGCGAGGCCCGCAAGCTGGGCATCCCGGTCGTGTCGATCCTCGACACCAACTGCGACCCCGACGAGGTCGACTTCCCGATCCCGGGCAACGACGACGCGATCCGGTCCGCCGCGCTGCTCACCAAGGTGATCGCGCGCGCCGCGGCCGACGGGCTGATGCAGCGTTCGCAGCGTTCGCGCGGCGGCGACGGCGAGGAGAAGCCGGAGGCCGGTGTGGGCACCGACGAGCCGCTGGCGGAGTGGGAGCAGAACCTGCTCGCCGAGGGTGCCGGGTCCGACGGTGCCAGCCTCACCGGGGCGGGTCAGGGCGCCGAGGCGCCGAACCCGGCTGCCGAGCCGGCGCCGGCCAGCACCAGCAACGGCACCCAGCAGACCGCGGGCTGACGACCCCTCACACCTCCTGAAGAGAACGGACGAAACTCCCACCATGGCGAACTACACCGCCGCCGACGTCAAGAAGCTCCGGGACCTCACCGGTTCCGGGATGATGGACTGCAAGAAGGCGCTCGAGGAAGCCGAGGGCGACTTCGACAAGGCGGTCGAGCTGCTCCGCATCAAGGGCGCCAAGGACGTGGGCAAGCGCGCGGGGCGGGAGACCGCCAACGGGCTCGTCGCGGCCGAGGGCGGCACGATGGTCGAGCTGAACTGCGAGACCGACTTCGTCGCCAAGAGCGACGACTTCCAGGCGCTCGCCGACAAGATCCTCCGCGTCGCGGTGGACCAGCAGCCGGCCGACGTCGAGGCCCTCAAGAAGGCGCCGCTCGACGGCGGCACCGTGGACGACGCGGTGCAGGCGCTCTCGGCCCGCATCGGCGAGAAGCTCGAGCTCAAGCGCTACATCCACGTCGACGGGCCGGTGGCGCTGTACCTGCACCGCCGCGCGTCGGACCTGCCGCCGGCCATCGGCGCGCTGGTGGCGTACGAGGGTGCGGGTGACGAGGCCGCCAAGAGCGTGGCCATGCACATCGCCGCCGCCCGCCCGCAGTACACCACCCGCGACCAGGTCCCGGGTGAGGTGCTGGAGAACGAGCGGCGCATCGCGGAGGCCACGGCCCGCGAGGAGGGCAAGCCCGAGCAGGTGCTGCCCCGCATCGTGGAGGGCCGGCTCAACGGCTTCTACAAGGACGTCGTGCTGCTCGACCAGCCGTCGGTCCACGAGCCGAAGAAGACGGTGAAGGCGCTGCTCGACGAGGCGGGTGTCACCGTCCGCGAGTTCGCCCGCTTCGAGGTCGGCCAGGCCTGAGCCGATCGACGGACGAGGCGACGCGATGACCAACCCACGGATCGGCCCCGACGGCGGCTACCGCCGCGTGCTCCTCAAGCTGGGCGGCGAGATGTTCGGCGGCGGGGGAGTCGGGGTCGATCCCGGGGTGGTCGAGACGGTCGCCCGTCAGATCGCCGAGGTGGTCGCCACCGGTGCGCAGGTGGCGGTCGTGATCGGCGGTGGCAACTTCTTCCGTGGCGAGGAACTGCAGCAGCGGGGTCTCGACCGGTCCCGCGCCGACTACATGGGCATGCTCGGCACGGTCATGAACTGCCTCGCGCTGCAGGATTTCCTGGAGCGCGAGTTCCACGTCGAGACCCGCGTCCAGACGGCCATCACGATGGGCCAGGTCGCGGAGGCCTACATCCCGCGCCGCGCGATCCGGCACCTCGAGAAGGGGCGGGTCGTGATCTTCGGCGCGGGTGTCGGCATGCCGTTCTTCTCCACCGACACCGCGGGTGCGCAGCGCGCGCTGGAGATCGGGGCCGAGGTCGTGCTGCTCGCGAAGGGCGTCGACGGTGTGTTCACCGCCGACCCCAAGATCGATCCGGGCGCGAAGCTCTACGACGAGATCACCCACCGCGAGGTGATCGAACAGGGTCTGAAGGTGGCCGACGCCACCGCGTTCAGCCTCTGCATGGACAACAAGATGCCGATCATCGTGTTCAACCTGCTCGTCGAGGGGAACATCGCACGGGCGGTGCGGGGTGAGAGGATCGGCACCCTGGTCACCACCCCGGAGTACGCGGAAGGCAGTGCTATCCCTGGCGGATCGCCACCGGCTTCGCGCGGTGTCGACCCGCCAGAAGAACGAAGGGACACGCCGTGATCGACGAGACGCTCTTCGACGCCGAGGAGAAGATGGAGAAGGCCGTCGCCGTCGCGAAGGACGACCTCGCTTCCGTGCGCACCGGCCGGGCAACCCCGAACATGTTCTCGCGGGTGCTCGTCGACTACTACGGCTCGATGACCCCGATCAACCAGCTCGCGTCGATCAACGTGCCCGAGGCGCGCATGGCGGTGATCAAGCCGTACGACGCGAGCCAGCTCAAGGCGCTCGAGACCGCGATCCGCAACTCCGACCTCGGCCTCAACCCGAGCAACGACGGGCAGATCATCCGCGTGGTCATCCCGCAGCTGTCCGAGGAGCGCCGCCGGGAGATGGTCAAGGTGGCGCGCGGCAAGGGTGAGGACGCCCGGGTCACGATCCGCAACATCCGCCGCAAAGCGATGGAGGAGCTGCACCGCATCGCGCGCGACGGCGAGGCGGGCGAGGACGAGGTCGGGCGCGCCGAGAAGGAGCTGCAGGGCACCACCGACCGGTACGTCCACCAGGTCGACGATCTGGTCAAGCACAAGGAAGCCGAGCTGCTCGAAGTCTGACGGTGACCGCCTCCTCCCCACACACCACGGCGATGGTGCCCCCGGCCCGCCGGCCGTCCCGCGCCGGGCGTGATCTCGTCGCGGCCATCACCGTCGGTGTCCTCCTGGGTGTCGTCATCCTCGGGTCGTTGCTGATCGAGCGGCACGCGTTCATCGGGGTGCTGGCCATCGCCACGGCGGTGGGCACGTGGGAACTGGCGGGTGCGCTGCGCCGGGGCGCGGGCATCGAGGTGTCGCTGCCGGTCCTGATCGTCGGCGGGCAGGCGATGGTGTGGCTGTCGTGGCCGTTCCGCTTGCAGGGGCTGGCCATTGCGTTCGCCGTCACGGCGCTCGCGGTGCTGCTCTGGCGGATGCGCGCCGGCTCCGCCCATTACGTCCGCGACGTCACCGCGGGCATCTTCACCGCGGCGTACGTGCCGCTCTTCTGCTCGTTCGCGGTGTTGCTGGTGGTGGCGGAGGACGGTCTCGCGCGCGTCCTCACGTTCCTGATCTGCGGGGTGGCCTCCGACGTCGGCGGGTACGCGGCGGGCGTCCTGCTGGGCAGGCACGCGATGGCGCCGACGATCAGCCCGAAGAAGTCGTGGGAGGGCTTCGGCGGGTCGCAGCTCGTCGGCATGGTGGCGGGTGCGCTGTGCGTGCACTTCCTGCTGGGCGGTGCGTGGTGGGCCGGTGCGCTCACCGGCGCGCTGCTCGTCACCTGCGCCACGCTGGGCGACCTGATCGAGTCGATGGTCAAGCGCGACCTCGGCATCAAGGACATGAGCACGTTGCTGCCCGGGCACGGGGGCATGCTGGACCGGCTCGACTCCCTGCTGCCCACCGCCGTGGTGGCCTGGGTGCTGCTCAGCATCGTCGCGCCGTGAGGGCGCTCCGGCGGTTGGCCGGCGCCGGGGACGAGCCGATCCCGAGCCCCAACATCTGGAACTGGCCCGAGGTCTACGAGCGGGAGAACCGCGCGCAGGACGCCGAGGGCGCCATCTGGGCCGCGCTGCGGGAGGCGGTGCCGTGGGCCGGCGCGGACGTGCTCGACGTCGGCTGCGGTGACGGCTTCCACCTGCCGGTCTTCGCGGCCGAGGCCGCATCGGTGACGGGCGTGGAGCCGCACGCGGGGCTGGTGGAGCGGGCGCGGGAGCGCACGGCCGGGCTCGCCGTCGTGCACCGGGCGGGGGCGGCGCGGCTGCCGCTGCCAGACCGCAGCGTGGACCTCGTGCACGCGCGCACCGCGTACTTCTTCGGCCCGGGGTGCGAGCCCGGGCTCGCGGAGGCGCAGCGGGTGCTGCGGCCGGGCGGGGCGATCGCGATCGTCGACCTGGACGCCACGGTCGAGCCCTACGGCGGGTGGATGCTGGCCGACCTGCCGCGCTACCGCCCGGACCGGGTCGAGCAGTTCTTCGAACGCCACGGCTTCTCGATGCGGCGCATCGCCACGACGTGGCGGTTCCCGGACCGGGAGACCCTCGAGGCGGTGCTGCGCATCGAGTTCTCCCGGCCCGTCGCCGAGCGGGCGATCGCCGCGACCACGGGCCTCGTGCTGCCCGTCGGCTACCGGCTGCACGTGCGCCGCAAGGAGGCCTTCCGCCCCGCCTGAACGGGTGCGTCGGGCCGCGGCGCCGGGGCGTCGCTACCGTGGCCGTATGCGTGTGCCCTACTTCGAGCCGGTCGTCGGCGCGGCGTGGTGGACCATCGGCGCGGCGGCGCTCGACGGAGGTGTCGGCACGGTCGTGCTGGCCGCCGGGCTGGGCGTCACGGGCGTGCTGGTGCAGGCCCTGCGCACCCGGTACGGGCCGGGTGAGCCGTTGCGGCGCGGCGGGCGGGGCCGGTTCCTGCGGCTGCTCGGCGTCACCGCGGCGCTGGTGGCGGTGGCCGTCACCGCGCTCGGGCGGTTCTCGTGGGGCGAGCTCGCCGTCCCGGTGGCGGCGGCGATGATCGGCGTGGCGCTGATGATGCTGTCCTCCCAGCTGGACGAGCGGTCGCTGCTGGCCCTGGGTGGCGCCTTGATGGTGCTCGGTGCCACGGGGGCGCTGCTCGCGCTCGGTACCGCGGGCGGGTTGTACCCGCAGGGGATGGTCGGGCTGGTCGCGGGCGGGTTGTTCTGGTTGACGAGCGCGCACCGCGCGGGGCTGCTGCGTGAGGTGCGGTACCGGGTGCGCCGCTGAGTTCAGGAAAGCCACATTCAGGGCCGCAGAGGCCCTGAATGTGGCTTTCCTGCCCTCCGGGGCCCAGCCGTCCCCCTCCCGGGGGAGCCGGATCCCACCGCGCCGGGAGGACCGGGCGCCGCCCCCCGGCGGATCGTCTCCCCCATGGAGATCGCTCCCGCGTCGCACACCCGCACCCCGGCCCTGCCGTTCGTGGCGGGTGCCTGGTCCGCCCTCACCGCCGCGCTCGGGCTGTGGTGGTGGCTGTGGCCGCAGCGGTACCCGTTCGCGCCCGGTCGCGGGAACACCGGCTCGCTGCTCGACCTCGTGCCCCCGGTCGTGGTGCCACCGGCGTTGGTCGGGGCCGGGCTCGCCGGGGTGGGCGTCGCCGCGCTCGCGTCGACGGGGCGCGCCCGCGGCGTTGTCGTGGGTGCGGCCGCCGTGTGGGTCGTGGTCTTCGGGCTCGCCGTGCCGGGGTACCAGCCGCTGACGCTCGTGGGCTACCTGATGGCGATGTTCGGGCCGGTCGTGCTGTTCGCCACGGTGCTCGCGGGCGCGTGGCGCCGGCGCGGCGGCCCGGTGGCGGTCGGGGTGTTCGTGCTGGTGGGCGTCCTGGGCTGGGTCAGCGGGATCGCCGACGGCGAGGTCCTGCTCCGCTACCTGGGCGTCATCGCCGCCACTGCGCACCTCGCGGGCCCGTCCGTGATCATGACATTCTTCCTGGGCGGTGCGCTGGTGTGGGGCGTGCTCGGTGCCCGCACCGTGCTCCGCGCCCGGACCGCTCTGCCCCGCTGGGCGCACCCGGCCGCAGCGGCGCGCTGGGGCAGGTCGGCCGCGATCGTCGCGGCGCTGTGCGCGCTGCCGTACGGCCTGATGCGGTTGACCTGGCTGACGCCGTGGCCGCTCGGCATGGACCCCGCCGAGCTGGCGGCCGTGCCGGAGATGCGGCTGCACGGGCTGCTCCTCGGGCTCGCCGCGCTGGCCGGAGCGATGCTGACGACGGGCCTGGTCGCGCGGTGGGGCGAGGTCTGGCCGCGCTGGATGCCGGTGGTGCGGGGCCGGCCGGTGCCGCTCTCCGCCGCCGTCGTGCCCGGCGGGATCGTGGCCGCGCTCTTCACGGTGGCCGCCATCCCGATGATCGTCATGACCGTCGACTCGGGCGAGTTGTGGGGCCTGATCGTGTTCCCGTTCGCCGTCTGGGGGCCCGCCCTCGGGCTCGCCGTGCTGGGGTACGCGTTGCGCCGGCGGGGGGAGCGGGGGCGACCTGGCACAATCGAGGGGTCATGACTGCCCTCCCCCTCGTCTTCGACGCGCCGCGCCGCGCCCTGCCCCCGCGCCACCTCGCCGATCTCGACCCGGCCGACCGCCGGGCCGCGGTCGGCGAGCTCGGCCTGCCGGGCTTCCGCGCCGACCAGCTCGCCCGCCACTACTTCGGCCGGCTCACCGCCGACGTCGACGCGATGACCGACCTGCCTGCGGCCGCGCGCGACACCCTGCGCGGCCTGCTCCCGCCGCTGGTCACCCCGGTGCTCGAGCAGGCGTGCGACGACGGGGCCACCCGCAAGACCCTCTGGAAGGGCCACGACGGCACCCGCGCCGAGTCGGTGCTGATGGGCTACCCCGACCGGGCCACCGTGTGCGTCTCCAGCCAGGCCGGCTGCGGCATGGCCTGCCCGTTCTGCGCCACCGGCCAGGGCGGGCTGGAGCGCAACCTGTCCACCGGCGAGATCGTGGAGCAGGTGCGCCAGGCCGCCGCGGCGGCCCGCGACGGGGTGCTGGGGGCACCGGCGCGCCTGTCCAACGTCGTGTTCATGGGGATGGGCGAGCCGCTCGCCAACTACAAGCGCGTGATCGCGGCGGTCCGGCGGATCACGGCGCCGGCTCCCGTCGGCCTCGGCATCTCGGCGCGGGGCGTCACCGTCTCCACGGTGGGGCTCGTGCCCGCGATCGAGCGGCTCGCCGGGGAGGGCCTGCCGGTCACGCTGGCCGTGTCGTTGCACACCCCCGACGACGAGCTGCGCGACACGCTCGTGCCCGTGAACAACCGGTGGAAGGTCGCCGAGGTGCTCACGGCCGCCCGGCACTACGCGCAGACCACCGGCCGGCGCGTCTCGATCGAGTACGCGCTGATCCGCGACGTCAACGACCACCCCTGGCGGGCCGACCTGCTCGGGAAGATGTTGCGCAAGCACGTCGGACCGTCTCGCGTGCACGTCAACCTCATCCCGCTCAACCCCACGCCGGGCAGCGAGTGGGACGCCTCGCCGCGGCCGGTGCAGGACGAGTTCGTCGCGCGCGTGCAGGCCGCGGGCATCGCCTGCACGGTGCGCGACACCCGCGGCCGCGAAATCGCCGCCGCCTGCGGGCAGCTGGCCGCGTCGGACGTCTGACGCAGGTCGCCTGTCCCGCCTCCGGGTCCCGCCCGGAGGGCCGATCCCGTACGTCCTCGAGAAGGAGTCCCGTGCCCTCCCGCCTGCTGCAGTTCCTCGTCGGCCTGGCCCTCTGCGCCGTGGCGGTGTGGGCGTCGGTGCAGGCGGGGCTGGGGGTGTCGCCGTGGGACACGCTGCACGGCGGGCTGAGCGCGCAGCTGGGGCTGTCGTTCGGGGCGGTCGTCACCGGCGTTGGCCTGGTCGTGCTCGCGGCGTCGTGGGCGCTCGGCGTACGACCCGGCTGGGGCACGCTGGTGAACATCCTGTTCATCGGCTGGTCGCTGGACGCGCTGCTGGCGACGTCCTGGCTCGACGGCCTCCGGGACGGGCCGATCGTGCTGCGCGCGCTGGTGCTGGCGGCGTCCGTGCTGCTGCTCGGGGTGGGCGGCGCGCTCTACATCGGCGCCGGCCTGGGTGCCGGGCCGCGCGACAGCCTGATGGTGGCCTGCCACCGGCACGGCCTGCCGATCGGGGCGTCCCGCTGCGGGATCGAGCTGGTGGTGGTGCTCCTGGGCTGGCTGTTCGGCGGGCCGGTCGGGGTGGGCACCGTGATCCTCGCGCTGGGCACCGGACCGGTGATGCAGGTGGCCTTCCGGCTCCTGCGCAGGCATCCGGTGCGCGCTACCTGACGTTCAGCACGTCGGCGAGGTCGAACTTGACCGGCCGCTCCAGCTGCTCGTACGTGCACGACTGCGGCTCGCGGTCGGGGCGCCACCGCACGAACTGGGCCGTGTGGCGGAACCGGTCGCCCTCCATGTAGTCGTAGCGGACCTCGACCACCCGCTCCGGGCGCAGCGGCACGAACGACAGGTCCTTGCCCGCGTTCCAGCGGCTGGTCTCGTTCTTGCGCGGGGTGCGCTCGCCCTGCTCGTGGGCGGCCCAGTTCCACGGGTGCTCGTCGAACGTGGTGACGAGCGGCTGGAGTTCCTCGAGCAGCGCACGGCGCGTGGCCATCGGGAACGCGCCGACCACGCCGACCGAGTTGAGCACGCCGCGGTCGTCGTACAGGCCGAGCAGCAGCGACCCGAGCGCGTCCGGGCCGGACTTGTGCACCCGGTAGCCGGCCACCACGCAGTCGGCCGTGCGCTCATGCTTGATCTTGCTCATCACGCGCTTGTCCGGCTGGTAGGGCAGGTCGAGCTTCTTCGCGATCAGCCCGTCGAGCCCGGCGCCCTCGAACTGCTCGAACCACTGCCGCGCCACGTCCAGATCGCGGGTGACCGGCGTGAGGTGGACCGGCGGCGCGGCCCCGGCGAACGCCTCCTCCAACAGGGCACGGCGCTCGGCGAACGGGCGCTCGGTGAGGTCGTCGTCGCCGAGCGCCAGCAGGTCGAACGCGATGAAGCTCGCGGGTGTCTGCTCGGCCAGCAGGTTCACCCGGCTCTGGGCGGGGTGGATGCGCTGCTGGAGCGCCTCGAAGTCGAGGGTGTTGCGGGCGGTGTCGGCCACCACCACCTCCCCGTCGACCACGGCGCGCTCGGGGAAGTTCGCCAGGACCGCCTCGACGACCTCGGGGAAGTAGCGGGTCATCGGCCGCTCGTTGCGGCTGCCGATCTCCACCTCGTCGCCGTCACGGAAGACGATCGAGCGGAACCCGTCCCACTTCGGCTCGTACAGCTGGCCCGCGGGGATGTCGCCGATCGGCTTGGCCAGCATCGGCTTGACGGGCGGCATGACCGGGAGCTTCACGGCCGCAAGTGTGCCGCATAACCGGTCGCAGCGCTGGGTATGCATGAGTCATGCATGACAAGAGGCGCACGGCGAACCTGCTCGGGGCCACCGCCCTGGCCGTCACTGACCTCGCGCTCGGGGGCGCCACCGCGGCCGCGGGCGTGAGCGGCAGCGGCGCGGCGGCGCTCGTCGTCCTGGGCGCGGACCCGGGGATCAGCGTCACCGAGCTGGGCAGGCGCGTGGGCCTGACGCAGTCCGCGGCCGCGCGGATGGTGGACGCGCTCGAGGCGCGCGGCCTCGTCGAACGGCGCCCCACGCTGGGCAAGTGGGTGGCGGTGCAGCTGACGGCCGCGGGCCGGGAGGCGTCGGCCGGCCTGCTGGACGCCCGCGGCGACCGGCTCGTCGCCATCGTCGACACCCTCCCCGCCGCCGACCAGGAGGCGCTCGCGCGGGTGCTGGAGCGGCTGCTGCGCGCCGTCTACACCGAGGTCGGCAGCTCGGAGCGCATCTGCCGGCTCTGCGACCGGCCGTGCTGCACCGGGGCGGGCGCGATCTGCCCGGTGGGGCAGGCCGAACGGGACAGCGCCAGTGGGTGAGGTGCTCGCCCTCGGCGCCGCGCTCTGCTTCGGGATCACCGATTTCGTCAGCGCGCTGCTCGCCCGCCGCGTGCACAGCGCGGCCGTGGCGCTCGTCGCGCAACTCGGCGGGACGGCGGTGATCCTCGTGGCGGCCCTGCTGACGCCCGCGCCGTCGGTGACGCCCGGTGCGCTCGGCTGGGGCGCGCTGTCCGGGATCGGCACCGGCGTCGGCGTCGCCTTCCTGTTCCGCGCGATGGGCGACGGGCAGCTGTCGGTCGTCGTTCCCCTGAGCGACGTCGCCGGTGTCGTCGTGCCCGTGCTGGTGGGCGTTCTGCTGCTGGGGGAGCGGCCATCGGCGTCGTGCTGGCTGGGCATCGCCGCGGCAGCCCCTGCGCTGTGGCTCGTGACCCGGACCGGGCGTGGCCTGCCCACCCCCGCCGGGAGCCGCGACGGCCTCGTCTCGGGTCTGGGGTTCGCGCTGCAGTTCCTCGCGCTCGTGCCGGTCGACCCCGCCGCCGGGCTCTGGCCACTGGTGGCCAGCCGCGTCGCCTCCGTCGTGACGATCCTGCCGATGCTGCTCGCCGCGCGCGCCCCGCTCCGCATGCCGCCGCGGCTCGCGCTCGCCGCAGCCGGGAGCGGCGCGGTCGGGACACTCGCCATCACCTGCTACGCCCTGGCCACCCGCCAGCAGCTGGTCGCCGTGGCCGTCGTGCTGGCGGCGCTCTACCCGGTGGTGCCGGTGCTGCTCGGGCTCACCGTCCTGCAGGAGCGGCTCACCCGGGCCCAGGCGACGGGGCTCGGGATGGCCGGCGCGGCCGTCGGCCTCATCGCGCTGGCGGGCTGACCGGCTGCGATGATCGCCGTCGTGCCCCGCTTCACCCGCGCCGAGCTGGAGGCGGCGCGCGGCCGGACCATCGAGGACGTCCTGCCCGGCCCGGACGACCCGCCGTTGCGCGTGCTGTTCTGCGGCATCAACCCCGGGCTCGTGTCCGCGGCCACCGGGCACCACTTCGCGCGG
The DNA here is from genome assembly GCF_042657305.1 of Pseudonocardia zijingensis. Classification (NCBI taxonomy): domain Bacteria; kingdom Bacillati; phylum Actinomycetota; class Actinomycetes; order Pseudonocardiales; family Pseudonocardiaceae; genus Pseudonocardia; species Pseudonocardia zijingensis. Next base: position 24,238 of record NZ_JBHSKO010000034.1, on the reverse strand, counting down.
CCGGGCAACCGGTTCTGGCCCGCCCTGCACGGCGCGGGCTTCACCTCACGGCTGCTGCTCCCGGCCGAGCAGGGCGAGTTGCGCGCGCTCGGGCTCGGCATCACGAACATGGCGCCCCGCGCCACCGCCCGCGCCGACGAGCTGACGCCCACCGAACTGCAGGCCGGCGCCGAGCGGCTGCGGGCGCTGGTGGCCGAGCGGCGCCCCCGGTGGCTCGCGGTCGTCGGGGTGACGGCCTACCGCACGGCCTTCGGCAGGCCCCGCGCCGCCGTCGGGGAGCAGGCGGAGCGGCTCGGGGACACGGGCGTGTGGGTGCTGCCCAACCCGAGCGGGCTCAACGCCCACTGGCAGCTCCCGGCGATGGTCGCCGAGTTCACCCGCCTGCGGGTGGCGGCGGAGGCCTCACTCGGTTGAGGCCGCTGGGGCTGCCCGCGCGAGCCGTACCTCGTGGTTTCGGTGTCCGCCGTGGTGTGCTGCTCGGCCGGAGGCTGCCGCACCCGCCCTCCCATGATCACCGGCCTGGAGCGAGAGCCGACACATGGCGTCGGGGAACGCGCCTGCCTGGTGATCAAGCTCGACGGAACGCTGCGAAGTTTTCGGATAGTCGAAAACATGGTTCGGATTGCCGAACGTCCGGCCGTGAGGTGTGCAGTGTGACCCCCGCCGGACGAGCCGACGGGAGGAGCGCACGCGATGGGATCGACCCCAGCAGCAGCCGCTGACGCGGCCGTGCGGGCCGCCGCGGACGAGCTGGCCGAGCTGGTCGCGGCGCTGGTGCGCATCCCGAGCGTCTCGGGGCGCGAGGAGGACGCCGCCGCCTGGTGCGCGGAGTGGATGGCGGCGCACGGCTGGGACGTCGACGAACAGCCGCTCGCGGGCTCCGACCTCGCTGCCGGCGAGGAACGCGTCGGGTCGCGCCGCAACGTGATCGGTTACCCACTGGGCCGGCCGGAGCGCGACGAGCCGGTGCTCGCCCTGAACGGGCACCTCGACGTCGTCCCGGCCGGCGACGACGCGGACTGGGCCGTGCCCCCGTTCGCGGGGGAGCGCCGGGACGGGGCCGTGCACGGCCGCGGCAGTGCGGACATGAAGGGCGGCATCGGCGCCGCCCTCGTCGCGGCGGAGGCGGTGCGCGCCGCGGGGATCAGGCCGGCGCACCGGCCCGTGGTCCACCTGGTGCTCGGCGAGGAGACCACCGGCGTGGGCACCCGGCTCGCGCTGCGCACGCTCGGGGCGCCCGCCGCGGTGATCGTGCTCGAACCGACCGGCAACCAGATCGTGCCGGTGTCCACCGGCCTGCAGTTCTTCGAGGTGCAGGTGCCGGGGCGGGCCGCGCACACGTCGGCGCCGTGGCGCGGGGTCGACGCGCTCGCCCGGATCCTGCCGCTGCGCGAGGCGCTGCTGCGGCTCGCCGACGAGCGCTCCGCCGGGTACCGCCACCCGCTGTTCGCCCACGTGCCGACCGCGCTCCCGTTCGCGATCGGCCGGCTGCACGCGGGGGAGTACCGGGCGAGCGTGCCGGCGTCGGCCACGATGGCGGGCCGCATCGGGATGCGGCCCGGCGAGCCCGTGGCGGACGTCCGCGCCGCGGTGGAGGCGGCGCTCGCGGCCGCGGCGGCGCACGACCCGCACGAGGCCGAGCTGCCGCACCGGCTGCGCTGGCTCGGCGACGCCTACCCCGGCTGGGAGACCCGGGCCGGCGCACTGCTGGTGACCGCTCTGCACGACGCCGCCGTGGCGGTCGACGGCACCGCCGTCCACCTCGGGTTCACGGCGGGCACCGACACCGGCCAGTACGCCGCGCTCGGTGCCGATGCCGCGGTGTTCGGGCCGGGCGACGCGGCACTCGCCCACACGAGCGCGGAGCACGTCACCGAGGCCGACCTCGTGCGGGCCGCGCGCACGCTGGCCGCGACGATCGGGAGCCTCTGATGTCGATGTCGCGACCCGAACCCGCCGACGCCGACGTCCTGCTCACCCTCCAGCGCGGCATGCGGGTGTTCGAGCACCTCGTGCAGTCCGGCCCGCAGACCGCGAAGCAGCTGGCCAGCGCGCTCGACCTGCGGCTGGGGTCGTGCTACCACGTGCTGCGCACGCTCGTGGCCGACGGCTACGCCGAGCGCGACGCCGAGGGCCGCTACCGGATCGGCGCGCGGACGTTCGCGCTCGGGCGCCACCTGCAGCAGCACAACGCGGTGGCCCCCGAGCTGTCGGTGATCCTCACCCGGCTGCACAACGCGAGCGGCGAGACCTCCTACATCGCCCAGTGGCGCGACGGCACGGTGGTGCTCTCGCAGTTCCTCACCGGCAACCACCCGATCCGCGTGGGCAACCTCGAGATCGGCTACTGCGGCGACATGCACGCGCGGGCGTCCTGCAAGGCCGTGCTCGCGTTCCTGCCTGCCGAGCAGGTCGACACGATCTTCGCGGGCCTCACGCTGCGCCGGCTCACCCCGCACACCATCACCGGCCACGACGAGCTGGTCGGCGAGCTGGCCGCCATCCGGCGGCAGGGCTACGCGATCGACCGGGAGGAGTTCGCCGTCGACGTCTGCTGCGTCGCGGCGCCCTTCTTCGGCGCGGACGGCGCCCCGCGCGGCTCGTTCACCGTGTCCGCCCCGAACGAACGGTTCGCCCGGGAGCGGGACCGGCTGCTGCACCGCGTGCGGGAGGCCGCCGAAATGGCGACCTCGCTGCTGCGGTCGGGCCGTCTCGTCGTCCCCGAATCGACGCACGAAGGGAAAGCGATCGTCCGATGAAGAGCACCACCGAGCTCGCCGATCACCTGCGGGTGATGCACCGGATCAGGTTCACCGAGGAGGCGATCACCGCCCTGCGCGCCGCGGGCGACGTCGTCGGGTCGGTGCACCTGTGCAACGGCCAGGAGGCCGTCTACGCGGGGGCCGTCGCGGCACTCGACCTGAGCGTCGACGCGGTGTTCCCGACCTACCGCGGGCACGGCTGGGCGCTCGCCTGCGGGGTGGCGCCGCGTGCGGTGCTCGCCGAGCTGCTCGGCCGGGCGGGCGGGATCAGCGGCGGGCGCGGTGGTTCGGCCTACTTCACCGCCCCTGATCACGGCATGTTCGGCGAGAACTCGATCGTCGGCGCCGGCGCCCCGATCGCGTGCGGCGCGGCGCTGGCCGCCGCGTACGACGGCTCCGGGCGGGTCGCGCTCGCGGCGTTCGGCGAGGGCGCGATGAACCAGGGGGCCGTGCACGAGGCCCTGAACCTCGCCGCCGCGAGGTCGCTCCCGGTGCTGTTCCTCGTCGAGAACAACGGCTATTCGGAGCTGACGCCGACCGACACGATGGTCCGCAACGACCAGCTGTTCCGGCGGGCCGCCGGCTACGGCATGCCGGGGGCGCGGGTCGACGGCAACGACCCGGTCGCCGTCGCCGACGCGGTCGGCAGGGCCGCGGAGCGGGCGCGGGCCGGGCGTGGCCCGGTGCTGCTGGAGGCCATGACGCAGCGGATCGTCGGGCACTACATCGGCGACGCCCAGCAGTACCGGCCCGCGGGCGAGCTGGACGCCGCGCTCGCCGCCGAGCCGATCCGCCGGGCCGAGGAAGCCCTGCGTGCCGGTGGCGTCGCGGAGGCGGAGCTCGACGCGCTGCGCGCCGCCGTCCGCGCCGAGATCGACACGGCGGTTGCCGAGGCGCTCGCCGAACCGCTCGCCGACCCCACCACCGTCCTGGAGCACCTGTATGCCTGACGCGCAGCTCACCTACGCGGGCGCCGCGAACGCCGCCCTGGACCGCGCGCTGACCGAGCGCCCCGAAACCCTGCTCTACGGCGAGGACGTCGCCGTGCCCGGCGGCGTGTTCGGCGTGACGAAGGGCCTGCTCAAGCGCCACGGCGACCGGGTGTTCGACACCCCGATCTCCGAGGCGGCGATCCTCGGCAGCGCCGTGGGCGCCTCCATGTTCGGCAGGCGTCCGATCGTCGAGATCATGTGGGCCGACTTCGCGCTCGTGGCGTTCGACCAGATCGTCAACCAGGCCGCGAACGTCCGCTACATCTCCCGCGGACGGCTCTCGGCGCCGCTCACGATCCGCACCCAGCAGGGCAACGCACCGGGAGCGTGCGCCCAGCACTCCCAGTCGCTCGAAGCGCTGTTCGCGCACGTCCCGGGCTTGACCGTCGCGATGCCCGCCACCCACCAGGACGCCCACGACCTCCTCCTGGCCGCGATCTGGCACGACGACCCGACCGTCGTGATCGAGAACCGCACGCTCTACCACGGCGAGAAGCGCGCCGTGCGCCTCGGCGGGCCGGTGCCGGGGATCGGCGGCGCGGCGGTCCGCCGCCCCGGCACCGACGTCACGGTCGTGACGTGGGGCGCGATCCAGCACGCGGTGCTCGACGCCGCGCAGCGGGCCGCCGCCGAGGGCATCGACGCCGAGGTGATCGACCTGCGGTGGATCCGGCCGATCGACCTGCCCACCGTGCTCGGCAGCGTGCGCCGCACGGGGCGGCTGCTCGTAGTGCACGAGGCGCACACGGTCGGCGGGGTGGGCGGGGAGGTCGTAGCCGCGGTGGCCGAGTCGGGGATCCGGCTCGCGGCACCGCCCGTGCGGCTCGGCGCGCCCCCGGCGCGGATCCCGGCGGCACCGCACCTCGCCGCGGCCGTGCTGCCCGGGGCCGCGGACGTGCTGGGTGCGCTGCGAGCGCTCGCCGGGGACGGGGTGCACGGTGCCGTCGCCTGAGCGCCCCGCGCACACCGGCGTGCGTGCCGCCGCGATGCCGGTGTTCGCGCCGCTGTTCCACCCCGGCACCGAGGAGGTGATGGTCCGCTGGCTCACCGTCCACGTGCCGGTGGCGCCCGAGGTGAGCGACGCCGTGCTCCCCGACGGCCTCACGTCGGCCGCCGAGCCGACCGTCGGGCTGTGGGTCGCCGAGTTCATCGGGGCCGAGTTCCACTCGCCGACCGGGGTGGAGCGGCGCCCGAGCTACCTGCAGGGCGGGCTGTCGCTGCGCTGCCGGCGCGATGACGGGGCGGACGGTGCATATGCGCTGGTCACCTACGTCGCCGGGCTCAACCACGGAATCCTCGGGCGCGAGTTGTTCGGCCTGCCCAAGAAGCAGGTCCGGTCGGTCACGCTCGACGAGGACGGCGCCGCGCTGCGATTCGTGATGACGTCGGCGCTCGGGGACACCCTCGTGACGGGAGAGACCGTGCTCGGCCCGACCGCCGATCCCGCCCCGGCCCCGGCCTGGTTCGGGCGCCACTTCACCGTCAAGGCCGTCCCCAGCGCGGAAGGGCCGGGCGCGGACGGCCCGGCCTTCGACGTCTGCAAGCTCGTCGAGATCCCGTGGCGGATGACCGACGCCACCCCGGTCACGGGCGGGGCCACGAGCCTCACCTGGGGCGGCGGGTCGACCGACCCGCTGCAGCTCTTCGCGCCCACCAGCCCGCCGGTCGCCCGCTACGGCACGGCGCGCCTGGGCATCACGTACGGGAAGTACCTGGCGGACGTCACGCCGCCGCACGCCTTCGGGCTCCCCTCCTGGGGCTGATCCCCCCACCTCCTCCCTGGAGCACACATGCACAACCCCGTGATCCCCGCATCCCCGGACACCGCGCCCGGCCTCTCGGCCGGTCAGCTGCGCACCGTCGTCGCGGCGTGCATCGGCAACTTCCTCGAGTGGTACGAGTTCGTCCTCTACGGCTACTTCGCGGCCGTCTTCGCCACGCTGTTCTTCCCGCAGGAGGACCGCAGCGTCGGGCTGCTGACCGCGTTCCTGGTGTTCGGGATCAGCTTCGTGATCCGCCCCCTCGGTGGCCTGTTCTTCGGCTACGTCGGTGACCGGTTCGGGCGCAAGGCGGCGCTGTCGGCGATCATCCTGATGATCTCGTTCGCCACCGCCCTGATGGGCCTCGTGCCGCCCTACGCCGCGATCGGCGTCGCGGCCCCGATCCTGATCTTCCTGCTCCGCCTGGTGCAGGGGGTGTCCGCGGGCGGCGAGTGGATGGGTGCGGTCGCCTACATCGTCGAGACCTCGCCCGCGCGGCGCCGGGCCTGGTACGGCAGCTTCCAGACGATCACGATCGTGCTCGGGATGCTCGTCGCGGCCCTGGTGTCGCTGCTGGTCACGTCCGGGCTGGACGAGGAGCAGCTGCTGGCCTGGGGCTGGCGCGTCCCGTTCCTGGTGGCGCTCCCGCTCGGCCTCATCGGTCTCTACATGCGGATGAAGCTGGCCGAGCCGGAGGAGTTCGTGCAGGCGTCCGAGGACGGCGGCGCGCGTTCCCCGCTGCTCGTGGTGCTGCGCCACCACTGGCGCTCCGTGCTGCTCGTCGCCGGCCTCGTGTGCTCCCCGACCATGTGCACGTACGTGCTGCTCGTGTGGGGCCCGACGTTCTTCGTCACGGAGCTCGGCTACGCCGACGGCGCGGCACGCACCATCGGCCTGGTCGGGATGCTCGTCCTGATCGTGCTCGTCCCGCTGCTCGCGCGCTCGTGCGACCGGTTCGGCCGCAGGCCCTTCGTGCTGTACGGGGCGCTCGCAGTGGCCGTCACCGCGCCGATCGGGTTCCTGCTGCTGCACACCGGCAGCGCGGCCGCCGGGGTGCTCGGCATCGCGCTGATACTGCTGGGCGACGCGATGATGCTCGCCGCCCAGCCTGCCCTGTTCGCCGAGCTGTTCCCCACCGCGCAGCGCTACAGCGGCCTGGCGATCGGCTACAACCTGGGGGTCGTGCTGTTCGGCGGCCTCGGCCCGATGGTGGCGCAGGCGCTGGTGGCGTGGAGCGGATCGTCGTGGTCGCCGGCCTGGTACCTGATGGGCGGGGCCGTGATCTCGCTGGTCGCCGCGTACCTCACGCCCGAGACGCTCGGCGTGCGGCTGCGCTCCGGGGCGGTGGCCGAGGGTGCCTGAGCGACCGGCGACGGAGGGACAGGAGCACATGACGGTGCGGAAGTGGAACCCGGACGGGATGGCGGCGCCGGTCGGGGCGTACAGCCACGTGAGCGTGCCACCGGAGGGCGCCCGGCTCGTGTTCGTGTCCGGGCAGGTCGGGGCGGCGCCGGACGGCACGATCGTCGCGGGGTGCGCCGCCCAGACCACGCAGACGTTCGCCAACCTCGAGCGCGTCCTCGACGAGCTCGGCGCCACCCCCGCCCACGTCGTGAAGCTGTTCACGATGCTGGTGGGGGAGGGCGCGTTCGCCGAGTTCGCCGCAGCGCGCACCGCGGTGTTCGACCGCTGGTACCCCGACGGGCGCTTCCCCGCGCACTCGGCGGCGATCGTCGCCGGCCTCGCCACGCCGGAGATCCTGGTGGAGATCGAGGCGGTCGTGGCGGTGAGCGGGTGGGCATGACGCCGGCCGGCTTCCGTGCCCGGTTCCCGGCGCTGGAGCGCCGGCACTGGCTGGACACGCCCGGCGCGCCACCCGGGGAGCACTCGGTGCTCGCCGCGATCCGCGCCGAGCTGGACGCGCTGGAGCGGGGCGAGTCGGACTGGGAGGAGCTCGACCGCGTGCCCGACCGGGCCCGCGTCGGGTTCGCGGACCTGCTCGGTGTGGCGACCGCGGACGTCGCGGTGCTCGGCTCGCTGGCGGAGGCCGCGGCCACCGTCGCGCGGCACCGCCCGCCCGGCACGGCGCTGCTGGCCGCCGACGAGTTCCAGAGCGTGCTGTTCCCGTTCCTCGCCGAACGCTCGCCCGAGCGGCCGGTCACGCTGGCCAGGGCGCGCCCGGGGCAGTCCCGGGGTGAGGCGCTGCTCGCCGCGATCACCCCGGACGTCCGGCTCGTCGCGGTGAGCGAGACGACCACGCTGGACGGCGAGCGGATGCCGATCCGGGCACTGCGCGAGCGGGCCGACGAGGTGGGCGCCGAGCTGCTGGTCAACGTCACCCAGAGCCTGGGTGTGCTCGACCCCGCGCTCGCCACGCACCGCCCCGACTACCTGGCCGTCCACGGCTACAAGTGGCTGCTCGCCCCGCGCGGGGCCGCGTGGCTCCACGCCGCGCCGACCGCGGGCGCGCGGCTGCGCTCGATCGCGCCCGGGTGGAAGACGCCCGCCGAGCCGGGCTCCCGCGTCGGCGGGCGGCCGGCGACCGACGGCCCGCTCGCGCGCAGCGACACCGGCCGCGCCTGGCTGCCGTGGGTGGGGGCGGAGGCCGCGCTGCGCGTCGTCGCCGCCCTCCACCCGCCGACCGTCGAGGCGCACTGCCTGCGGCTGGCCGAGGGGTTCGAGGCCGGGGCCGTGGAACGGGGCGCGGTGCCGGTCCGCGATGGCCCCGGTTCGCACATCCGGGTCGTGCGCGTGTCCGACCCGACCGCGGTGGCCGCCGCCCTGGCCGCCCACGGCGTCCGGGCGGGGATCACCGGCGATCGCCTCCGCATCGGCGTGCACTACTTCAACGACGAGTCGGACATCGAGGCCGCCCTGGCGGCGCTGCGCCCCTGACGGCCTCGCACACCGGTCGTGGTGCCGGCACATCGGTTGCAGTCGGTGTGTGGGTACGGATGTCGGTGTGTGAGCGCTGGAGGGGTTCGCCGAAGCGGCCTCGCACACCGGTCGTGGGGACGACACATCGGTTGCAGTCGGTGTGTCGGTGTGAGTGGTGGTGTGTGAGCGGCCCGGGGACCGCTCACGCCGGTGGTCTCCGAGGCGCGGTGTGGTGCGGGGCTTCCCGCGCGGGGCTGCGGACCGAGATGGTCCTCGCACACCGGTCGTGGTGCCGGCACACCGGTTGCAGTCGGTGTGTGAGCGCGAGTGGTGGTGTGCGAGCCCCAGGGCACTGCGTCGTGGGCCCTCCGCGGCCGGGATGGCGCTCGCACATCGGTTGTGGTGCTCGCACAGCGGTGGTGTGTGAGCGGCGGGTCGGATTGCTCCCCGGCGTCGCACACCGGTCGTGGGGTCGACACATCGGTTGCAGTCGGTGTGTGAGCCCCAGTGGTGATGTGTGAGCGTCCGAGGGCCAGGGGCGCGGCCTCAGGCGTCGAGGTCCTGGGCGTCGTCGTCGCCGGGGGGTTCCTCGCCGTCGCGGGCGTCGCGGTCGGCCCACTCGAGGAGCTCGTCGATGAGGAAGACGGCGTCGTCGATGCCTTCGTGCAGGTCGCCGAGCTCCGCGTACCGGGCCGGGACGGTGGCGATGGTGAAGTCGCGCGGCTCGGCGTCGTCGATCTCTTCCCAGCGGATCGGGGTGGAGACCACGGCCTCGGGCACGCCGTTCACCGAGTAGGCGCAGCGGATGGTGTGGTCGCGGGTGTTCTGGTTGTAGTCGACGAAGATCGACTTCGGGTCGCGGTCCTTGCGCCACCAGGTGAGATCGACGATGTCGCACCGGCGGGCGACCTCGCGGGCGAAGGCGTGGGCGGCTCGCCGGACGTCGGCGAATCCGTGGTCGGGGGCGATCCGCACGTAGATGTGCATGCCCTTGCCGCCGGAGGTCTTGGGCCAGCCGGTGGCGCCGAGCTCGTCGAGCACCTCGTGGGCCACGTGGGCGACGCGCCGGACGTCGGCGTAGGTGGCCTCGGGCATCGGGTCGAGGTCGATGCGCCACTCGTCGGGCTTCTCGGTGTCGGCGCGCCGGGAGTTCCAGGGGTGGAACTCGACGGTGGACATCTGCACCGCCCAGATCACGTCGGCGGGGTGCTGCACGCAGAGCTCGTCGGCGGTGCGGTTCCAGCGGGGGAAGTGGATGCGGACGGTCTGCACCCAGTCGGGTGCGCCCTTGGGCAGCCGCTTCTGGTGGACCTTCTCCCCGGTGACGCCGGTGGGGAAGCGGTGCAGCATGCAGGGGCGGTCCCGCAGGGCGCGCACGACGCCGTCGGAGACGGAGAGGTAGTACTGCGCCAGGTCGAGCTTGGTCTCCCCGCGGGCCGGGAAGTACACCCGGTCGGGGTTGGAGATCCGGACGACGCGGTCGCCGACCTCCAGCTCGACGGCGGGGGCCGCCACGGCCTCAGCGCCGCCAGGACGTGCGCTGGCGCACCGAGTGCAGCACGAGCCCGATCGCCAGGACGATGGCGAGGCCGGTGAGCCAGACGTTGGCGGTGTTGTTGGTGAGGTTGTTGTTCGTGAAGTTCATGAGCAGCAGGATCACGACGACGACCCATCCGGCGATGACGCTGCCGCGGGGGAACCCGCCGTGCCAGCCCCACTCGGCCGAGGGCTCGTCCGCCGGGTCGACCGCGGGCCGCCGCGCCAGATCACGGGTGTTGCTTGCCACCGAATTCCTCCTGAACAGGGTTGTGGACCTCATCGTCGCACAACGCGGCGACGGGGATGATGGACGGTGATGACCACTCGTTCCGTCCTCGTGCTGGGTGCCACGGGCTCCATCGGCACGCAGGCCCTCGACGTCGTCGCCGCACACCCCGACCGGTTCACGGTGGCGGGGCTCGCGGCGGGCGGCCGTGACACCGACCTGCTGGTGCGCCAGGTGCGGGAGCACCGGGTGCCCCGGCTCGCCGTGGCGGGCGCCGACACCGCCGCCGAGCTGCGCGAGCGCCTGCCCGGCACCGAGGTGCTGACCGGGCCGGAGGCCGCCACCGAGCTCACGGCCACGGCGGGCGCCGACATCGTGCTCAACGGGATCACCGGTTCGGTGGGGCTCGGCCCCACCCTGGCGGCGCTCGCGTCGGGCGCCACCCTCGCGCTCGCCAACAAGGAGTCGCTGGTGGCGGGGGGTGCGCTCGTCACGGGCGCGGCGGCGCCGGGCCAGATCGTGCCGGTCGACTCCGAGCACTCGGCGCTGGCGCAGTGCCTGCGCGGGGGCCGGGCCGAGGAGGTCGACCGGCTGGTGCTCACCGCGTCCGGTGGGCCGTTCCGGGGCAGGCGACGCGCCGACCTCGCCGCCGTCACGGTGGCGGAGGCGCTGGCGCACCCGACGTGGGTGATGGGGCCGGTCGTCACCATCAACTCGGCCACGCTGATCAACAAGGGGCTCGAGCTCATCGAGGCCCACCTGCTCTTCGACGTGCCCTACGAGCGGATCGACGTGGTGGTGCACCCGCAGTCGATCGTGCACTCGATGGTGACGTTCACCGACGGGTCGACGCTCGCCCAGGCCAGCCCGCCGGACATGAAGCTCCCGATCGCGCTGGCGCTCGGCTGGCCCGACCGGCTCGCGGACGCGGCCGCGCCGTGCCGCTGGGACACCGCGCAGAGCTGGACGTTCGAGCCGCTCGACGACGACGCGCTGCCCGGGGTGCGGCTGGCGCGGGCGGCGGGCACGGCGGGCGGGTGCGTGCCCGCGGTGCTGAACGCCGCGAACGAGGAGGCCGTGGCGGCGTTCGTGGCAGGTGGGCTGCCGTTCGTGGGCATCTTCGACGTGCTGGAGCGCGTGCTCGACGCCGCCGACGGCTGGACCGGCGACCCCGCTACCGTTGGTGACGTGCTGGCGGCGGAGGAGTGGGCGCGGGCACGTGCCGGGGAGCTCGCCGCGTCGAGGAGGGCGCCACTCTCATGATGTTCGTTCTGGGGATCCTGGTGCTCTTCGCCGGGATCATGTTCTCGGTGGCCTGGCACGAGCTGGGCCACTACCTCGCGGCGCGGAAGTTCGGCATCAAGGTGCCGGAGTTCTTCGTGGGGTTCGGCCGCACGCTGTGGTCGCGCAAGGTCGGCGAGACCGAGTTCGGGGTCAAGATGATCCCGCTCGGCGGCTACGTCCGCATGATCGGCATGCTGCCGCCCGCCAAGGGCGGCACGCTGGGGCGCAGCCGCCGCACCGGCCCGTTCCAGGGGCTCATCGACGACGCCCGGCAGCAGTCGGCCATGGACGTCATGCCCGAGGACGCGCACCGGCAGTTCTACACGCGCGCGCCCTGGAAGCGGATCATCGTGATGGCGGCGGGGCCGGTCCAGAACCTGATCCTCGCCGTCGTGCTGTTCGCGATCGCGATCATGGGGATCGGGGTGCCGACGAGCAGCACCACGATCGGCACGGTCAGCGAGTGCGTCCTGCCTGCCACGGCGCCGCAGACCGATTCCTGCCCCGCGGACGCCCCGCCGAGCCCGGCCGCCGCGGCGGGCCTGCGGCCGGGCGACAAGATCGTCGCGTTCAACGGCGCGCCGGTCGTCGAGAACGACTGGCGCGCGCTGCAGGAGGCGATTCGCGTCGCGTCCGGCACCGTGACGATCACGGTGGAGCGCGGCGGCGAGCGGCTGGATCTCACCCCGACGCTGATCCGCACCGAGGCGCAAGACCTCGACGACCCGGATCGTGTCGTGCAGGTGAGCTTCCTCGGTGTCACGCCGGTGCCCACGATCGCGCGGCAGGGCCCGGTGGCCGTGGCGGTGGCGGTCGGTGACGTCGTGCTCCGCACCGGGCAGGCGATCCTCAACCTGCCCGAGCGGCTGCCGAACCTGTTCGGTTCGGCGTTCCTCGGCGCCGAGCGCGATCAGGACGGGCCGGTCGGCATCGTCGGGGTGTCCCGCATCGGGGGCGAGTTCCTGGCGAACGAGGACTTCACCGCCACGCAGCAGGTGCTGTTCCTGCTCAACCTGCTGGCGCTGGTGAACATCTCGCTGTTCCTGTTCAACCTGCTGCCGCTGCCCCCGCTCGACGGCGGGCAGATCTTCCCCGCGCTGTGGGAGGCGGTGAAGAAGCGCATCGCGCGGCTGCGGGGCAAGCCCGACCCCGGACCGGTGGACGCGGCCAAGCTGCTCCCGGTGGCCTACGTGGTGGCGCTGCTGTTCATCGGGTGGAGCGCGATCCTGCTTGTCGCCGACGTGGTCAACCCGATCCAGCTGCCCTTCTGAGCAGCGCCCGCGGGGCTACGGCGAGGCCGTGCCCGCGCGTGCCGAGCGTTCCCACTCCTCGGCGTGGGCACGCTGGGCGGCCACGGTGGTGACCGCGTGCGGCTCGGCCGGGTCGAGGATGTCGACGACCTCCTGGAGCCGGCCGGGCTCGTCGGTGTGCAGCACGAAGGCGGTGAGCCCGGAGGCCATCTCGCGCTGCATGGCGCTCGGGTAGACGTCCGAGCGGGCGCCCTGCACCGCGACGAGCCAGCCCGCGGGCTCGATCCGTTCGCGGATGCGGGTCAGCGCCTCGAACAGGTCGGGCGCGTCGACCAGGACCGATTCGCCCGACCAGTCCAGCATCATGCGGAACCGCTCGCCCGGTCCGCTCGCGGGCCGCAGCGCCCAGTGGGTCACCGCGTGCTCCCGCTCGGCACCGCGGACGAGCAGCACGGGTGTGCTCTCGGACCGGGCGTCGTCGTCGGAGCGGGGGTGCGTCGCGCGGTGGTAGCCCTCGGACGCGAGCGCCCGCTCCATCGCCTTGCGCAGGTCGGGCAGGTCGACGTACTTCTGCAGCACTTCCGTGGCCACCGACCGCCCGGCGTCGAGGATGGCGAGCATCAGGTGCTCGACCCCGAGGTGGTCGTGCCCGTGGGTTCTGGCCTGTTCCTCGGCGTGCCGGAGCACGGCGCGATAGCGGGGCGTCGGTCGCAGCGGTGCGGGCTCGTCGTTCGGCACGGCCCCAATGGTGGTCCGGATCGCCGCTTCCCGCATCGCTCATGCGGCGAGCAGTCGCCCCGCGTCCGGCACGCGCGGCTGCAGGCCCAGCCGCGTGAGGATCTGGTGCGTCGTCGCGGTGGCCGCCGAGAGCACCGGGATGCCGGCCTCTGCCTCGACCGCCGCGATCGACTCCAGCGACGGCATCTGCACGCACGCCGACAGCACGAGCGCGTCGGCGCGCGCCAGGTCAAGCTTGCGCCAGTGCTCGCGCAGGTCGGCCGGGTCGAGCCGGGCGACGGCGAGGTTGTCGGGCACCTCGAGCGACAGCGCGTCGACCACCTCGACGCCCGTGGCCTCGATGTACTGCACCACGAGCTCGGTGAGCGGCTTCATGTACGGCGTGACGATGGCGACGCGGCGCGCGCCGAGCGCCTCGATCCCGGACAGCAGGGCCCCGGCGCTCGACACGACAGGGGCGTCCGAGCCCTCGGCGCGCAGGGCCGCCGTGATCGTGTCCTCGGCGGTGCAGTGGTAGCCGGGGCCCTGGGCCATGATCGCGACGAGGCAGGCGGTGGCCAGCACGTCGGGCCGGGCGTCCGCCAGCTCGGTGGCCGCGCGCTCGGCCTGGGCGTTCATGGCGCGCAGCTGTTCCGGGGTGACGTGCTGCATGCGGGCCCGCGCCGAGTGGAAGACGAACCGGTCCTCGGGGAACTCGCGCTCGCGCGCGGCGAGCATCCGCGGCAGCTCGGTCTCCATGGTGAGGTTCGAGCTCGGGACGATCATGCCGATGTGGTGCGTGCCCATGTTCAGCGCTTACCCGCCGGGCGCATCTCGGGCACGGTCAGCTCGCCGGCGTCGACGATCAGCTCGTCGTCGAGGTAGAGCGAGTTGCCGCGCATCGGGATGTCGAAGTGGCAGGGGGTGTCGTTGGGGCCGCCGAGCTCGTTGTTGGGGCCGATGGAGAACATGACGTTGCCGTAGAAGCTGCGCAGCTCCATGCCCATGCCGCCGCCGAACTGGGTGAGGCCGTGCCAGTGGGCTCGCTCGTCGAGGCCCCAGCCGACGTGGCTCATGCCGTAGCCGCGCGGGTCGTCGAAGCTCTTGATGTACGACGAGAGCAGCTCGGCGTCCAGTCCGCCGCGGATGTCGCGGATGAAGCCCTGCTCGATGGTGATCTCGACGGGGGTCTGCACGTAGGTGTTGAACGGCAGCAGCACGTCGCCGGGGGAGAGGACGATCTTTCCGTCGACGCCGTCGTCGGCGCCGCCGGTGAACACGAACGCGGCGGGCCAGTGGTCCCAGCGCCCGGGCTGGTCGGTGTAGCCGTACTCGCTGATCGTCGGGTAGACGCCGAGCCGGTAGGTGACGTCGGTGCCGTGCGGGCTCGTGATGCGCATGGTCTGGGCCTTGGCCAGCAGCTCGGCGCCGATCTCGACGCGCTCGCGCAGTTCCTTGGTCGGCATGAGGCGGGCGAGCAGCGGGGCGGGCTCCACGGCGGTGAGGATGCGGGTGCCCGCGCCCTGGATCTCGAACTGCTCCTTGCTGAACAGCAGGAACGTGCAGTCGACGAGCATGTCGGCGCGCCCCAGCGCCTCGACGGCGAGCGGGTTGGCCGCCAGGCCGGAGTCGCCGACGGCCCACGCGCCAGAGGCGGACGCGGGCGAGGGCAGCCGCAGGTGGAAGGTCGCCGCCCCGAGCTTCTGGGCCGCCCACATGAACGCGTTCGCGTATTCGCCGCGCTCGTCACCGCGGGTCAGGACGGCGACGGTCTCGCCCTCGTGCACCCCGGACAGGGTCAGCTGCTGCAGGCAGATCTCGTTGAACAGGTTCTGGTCCACAGGGTCCTCCGGAGATAGTCCGAACGCTGACGATCCCTCTATCGGGGTGCCCGGTCAAGGGGTGTCGTGTTTCGAGTGCGTGACCGGCGGCGTGCTTAGCTGGGGTCGTGAGTACCGGGGGACGCGCGGGACGTGCGGGAATCGAGTCCTCGAAGGGGCTGCCGCCACCTGAGGAGCTGCTCGCGGCGCCCGGCTACGTGGCGCGGCGGATGCACCAGGCGTACACGGCGGCGTGGGTCCGGCTCGTCGATCCGGTGCTGACGGGGCCCCAGTTCGCCGTGCTGACGGCCGTGAACGCCTATCCCGGGGTCGAGCAGGGGTCGCTCGGGTCGTCCGTGGCGCTCGACCGGTCGACGATGGCGAGCATCGTGCGCAGGCTCGAGGACCGCGGCCTGATCGTGCGCGAACGGCCGGCCGAGGACGGCCGCAAGCGCCTGCTGCACCTCACGCCGGAGGGGGAGGCCACGCTCCGCGAGACCGATCGACGGGCCCGTGACCTGGACAAACTCCTGATGCAGGGCTACGACCGCGCGGAGCAGGTGGCGCTGCTGCGCCGCCTCACGGCGCTCACCGAGCACTGGGAGAGCCTCGTCGACGACTGAGGTGGTCGCCGGCGTTTCCGCGGGTTTCTGACGCGTTACAGCTCGCCGAACCCCTTGCGCTCATGGGATCGTCAGTGTTCGGATTATCTCCGCCGGGTGGCCCAGAGCACAGAGTGCGGCCCCAGGCGAACTGTCCACTGTGGATCTAGGAGGGCACCAGTGCCGGCCAGCCAGTCGTTCGCCGTCACCATCGCCGGTGGCGGTCTCGGTGGTCTCACCACCGCTCTCGCGCTGCGTCGACGCGGGCTCCGCACCACGGTGCTGGAGCAGGCCCCGGAGCTCGGCGAGGTCGGCGCCGGCATCCAGACCGCCCCCAACGCCAGCCGGATCCTGCTCGGCCTGGGGCTGCGTCGGCAGCTCGAGGCCATCCACACCGAGCCGCAGGACCAGGTGCGGCGCCGCTGGAAGGACGGCAGCATCATCGCCACGCTGCCGCTCGGCGAACGCGTCAAGCGGGAGTTCGGCGCGCCGTACTGGCACTACCACCGCGCCGACCTGCACCAGGTGCTGCTCGACGCCTGCCTGGACCCGGACGGGCCGGGCCCGGTGGTGCAGGTGCACACCGGCGCCCAGGTGGTCGACATCGACCTCGCCGACCCCGAGGTACCCACGGCGCTCACCACCGACGGCCGCCGGTTCCCCGGCGACGTGCTCGTCGGGGCCGACGGCGTCCGCTCCGCGGTGCGCGACGCGATGGGCCTGCCCGACACGCTCGCCTTCTCCGGGGAGATGGCCTACCGCGCCCTCATCCCCGGCGACAAGATCGCTGCCGACCCGGCCACCCGGTTCCTGCTCGACCGCTACCACTCCACCATCTGGTACGGCCCCGACCGCCACCTCGTGCACTACTGCATCCGCGGCGGCGAGTACCTGAACGTGGTCGCGATCGTGCCCAACACGCTCGACGTCGACCGCACCTGGAGCGGCCCGGCCACCGCCGACGAGATGGTCGACGCCTTCTCCGAGTGGGACGACCGGGTCGGGGCCATGCTGTCCAAGGCCGAGGGCGACGCGTCGAAGTGGGCGATGTTCCGCCGCAGGCGCGACCCGGTGTGGGTCGACGGCCACGTCGCGCTGCTCGGCGACGCGTGCCACGCGATGCTGCCGTACCAGGCGCAGGGTGCGTCCCAGGCGATGGAGGATGCTGCGGTGCTGGCCGAGGAGCTGGGTGGAGTCACCCGCGAGGGCATCGCGGGTGCGTTGGTGCGCTACGTGTCCCGCCGGGCCACGCACGCCGGCATGGTGCAGGACGCGTCGCTGGCCAACATGCGCTTCTACCACCTGCCCGACGGCCCCGAGCAGGAGCGGCGCGACCAGGCGCTGCGTGATTTCCAGGGCGAGTCCGACGTGTCCTACGACTGGCTCTGGCGCGGTACCCCGTTGAACAACCCGGACCTCGAGTCGTTCTCCTACCCGTTCGTGCGCTGATCCCTCCCCTCCAGAACGGAGCCCACCATGCGTAGCGGCGATCAGGTCGTGCAAGACCTCCCCTGGAGATGGGGGGTGCAGGGAAAGATCTTCATCATCGGCGGGCTCGGATACATGTTCGATGCCTGGGACGTCGCGCTCAACGGCTTCCTCACCCCGCTGCTCGGCACCGAGTTCGGCCTCTCCACCGGCCAGCGCGGACTCGTGGCCACGGCCAACCTCGTCGGCATGGCCGTGGGTGCCGTGGCGTGGGGCACGGTGGCCGACCGCGTGGGCCGCAAGCGCGCCTTCAGCATCACGTTGCTGATCTTCGCGCTGTTCTCGGTGCTGGGCGCGCTGTCGCCGAGCTGGGAGATCTTCCTGGTGCTGCGGTTCCTCGCAGGCGTCGGCCTGGGTGGCTGCATCCCGGTCGACTACGCGCTCGTCAGCGAGTTCTCCCCGCGCAAGCAGCGTGGCCGGGTGCTCGCCGCGATGGACGGCTGGTGGCCGGTCGGCACCACGCTCGCCGGTCTCTCGGCCACGCTGCTGGTGCCGGTGTCGGGCAACTGGCGCTGGATGCTCGCGCTCATGGTGCTGCCCGCACTGCTGCTGTTCTGGGTGCGCCGCGGGATCCCCGAGTCGCCGCTCTACCTCGCCCGCACCGGGCGTGAGGCCGAGGCCCGCGCCGTGATCGACGACCTCGTCATGCGCACGGGCGCCACCCTCGAGCCGTACGAGATCACGGCCGCGGCACCGCCCGCCCGCCGGCGTCGCGGGGTCGCCGCCGGGCTGGAGCAGCTGCGGCTCGTGTGGGCGTTCAACCCGCGGATCACGTCGGCGGCCTGGGCCCTGTTCATCTCCGTGATGCTCGTGTACTACGCCGCGCTGTCGTGGATGCCCTCGATCCTGCGGGCGCAAGGCATGGACCAGGTCGCCGCGTTCGCCGGCACCACGATCATGAACGCGGTCGGCATCCTCGGCGTGGTCACCGCCGTGCTGCTCGTGGAGGTCGTGGGCCGCAAGTGGGTGATCGGGGTGTCCGGGCCCGCCGCCGCGGTGGCGCTCGTGGTGTTCGCGCTGGTCCTCGACGTGCCGGCGGCGGCGATCGGCATGATCGCGGTGTTCGGCTTCCTGTCGCTCACCGTGATCCCGGTGATGTACGCCTACGTGTCCGAGCTCTACCCCACGCCGCTGCGCGCCAGTGGGTTCGGCTGGGCGTCGTCGTCGAGCCGGGCCGTCACCGGGTTCGCGCCGCTGCTGTTCGGCAGCGTCCTGTGGCCGGTGCTCGGCCTGCCGCTGACGTTCACCGTGCTCGGCGTGCTCGTGTTCGCCGCCGTGCTCTGGATGGCGGTGGCGGCGCCGGAGACGCGGGGGCGCGAGCTCGACCACATCACCGGTGACGAGGAGCCGCTCATGGAGAAGCTGACCACGTGAAGCCCGCGCAGTTCAGCTACCACCGCGCCCGCAGCATCGCGGGCGCGGTGGGGCTGCTCACCGAGCTGGGGGACGAGGCGAAGGTCATCGCAGGCGGGCAGAGCCTGGTGGCGATGATGAACTTCCGCCTCGCCCGGCCGGAGCACCTGATCGACATCAGCCGGATCCCCGGCCTGGACGCCATCGCCCGCGACGGCGACGGCCTGCGGATCGGCGCGCTGGCCACCCACCACGCCGTCGAGACCGCCGACCTCGGGCCCGGGTTCCGGCTGCTCTCCGACGCGATGCGCTGGGTGGGGCACCTGCCGATCCGCACGCGCGGCACGGTGGGGGGCAGCCTCGCGCACGCCGACGCCACCGCCGAGTGGTGCCTGCTCGCGGTGCTGCTCGACGCGCGGATCGTGGTGGAGGGCCCGGCGGGGCGACGCACCGTGGAGGCCGGGGACTTCTTCCAGGGCGTGTTCACCACCGCGCTGGAGCCCGACGAGCTGATCGTCGAGGTGCTGTTCCCGCGCCCGGCGCCCCGGGCGGTGCTGACGGAGTTCGCGGAGCGCCGCGGCGACTTCGCGATCGTCGCGGCCGCTGTCGACCTGGACGCGCCCCGCGTCGTGCTCGGTGGCGTCGCCCCGGTCCCGCTGCGTGTCCCCGAGGCGGAAGCCGTCCTCACCCAGGCCGTGAGTGGAAACGAGGGCTATAGCACTCGTATCCACTCACGGGTGGGGGCAGCTGCGGCGGAGGCCATCGACGTCCGCGACGAGCCGGGGGTGAGCGCGCACTACCGGCGCGGCCTCGTCCGCACGCTCGTCGCCCGAGCCTGCGAGGAGGCGGCCACCCGATGAGCGAACCCCGGTTCCGCCGCGACGGCGCCTGGATCGGCGCCTCCGTCCCGCGGCGTGAGGACCCCCGGCTGGTGGCCGGGCGCGGCCGGTTCGTCGACGACATCGCCCTGCCCGGGATGCTGCACGCCCAGTTCGTGCGCAGCAGCGTGGCCCACGGCCGGATCGTCGCGGTCGACCTCGACGAGGTGCGCGCGGTGCCCGGTGTGGTCGCGGCGTTCTCTGCGGCCGACCTCGGCCTCGGCGACATCACCGCGTTGCTCGACCGGCCTCCGCACGAGTTCGTGCCCACCGCGATGCCGGTGCTGGCCCGCGACACCGTCCGCTTCGTCGGCGAGCCGGTCGCGATCGTGATCGCCCGCGACCCCTACGCCGCCGAGGACGGGGTGGAGGCCGCGCTCGTCGAGTACGAGGAGCTCCCGCCGGTGGTCAGCGACACCGCCGCGCTCGCCGACGACGCCCCGCTCGTGCACGCCGAGGCCCCGCGCAACACGCTCGTCGACGTCTCGCTCTTCGCCACCGAGGGCATCGACGACGTCTTCGCCGAGGCGCCCTGCGTCGTGCGGGTGCAGACCAAGACCGGCAGGCAGAACGCGCTCCCGCTGGAGACCCGCGGCGTCGTGGCGCACTGGGACGACCGCGACGAGCAGCTGCTCGTGCAGACCAACACGCAGATCCCGCACCAGGTGCGCACCGTGCTCGCCGGCTGCGCCGGACTGGCCGAGAAGCAGGTGCGCGTGACCGTGCCCGACATGGGCGGCGGGTTCGGGCAGAAGTGCGTGGTGGGGCGCGAGGAGATCGCCGCGTCGGCCGCCGCGCTGCGGCTGCGCCGCCCGGTGAAATGGATCGAGGACCGCCGCGACGCCCTCACCGCGGCCTTCCTCGCCCGGGAGCAGCGCTACGACGTGCGCGCCGCGTTCGACGCCGAGGGCCACATCCTCGGCCTGGACGCCGACGTGGTCTGCGACATGGGCGCCTACTCCTGCTACCCGTTCACGGCCGGGATCGAGCCGCTGATGGCCTCGGCGGAGATGCCGTCGGTGTACCGGGTGCCCGCCTACCGGGTGCGCGGCCGCGCCGTCACCACGAACAAGGCGCCCACCGGGCCGTACCGCGGGGTGAGCCGCCCGCAGTACGTGATGGTCATGGAGCGGCTGATGGAGCGCGCCGCCCGGGAGCTGGGCGTCGACCCGGTGGAGATCCGCCGCCGCAACCTGATCACGGTGTTCCCGTACACCGGCGTCAACGGCATCACCTACGACCCCGGCTCCTACCGCGAGTCGCTGGACCTGTGCGAGCAGGTGCTGCGCGACGAGGGCTGGTACGACGTGCGCGACTCGGACCGGGTGATCGGCATCGGCTACTCCTGCTTCTCCGAGCGCACCGGCTACGGCTCCGGCGCCTTCGCGCAGCGCAAGATGCAGGTGGTGCCGGGGTTCGACATCTCGGAGATCCGGATGGACGTCTCGGGCACCGTGTCCGTGACCACCGGCACGATGAGCCACGGCCAGAGCCACGAGACCACGATGGCCCAGATCGTGGCCGACCGGCTCGGCCTCGACCTCGCGCAGGTCAAGATCGTGCAGGGCGACACCGACCGGATCACCTACGGGTGGGGCTCGTTCGCCAGCCGCTCGATCACGATCGGCGGCAGCGCGGTGGCGGCCGCGTCGGAGAAGCTCGGCGACCAGTTGCGGGAGATCGCGGCGCACCTGCTCGACGCCGACGTCGATTCCGTCGAGCTGGACGGCGCGGGTGGCGTGCGGCTGCGGGACGACCCCGAGCGGCGGCTCTCGTTCGCCGAGCTCGCCGACGTCGCCTACCTGCGGGCCCACCTGCTCCCCAAGGGCGTCGGGCCGGGCCTCACCGCCACCGCGAGCTTCGACGTGGCAGGCGACGGCACGTTCTCCAACGCCACCCACGGCGTGGTGGTGGAGCTGGACCCGGGCACCGGTGGCGTCGAGATCCTGCGGTACGTGTGCGTGGAGGACTGCGGGGTGGCGATCCACCCGCAGATCGTCGAGGGGCAGTGCCGCGGCGGCATCGCACAGGGGATCGCCGGTGCGCTGTTCGAGCAGATCACCTACGACGCTGCCGGGCAGCCGCTCGCCCCGAGCCTGATGGAGTACAAGGTGCCGACCGCCGCCGAGATCCCCGACGTCGCCATCCACCACCTCGAGACCCCGTGCGCGTTCACCGCCAACGGCGCCAAGGGGGCGGGGGAGGGCGGCACGATCGGCGCTCCCGCCGCGGTGCTGGGCGCCGTGAACGACGCCCTGCGCGACACCGGCGTGGAGCTGGACGACACCCCGATCGCCCGGGAGGCCGTCTTCCGGGCGCTGGAGGCACACCGTGGCTGAGATCCAGCTGGTCGAGCTCACCGTCAACGGCGAGCGGCACGACCTCGCCGTGGAGCCCCGCCGCACGCTCGTGGACGTGCTGCGCCACGACCTCGGCCTCACCGGCACCCACGTGGGGTGCGAGCACGGGATCTGCGGAGCGTGCACCGTGCTCGTGGACGGGGCGCCGGTGCGGGCGTGCCTGGTGTTCGCCGCGCAGGTGGAGGACGCCGACATCCGCACCGTCGAGTCCCTGGAGGCACCCGATGGCACCCCGTCGGACCTGCAGCAGGAGTTCTCCGCCCACCACGGGCTGCAGTGCGGGTTCTGCACGCCCGGCTTCCTGATGCTCGCGCAGGGTTTCCTCGCCGAGCGACCCGATGCGACGAAGGAGGAGATCCGCGAGGTGGTGGCGTCCAACCTGTGCCGGTGCACGGGCTACCAGACGATCGTCGAGGCCGTGGACGCCTGCGCGGCCCGCCGGAGGAACGCATGATCGACGCGGTGTACGAGCGGGCCGGGTTCGGCGCGTCGGTGCGGCGGGGGGAGCGGCCCGCGATCGTCGTGGTCGACCTGACCCATGGCTTCACCGATCCGGAGGCGCCGACCGGCGCCGACCTCTCGGACGTGGTGGCCGCGACGGCGCAGCTGATCGAGTGCGCGCGCCCGGCAGGCGTACCGGTGGTGTTCACGACGATCGCCTACACCCCGGCCGAGGCCGAGGGCGACGCCGTCACCTGGCTGACCAAGGCGCCCGGCATGCGGGCGCTGCGCGAGGGCAGTCGCGCCGTGGCCGTCGACGACCGGTTGCCGGTCGGCCCCGGCGACCACCTGATCACCAAGAAGGGCGCGTCGGCGTTCTTCGGCACGGGCCTCGCCGGGCTGCTCGCCGGCCTGCGGGTGGACACCGTGCTGGTGTGCGGGGCCACCACCAGCGGCTGCGTGCGGGCCACGGCCGTCGACGCCGTGCAGAGCGGGTTCCCGGTGCTCGTGCCGCGCCAGTGCGTGGGCGACCGCGCCAAGGACCCCCACGAGGCGAACCTGTTCGACATCCAGGCCAAGTACGGCGACGTGATCGAGCTGGCCGACGCACTCGGCTACCTGGAGGAGATCCGATGAGGGCCGTGCTGCAGTCCGCGCTGGCGGACCTCGCCGACGTGCCCGCCACCTCACGCTGGGTGCGCGCGGGCGACCTGCGGTTGCACGTCCTCGACTACGGCGGCCCCGGCGTGCCGCTCGTCGTGCTGCCCGGGATCACCAGCCCGGCGATCACCATGGACTTCGTGGCGCGGGAGGTCACCGACCTCGTCCGCCCGATCGTCCTGGACGTCCGCGGCCGCGGGCTCTCCGACGCGGGCAAGTCCTACACGCTCGACGACTACGCCGACGACACCGTGGCCGTGCTCGACGGCCTCGGCCTGGACCGACCGCTGCTGCTCGGCCACTCGATGGGCGCGCGGATCGTCGCGGTGGTCGCGGCCCGCGGGGTGCCGTTGCGCGGCACCGTGCTCGTCGACCCGCCGATGAGCGGGCCCGGGCGCGGGCCCTACCCGACCACGCTCGAGGCGTTCCTCGGGCAGCTGGAGCAGGCGCAGCGGGGCACCGACGCCGACGAGGTGGCCCGGTCCTGGCCGCGCTGGCCGCGCCGCGAGCAGGAGCTGCGGGCCCGGTGGCTGTCCAGCTGCGACCGCGAGGCGGTCGCCGCCACCCACGCCGGCTTCGAGGGCGAGGACTTCTTCGACACCTGGCCGCGGGTGCCCGCCCCCACCGTGCTCGTGCACGGCGGCGACAGCCCGGTGGTCACGTCCGCGGGCGCTGCGGAGGCGGCCGCGGCGAACCCGGCGGCGCAGCTCGTCGAGGTCCCCGGGGCGGGGCACATGGTGTTCTGGGACGAGCCTGCCCCGGCGCTGGAGGCGCTGCGGAAG
Source organism: Pseudonocardia zijingensis (assembly GCF_042657305.1). Classification (NCBI taxonomy): domain Bacteria; kingdom Bacillati; phylum Actinomycetota; class Actinomycetes; order Pseudonocardiales; family Pseudonocardiaceae; genus Pseudonocardia; species Pseudonocardia zijingensis. The sequence continues at coordinate 447 of NZ_JBHSKO010000034.1, read as the reverse complement.
GTCCTCGCGGGGTTCTGATCGTTGTTCGGGCGCGTTTTCCGACGCCAGGTGTCGGGGAATGCGCCAGTCTGGTGATCATGGGGTGTCGGCGGCGTACACGGGGGCGTGCCCTTCCTGCGCGTAGCTCATGCTCCTGGGATGAGCCTGCGCCCGCGTTGGAGGCGTTGCGCCGGGCGCTGTCAGGTGCTGATCGCCAGTCGGGCGCGTTTTCCGACGCCGGGTGACCCTGCTGGCTAATTCGGCGGCGAGTGTTGTGCTGGTGGGGCTTGGCGTGTCGGTGTCGGTGTGGCGGGTTTTGGCTTCATGATCATCTGACGGCGGGCCCCTATCCCTGTCCCGGCCGTGGGATGGTGTGTGTGATGTCGGTGCAGCCGACGCCGTGGCCGGAGCCGGCGCCGGAGATCGTGGCGGCGGTGCGGGCGATGTATGCGCGGCGGGAGCCGCCGT
>NZ_JBHSKO010000033.1:0-72653 GCF_042657305.1 Pseudonocardia zijingensis | reverse complement strand
TCCACAGCGCGTTCCTGGTGGCGGCGTCGTTGTCGCTGGCCGCGATCGCCGGCGCGTTCTTCGTCCGCGGCACGGCGTCCGGGGAAGTGCCCGCCGCGCACTGATCCAGCTGCTTTCGCACGAACGGTTCGGGCAGCGGCAGTACTGTTGCGCCGCCTCGCGTGATCCCGGCGGACCCGCGGGCCATTCATGATCCCGTTGTGTCCTCTGGGGGTTGACGCATCCGTGGTTGACGCGATCTACGACTTCGTCGTCGTGGGCGGTGGGACGGCGGGTTGCATCCTCGCCAACCGGCTGTCCGCCGACCCCGCCACGCGGGTCCTGGTTCTCGAGGCGGGCAAGCCCGACCACGCCTGGGACCTGGCGGTTCAGCTGCCGCTCGCCATGGGCGTCCCGGTCGGGAGCAGGTGGCACGACTGGCGCTACACCGGCGCTCCGGAGCCCGGGCTGCGGTCACGGCGCCTCGAGCACCCACGGGGGAAGGTGCTCGGCGGTTCGAGCAGCATCAACGGGATGCTCTACACCCGGGGCAACCCGGCCGACTTCGACCGGTGGGCGGTGGAGACCGGCACGGACACGTGGAATTACGCGCACTGCCTGCCCTACTTCCGCAGGCTCGAGAACTGCATCGGCGAGATCGACGACACCCGCGGCCGCGGTGGCCCGCACACCCTGATGCGTTCCCCGGCGGACAACCCCATCTTCCAGGCGTTCTTCGCGGCTGCGGAACAGGCGGGCCACCAGGTTCTGCCCGATCTCAACGGGGCCCGGCAGGAGGGCTTCGGCCCGTTCGACCAGGGGGTGCGGGGCGGTCGCCGCGAGAACGCCGCCCGCGCCTACCTGCACCCGGTGCGGCGGCGGCGCAACCTCGAGGTGCACACCCGGGTGCACGTCGCCGGGATCGCGTTCGACGGCACGCGGGCGGTCGGCGTCCGGTACCGGCGCGGGCGGGGCGAGCCGGTGGTGGCGCGGGCTCGCGAGATCGTCCTCGCCGCGGGCGCGGTCGGCTCGCCGCAGCTGCTGCAGCTGTCCGGTGTCGGCAACAAGACGGAGCTGGAGGCGCTGGGCGTCCCGGTCGTGCACCACCTGCCGGGGGTCGGCGAGTCCCTGCAGGACCACCTGGCCGTGCACGTCCAGCACAGCGGCATCGCGCCGGTGTCGCTGGCCGCGGTGCGCAACAAGGCCCGCTGGCCGGGGATCATCGCGCAGGCGCTGGTGCGCGGCACCGGCCCCGGCACCTGGAACCCCATGCAGGCGGGCGGGTTCGTCCGCAGCTCGGTGGCGGGCGGCCACCCGGACGTCTTCTTCGTGCTCGCCCCGCTGCTGCTGCAGAGCGAGGAGGCGTCGTTCCCCGTCGACCAGCACGGCTACCAGCTGCACGTCGAGGTGGTGCGCTCGGAGGCCCGGGGGAGCGTCAAGATCGTGTCGCCGGACCCGTCGGCCCACCCGGTGCTGCAGCTCAACTACCTCACCGGCGCCGACGACCGGCCCCGCTGGATCGACGCCGTGCGGCTGGCCCGCGAGGTGCTGGGGCAGCCCGCCATGGCGGCACTGGGCGGCTCGGAGTGGCTGCCCGGCACCGCCGTGCGCACCGACGACGAGGTGATGGAGTGGGTGGCGCGCACCGGGCGCACCGGCCTGCACCTGTCCTGCAGCGCCCGGATGGGCACCGACGACGGTGCGGTGCTGGACCCGGCCACGATGCGCGTGCGCGGCCTGGACGGGCTGCGGGTGGTCGACGCGTCGGCGATGCCTTCGATCACCAACGCCAACACCTACGCGCCGACGATGATGATCGCGGAGAAGGCCGCCGACCTGATCCTGGGCAACACCCCGCTGCCGCCCGATCAGCGCACCGAGCGGATCCGGTAGACCAGCACCGCGCCCGCGGTCTCGACGGCGGCCGCCACCAGGTAGAGCGCCGAGTACCCGCCCACCGCGGTGACCACCGGTGCCGCGATCGCCGGGGCGAGGACCTGGGGCAGCGAGCTGGCGACGTTGAGCACGCCGAGGTCCTTGCCGCGGTCGTCCGCCGTGGGGAGCAGCTGGGTGAGCAGGGCGAAGTCGACGGCGCTGTAGGTGCCGAAGCCGATGCCGAGCGCCACGGCGGCCGCGATCGCGCCCGGCCACGTCGGCCACACGGAGATCAGCACGGCGGCACCGGCCATCACCAGCGCGCCGCCGGTGACGAACACGCGGCGCCGCCCGAGCCGGTCCGAGCAGGTGCCGGCGACGACGACCGAGCCGAGCATCGCCGCCGAGTAGATCGCGGTGAGCGCGAGCACGCCCGCGGCCGGGTCGGCCAGCCCCACCACGTCGTCGAGGAAGAAGAACAGGTAGAGCAGCACGACCGCGTTGCCCAGGTTCACGAGGAACCGGGTGAGGAAGCCCCAGCCGAAGTCGGGGTGGCGCACCGGGTTGATCCAGAACCCGCGCAGGAACTCGCCCCACCCGCGGGCGGGGGCGGCCGGGTGCCGGTCGGGTGGCCCCACCAGCACGAAGGGCAGGCTGAACCCCAGGGCGGCGAGCGCGCACAGGACGTACCCGACCTCGGTGCTGCCGCCGAGCACCGCGAGCCCGGTGCCGGTGCCGACCCCGACGATGAACGCGAGGCCGAGGTACCCCGCGGCCGTGCCGCGCTGCGCGGCGGGCACCTCGTCGGGCACGGCGGCGCTGAGCGCCGCGAGCGGGGCGTTCAGCAGGACCTGCACCGCGCACCACCCGAGCACGACGAACGGCACGGCCGGCGCCGCGGCGAGCAGCGCGATCGCGACGGCGCCCGCCCCGAAGCCGACCGCGATCCAGGGCCTGCGGCGCCCGAACCGCGAGCGGGTGCGGTCCGACAGCGCCCCGAACAGCGGGTTGGCCACGAGCGTGCACACCGCGCCCGCCGCGAGCACGAGGGCGAGCGTGGCCTCCTTGTCGGCGGGCGCGAGCGCCTCGACCTGCTGGGGCAGCAGCACCTGCAGCGGCCCGAAGAGCCCGGCGTACAGCCCGATCCAGGCGAGCGAGAACCGGACGACCCAGCCCACCGACACCCGCTGCGACGGCTCGACGAGGTTGCCCGGCGTCATCGCCACCCCGCCATCGCCTCCCCCCGACCGGCTGTCGAACGCGAGGATACGGCCGGGGAGGCGGCTCAGCCGGTCGTGACGGCGGTGCGGAGCGCCTCGGCGGTGTGATCCACCTCGCGTCCGTTCACGATCACGGTGGGCGTCGCGTTGACCCCGGCCTGCGAAGCCGCGTCGGTGACCGACCGGGACCAGTCGGCGTACCGGCCGTCCTGTACGCAGGCGCCGAAGTCGGCACCTGCGCCCGCCTGCGTGCCGAGCGCGACGAGCTGATCGTCCGGCAGGCCGGAGCCGCCCTCGGGCGGCTGGTGGGCGTAGAGCAGCTGCGCGAAGCGGGGGAGCACCCCCGCGTCGGCGGCGCAGCCCGCGGCCGCGGACGAGCGGCTGGAGTACCGCGTGCTGGAGAAGCGGTTCAGGTACGCCACCGGGTGGTAGACGACCTCGGCCTGCCCGGACGCCACGAGCTGGTCGATGGTGGCGGCCGTGCGCTGCTCGTACTGCGCGCACGCCGGGCACTGGAAGTCCAGGTAGAGGTCGATCGTGGCCGGCGCGCCGGGATCGCCCACCGTGACGCCCTCGGCGGTGGCCCCCGCGGGCAGCGCACCGTCGCGCGCCCCGGCGCGGTAGACGCCGAACCCGACGGCACCGGCGAACAGCACCAGCACGACGACCGCGGCGACCGTGAGGGTCGACGGGCCGCCGCGCCGGACGGCGGGGGTGGGGCGGCGAGGCATCAGGAGGGCTCCTTGGTGACGTGGCGGGCCGTCAGGCCGTCGAGGGAGAACCGCCCGGTGGGCCACCGGGCGAGGAGGAGGGCGAGCACGAGCAGCGCGGCGTCGCGGGCGAGCTCGATCCCGTACGTGGGGTCCTGCCCCGCGGCGAGCTCGCCGCCGGACCCGAAGCAGCCGCAGTCGATCCGCAGCCCGCGCGCCCAGGCGGACGCGATCCCGACGACGAACCCGAGCATGAGCACCGCGGAGACCACCGCGGCGGCCCTGACCCCGGCTCCGGCGACGAGCAGCACGCCCAGGAGCAGCTCCACCAGCGGCAACCCGGCCCCGACGACCTGCGCGGCCGTCTCGGGCAGGAGGCGGTAGGCGCGGACGGCGCGCACGGACGCGTCCAGATCGGTGATCTTGGACGCGCCCGCGGCGAGCCAGACCCCGCCGAGCAGGAGCCGCCCGGCGGTGCCGAGCCAGGGGAGCAGGGCCGCGGGGCGGGACGTGGTGACGAGAGGCATCACCCCGAGTGGTCGCTCGCGCGCCGCCCCCGGTTCCCGCGATCGCGGGGAGCCCGGTCAGGCCGCCCGGTGGTGTGCCGTGGCCCCGCCCGCGAGCCCGTCGCGGCGCACGCCGTCGCTGCCGAACGCGCGGTCCTCGGAGCGGGCGCCGAACCCGGGCGGCTGGTCCTCGGCCCGGCCGCCGCCGTCGTGGCCGAACCTGCTGTGCAGCAGCAGCAGGACGAGGCCCGCGACCACGGGCAGGTGCCCGGCGAGCCGGCCCACCTCGACGTGCCCGGCGAGCAGGTCCATGGCACTGAGGGCCACGAGCAGCGCCACGAACGCCCCGATCACCGGCACCAGGCCGGCCGCCCGGCGGCGGGCCCCGGCGGCGGCGAAGGCGAACGCCACCCCGAGCGCGAGGTTCCAGGCCGCGCTCTCGTGGGAGAAGTGCGCGATGCTGGCGCCCGCCAGGTGCCCCGGGCCGGCTCCGGCCGCGGCGACGATCCCGCTCAGCGCCAGTGCCAGCTGACCGACCGCGAGCACCGCGAGGGCGGCGCGGACGGTCTCGCGGGCGAGCGCGCGCCAGGTGCGCCGGGGCGGATCGGCCGGTTCGGCGCGGGACTCGCCCGCGTCGAGCGCGTCCAGGAGCCCCGGCAGGACGTCGGGGAGGTCCTCGGCCGGCCGCAGCCGGGTGAGCCGGGTGACGTGCGCCGCCCGGTCGGCGAAGGTGCGGCAGGCGGCGCACCCCTCGAGGTGCCGGTCGACCGCCCCGGCGTCGGCGCCCGACACCCCGGGGTCCTCCCCGTCCAGCCGCGCCGAAATCGCATCCCGGCAGTCCTCGCAGCGCATGTGTCTATGGTCGCAACGACCGCCCCCGCGGTTCCCGCGCCCGCCCCTGGCTACTGTGAGCGCCATGGCCGAGCGACCGGACGACGAGCAGGTCACCGGGTGGGCGCTCGCGGCGGGCCGGGGCGACCGCGCGGCGCTCGCGGCGTTCGTCCGGGCCACGCAGCGCGACGTGCTGCGGTTCGTTTCGCACCTCGCCGATCCCGGGCAGGCGGAGGACCTCGCGCAGGAGACGTACCTGCGGGCTGTCGGCTCCCTGCCCCGGTTCGAGGCCGCGGCGTCGGCGCGCACCTGGCTGCTGTCGATCGCCCGGCGCGTGGCCGCTGACGCCGTGCGCGCGGCGGGCCGTCGGCCCCGCACCACCGCGGTGGGCGACTGGGACGCGGTGGCGCTGACCGAGCGCACCGGCGCGGTGCGCCGCGCGGGCGAGGAGGCGGTGCTGCTCGGGCAGCTGGTGGCCGCGCTGCACCCCGACCGGCACGAGGCGTTCGTGCTCACCCAGGTGCTCGACCTGAGCTACGCGGAGGCGGCCGAGGTGTGCGGGTGCCCGGTGGGCACGATCCGGTCGCGCGTGGCCCGCGCCCGCGAGGACCTGGTGCGGGCCCTCGGCGACACCCCGGCCGACGGTGGGCGGCGCCAGGCCCGCTGACGCGCCTGATGCAACCGATGGTCCGGACGTCGGTGTCCCTCGGTACGGTCGCCCGGTGGCGACCAGGCTGACCAGCAGTGATCTGACCGGCACCGACATGACCGCGCGCTTCCGGGCCCTGCACGTGCCCGGCGAGCCGTTGCTGATGCCCAACCCGTGGGACGAGGGGTCGGCGAAGGTGCTGGCCACGCTGGGTTTCGCGGCGCTCGCCACCACGAGCAGCGGGTTCGCGGCCACCGCCGGTCTGGTCGACGGCGCGGCGGGCGCCACGAGCACGCTGGAGCACGCGGCGGCGGTGGCGCTGTGCGTGGACGTCCCGGTGTCGGCCGATCTCGAGGACGGGTGGGGCGACGACCCCGGCGAGGTGGCGAGCACGGTGGCGGAGGCTGTGGAGATCGGGCTGGCCGGGTGCTCGATCGAGGACTACAGCGTGGGGGCCGAACCGGAGATCCACGACATCGGGCTGGCCGTCGAGCGGGTCGAGGCCGCGGCGGAGGCTGCGCAGCTGGGCCGGGGGCTGGTGCTGACGGCGCGGGCGGAGAACTTCATCCGCGGCAACCCCGACCTCGGCGACACGATCGAGCGGCTGCAGGCCTACCAGGAGGCCGGTGCCGAGGTGCTGTACGCGCCCGGGCTGGTGGAGCTCGGCGACATCCGCAGCGTGGTGTCGTCGGTCGACCGGCCGGTGAACGTGCTCCTCGTGCCGGGGATGGCGCCGCTCGAGGAGCTGGCGGAGGCCGGGGTGGCCCGCATCTCCGTGGGCGGTTCGTTCCACGCCGCAGCGATGGGGGCGCTCGTGCGCGCCGCGCGCGAGTGGAAGGACCACGGCGCCGGCGAATTCCTCGAGTTGGCCCGGGAGGGTCGCGAGGTGATGACAAAAGCATTCCGCCTCCACTAGAAACTGGTAGAAATCGCTATAGCAAGTCCGCCGCTCGGCGCGGTCGAGTGATGCAAATCACGATTGAGTGATTCTCCGAGTGTCAGGTCGTTGTGAATGGCCGGTTCCCGCATAGGCTGACCGCCGCCTCACGACGATCTTGCTCAGCGGGGTCGTCGCGGGTGCCCTGTCCCTCGCGCAGAACGGATGACGCCCGTGCGACTCGCGCCGTTCCTCACCGTCCTCGCTGCACTGGCCGGGCTGTCCGGGGTCGTGGCACCACCCGCCGCGTCGGCGGCCCCCGCACCCGCGCAGGCGGAGGAGCCGTGGCGGCTCAGCGGTGACCTCGCGGCGCACGACCCGGGGCTGGTCGCGGGCGGCGGGGGCGACGACTGGTACGTGTTCGGCACCGGCGAGCCGGGCAAGGGCGGGGGCAACATCCAGATCCGCTCGTCGGCGGACGGGCACGACTGGACCTACGAGGGCACGGTCTGGGACGAGATCCCGGAGTGGATCACCGAGGCGGTGCCCGGGGTGAAGAACCTCTGGGCCCCGGAGGTCTACGAGGCCAACGGCATGTACTACCTGTACTACGCGGCCTCCACCTGGGGGAAGAACGGCTCGGTGATCGGGCTGGCCACCAACGAGACGCTCGACCCGGCCGACCCGGCCTACGAGTGGGTCGACCGCGGTGAGGTCATCCGCTCCGAGCCCGACGACGACTACAACGCGATCGACCCGGGCATCGTCGAGGACGGGTCGGGCACGCCGTGGATGGCGTTCGGCTCCTACTGGAGCGGGATCAGGATGGTGAAGCTGGACTGGCCGTCCGGCAAGCTCGCCGACCCCGACAAGGAGCCGCTGCACATCGCGGACCGCAAGGCGGCGCCCAACGCCATCGAGGCGGCCTACATCGTGAAGAACGACGGCTACTACTACCTGTTCACCTCGTGGGGGCAGTGCTGCCAGGGCGTCGACAGCGACTACAAGATCATGGTCGGGCGCTCGAAGAAGGTCACCGGGCCCTACGTCGACCGGGAGGGCCGCAAGCTGCTCGAGGGCGGCGGGACCACGGTGCTCGTGGACGAGGGCGACCGCGTCGGGCCGGGCGGGCAGTCCGCGTCCGACGACGTGATCGCCTACCACTACTACGACAAGTCGGACGGCGGCGCGCCCAAGCTGGCCATCCAGACGCTGGTGTGGGACGACGAGGGCTGGCCGGAGCTGCAGAAGAGCAAGGCCTGACCTCAGGCGGCGGAAGCGCTGTACTGATGGCGTGATGTCGGTGCAGCGCTGCCCGGTGGTCGTGGGCCGGGCGGGCGAACTGGCGCTCGTGCGCCGGCTGGTGGCCGCCGCCGCGGCCGGGCGCGGGGGCGCGCTGGTCGTGCTCGGCGAGGCCGGCGTGGGCAAGACCCGGCTGCTCGACGCGGCCGCGTCCGCCGCGGCCGAGGCCGGGTTGCCCGTGCTCGCCGGCCGGGCGGTGCAGGGCGGGGGCAGCTACCGGGCTATCGCCGAGGCGGTGGTCCGCAGGCTCGACGCGCCCGGCGTGCGGGCGTCCGCCGCCGTCCGGCCCTACCTGCCGGCCCTCGACGCCCTCGTCACCGGGGGTGCGGGCGCACCGGACGGGGTGCCCACCGCCGACCCCGCCGTCGTGCTCGGGGAGGGCGTGCTGCGCGTCGCGGGCGAGCTGGCGTCCACCGGGTGCCTGCTGCGGCTCGAGGATCTGCACTGGGCCGACGAGGACACGCTCGCCATCGTCGGCTACCTCGCGGCGGCCGTCGCGGACCGCCCCGTGCTCGTGGCCGTGTCGTGCCGCGACGAGGCGGCGGGTGCGGCGGTGGCCGCACGGCTGCGCGCGCTGCCCGGGGCCACCACGGTGCGCCTGCACCGGTTGGGGGAGGCCGACGTCGGCGCCCTCGCGGCGGCCTGCCGCGGCGGGCGGCCGTTGCCCCCGGAGGAGGTCCGGCACCTCTACGAGCGCTCGGACGGCCTGCCGTTCCTCGCCGAGGAGCTGCTCGCCGGGAGCGACCGGGAGGTGCCGCCCTCCCTCGCGGCGCTGGTCGACGGGCGGCTCGCCGCCCTCGACGAGGCCGGTCGCACCGTGCTGCACGCCGCCGCCGTGCTCGGCCCCGACCCGGACTGGCAGCTGCTCGCCCAGGTCAGCGGGGTGGGGGAGCCGGGTGTCGTCGGCGCGCTGCGCCGGGCCGTCGACGTCGGGCTGGTGGTCCGGGCGGACGGCGCAGGCCTGCGGTGGCCGCACGCCCTCGCCCGTGACGCCGTGCTCGCAACCCTGCTGCCCCCGGAACGTGCCGCGCTCTCCGCCCGGGCCGCGGACGTGCTGGCCGCGCGCGCCGGGCCCGACGACGAGCCGATGGCCGCGCAGCTCTACGTCGACGCGGGCCGCCCGCGCGACGCGGCCGCCGTACTGCTGCGGCTGGCCCGGCGCGCGGCCGACCGGGGTGCGCTGCACTCGGCGGACGCGCTGCTGGCCCGCGCCGCGGCCGCCGCACCGGGGCCCGGGACCGCCGCCGAGATCGTCGGCGAGCGGGTGAGCGTGCTGACGCTCGCCGGGCGCGCCGACGAGGCGCTCGCGCTCGGCGCCGCGCACGTCGACGCCCTCACCGGCGACGCCCACGCCGAGGTGTGCCTGCGGCTCGCCCGCACGGCCGTGACCGCGGCGCGGTGGAGCACCGCCGAGGAGTACGTGGAGCGGGCGGGACGACCGGACGATCCGCGCTCCACCGTGCTGCGCGCCGACGCCGCGTTCGGCGCCGGACGCACCGACGAGGCCGCCGCGCTCGCGGAAGAGGCGGTGGTGGTGGCGGAGCGCTCCGGTGCACCGGCCGTGCTCTGCGAGGCGCTGGGGGCGGCCGCGCGGACCCGGTGGCAGACCGACCTCGCGGCGGCCGGTGCAGCCTACCGCCGGGCCGCGCAGGTGGCCGCGGAGCACGGCCTCACCCCGTGGCGCGTCACCGCGCTCTTCGGCACCGGGATGCTCGAGGTGCTGGACGACGACGAGATCCCGACGCTGCGCCGTGCCCGGGAGCTCGCCACCGACGCCGGGATGCTGGCCCAGCTCGCCGCGATCGAGCTCATCGCGTCCGACCACGCCCTGCACACCCGCGGTCCGGGCCCGGCGGAGGAGCTGGCTCGCCGCGCCGCGGACGCCGCCGACCGGCTCCGGCTGCCCCAGCTGCGGGCGCAGGCGCTCGTGCAGGTGGCGGCCTACCGGGCGGCGGGCGGTGACGCGGCCGGGGCCGCCGCGGCACTCGCGGCCGCGGGCGACGGGGAGTCGGGCGCCAACCCGTTCCGGGGATTCACCACGGCGATGGCGCCGTTGCTGGAGCACGACCTGCGGCGCGCGGTCGCGGAGATGGACCCCACCGTGCCGCTGGTGAAGCGCGACCGGGGGATCGTGCTGCTCAGCCCGATCGGGCTGTGGCTGCTCCTGCGCACCGCGGCCGACGACCGCGTCGCCGAGGCCCGCGCCCAGCTCGCCGCCGTGGCGGGCGGGCTGTCGCGCCCGATCCGGGCGAGCCTGCGCTACGCCGACGCCGTGGCGGCCGGGCGGGCCGGGCGCCCGGCGGACGCGGCCGCCCACCTGGACGCCGCCGACGCCGCCCTGGCCCGCAGGCCGTGGTGGCGACGGCTGCTGCGCCTGGTGGTGTGGGAGTGCGCGGCCGCCGAGGGCTGGGGCGACCCCGTCGCCGGGCTCCGTGCCGACCTGGACGCCCACCACCAGGCGGGCGACGCCCACCTCGAACGGGCGTGCCGCGACCTGCTCCGCCGCGCCGGGGCACCCACCACCCGCCGCCGCGGCGGCTCCGTCGTGCCGCCGCCGCTCGCCGCGCTCGGCGTCACCGGCCGGGAAGCCGAGGTGCTCGCGCTCGTCGCGCGGGGCCTGACCAACGCCGAGGTGGCGCAGCGGCTCGTGCTCTCGCGGCGCACCGTGGAGACCCACGTCGCGAACCTGCTCGCGAAGACCGGCGCGGCGAGCCGCCGGGACCTGCGGAGATGGGCCTGACCGTGACCCGGCCCGGGCTCACGCGACCCGGGCGGCCTCCGGGACGCGCCTGCCCAGTGCCGCGTCCACCGCGCGTGCCAGTGCCGGGCCGGGATCGGCGCAGCGCCCGTCGTGGCGCCAGGCCACGACCCCGTCGGGGCGCACCAGCACGGCCGAGTCCGGGCCCAGCCGGTACGCCGTGCGCAGGGCGCCGCGCGGGTCGGGCAGGTCGCGCCCGGCCACGAGCACCTGCAGCGGCACGTGACCACGGCCGCGCGTCGCCCCTGTCCAGCCCGCGCCCGCCGGGCCGGTCAGCACGGTCATCCGGTCCTCGAACAGGTCGAGCACGCTCACCCGCCGCCCGTGCCGGCGCACCCAGACGTGCGGGGCGCGCTCGCCGGGCCGGGCCGTGCGGACGTGCCCCCGCGCGGGCGCCGCGCCGTCGTCGGCGATCACGGGGGAGCGGTAGGTGCGGCCCAGGTCGGTGGGCAGGCCGTCGTCGGGCCGGCGCTCCTCGAGCAGCGAGCGGGCGGCGAGCGCCCGGCCGAGCGGCCCGCGTTCGGCCGCGTAGCTGTCGACCAACGCCTCGCCGGCGATGCCGCGCACGGCCCACGCCAGCCGCCACCCCAGCTCGTGCCCGTCGTGGATCGCGGTGTTCATGCCGATCCCGCCCATCGGCGTCATCCGGTGCGCGGCGTCACCCACCACGAAGGCCGGGCCGGCCCGCACGGTCGTCGCGACGTCCGCGGCCATCGTGAAGGCTCCGGACGCGAGGAACTCGGGCTCCAGCCCGGAGATCCCCGTGGCGGTGCGCAGCAGCGCGGTCCAGCGGGCGGGCGTGTAGTCAGCAGCGCTCTCCCCGCGCACCGGATCCCACCGCCGCGTCGCGGTCCAGCGGCCCGCCCCGACCGGCACCAGCACGCACTCGGCGTCGGGGTGCTTCACGAAGACGATCCCCGGCAGCCGCCTGCCGAGCAGGGCGCCGAGATCGGGGCGGAAGAGCACGTTGACGAACTCGCCGAGCGAGCCGAGGTGCTCCCAGCCGATCCCCACCGCGGCGCGCACGGCGCTGCGCGGGCCGTCGGCGCCCACCACGTACCGCGCCCGCACCGCGCCCGCGGGGCCGAGCGCGGCCCGCACCCCGTCGGGCGCGGTGTCCAGACCGGTCAGGGTGGTGCCGAAGCGGATCTCGCCCCCGAGCCTGCGGATCTCCGCGGCGAGCACGGGCTCGATGTGGTCCTGCGCGCATACGGCCGGGTAGGCGGGGCTCACGGCCAGCGACTCCCGGATCGACGGGTAGGTGAACGGCACGAGCTCGTCCGGTGCGGCGGCGAGCGTGTGCGTGACGGCCACGCGCGGGTCGCAGTCGACACCGCCCGCGCGGACCGCGAGGTCGACGCCCCAGAACCGGAAGAGCTCCATCGTGCGCGTGCTCACGCCGGTGGCGCGCGGCACGGTGGAGGTGCCGGTCCGCCGCTCGACGACGAGGACGCGGGCGCCGTGGCGCAGCGCGGTGAGCGCGGTGGCGAGCCCGGCCGGCCCGGCGCCGACGACGAGCACGTCGGTGGTGGTGGTTCTCCGCATGGTGGCGAGCGTGCGCGTCGGCGCCGGCCGCGGGATCCGTAGCGGCTACCGACTTCTCCGTGACCGATACGGATCCGCAGGTCGTGCCCATCCGCGCACGATCCGGTGTATGACTTCCACCATGACGGGCACCGTCGACCCCGCGAACGCCGCGCAGGCGCAGGCGTGGGACGGCGCCGAGGGCGAGTACTGGGCCGCTCACGCCGGCGCGTTCGAACGCGCAGTGGCCGGGTACGACCCCCCGCTGTTCGCGGCGGCGGCGATCCGCCCCGGCGACCACGTCCTGGACGTCGGGTGCGGCACCGGCGCCACCACGCGGGAGGCCGCCCGGCGGGCGGAGCCCGGCTCCGCCACCGGCATCGACCTGTCCGGGGCCATGATCGAGGTCGCCCAGCGGGCAGGCGGCGCGAACGTCCGCTACGTGCAGGGCGACGCCCAGGTGCACCCGTTCCGCACGGGCGAGTTCGACATCGTGCTCAGCCGCACGGGCGCGATGTTCTTCGGCGACCCGCAGGCCGCGTTCGCCAACCTGGCCCGCGCCACGCGGCCCGGCGGGCGGGCCGTGCTGCTGGTCTGGCAGGGGCTCGCGCACAACCCGTGGCTGGCCGAGATCACCCACGCGCTGGCCGCCGGCCGGGACCTGCCGGCCCCGCCCGAGGGCGCACCCGGCCCGTTCGGCCTCGCCGACCCGGTCCGCATCCGAGACCTGCTGGGCGGCGCGGGCTACACCCGCGTCGAGATCGCGGACGTGCGCGAACCCCTGAACTTCGGCCCCGACCCCGACACCGCCCACGCGTTCGTCGCCGGGTTGCTGCGCTGGATGGTCGCCGAACTCGACCCGTCCACCCGCGCCCGCGCCCTCGCCGACCTGCACGCGATGCTGGCGGCCCACCACACGTCCCGCGGGGTCGAGCTTGACTCCGCGGCCTGGCTGGTGACGGCCACCACGGAGTCGTGATCGGGCGGGCACCGGGAACACGCCGGGGAGGGGAGTCGTTGGACCACCCATGGCCACGATCGAGTTGACCACCGAGAACTTCAACGACGTCGTCGGCGCGGATGGCACCGTGCTCGTCGACTTCTGGGCGTCCTGGTGCGGCCCGTGCAAGCAGTTCGCGCCCGTGTTCGAAGAGGCGTCGCAGGCCCATGAGGACATCACGTTCGGCAAGGTCGACACCGAGGCCCAGGTCGAACTCGCGCAGGCGTTCGGCATCTCGTCGATCCCCACGCTGATGGCGGTCCGCGACGGCGTCGTGCTCTACGCGCAGCCCGGCGCGCTGCCCGCCGCGGCCCTCGAGGACCTCATCGGGCAGGTGCGCGCCGTCGACATGGACGCCGTGCGCCGCGAGGTCGCCCAGCAGGAGGCGGCCCAGCAGCAGGGACAGCAGCAGGCCTGACCCCTCAGTCGGGCACGCGCAGCAGGTACTCGCTCGACGCCACGTCCCACGTCATGTCGATCAGGCCGCGGGCGCGGGCGGCCTTCGCGAAGGACAGGAACGTGTTGAAGCCGTAGCGCTTCTCGCTGAAGTCCGGCTGCCGCTTGCGCAGCTGGTCCTTCAGCCCGGAGAGCGGCGGCGGTGACCCGGGCGCCTGCAACTGCCGCACCACGTCGACGAGCAGCGCGAACGCGTCGTCGACCTCCGTGCCGTCCTCGGGGAAGGTGACCTCCGGGTCGCCCTGCGCCGACCCGGCGCGCAGCTCGAGGACGTGTTGGCTCTCCAGGTGCCGCAGGAGCTCACCGAAGCCCCGGAACCCCAGCTCGGCCTCGTCGAACGTCGGGTCCTTGCGCAGCACCGCCCGCTTGAGGCGGGATGCGAGCACCGGGCCGTCGGCGTGACGCTGCAGCCCGGCGAGGGTGCTGGTGATGAGCTGCGCGGCGTCCCCGTCCTCCGCCTGCGTCGCCTGCTCGGCAGGCGGCGGCTGCTCCACGGGCTGCGGGGCCGGCTCGGCGGGCGCCACGTCCAGCACCACCTGCGGGCGTGACCGGCTGCGGCCGCGGCGGGCCGGCTGTCCCGGCTCCACCCCGGGCAGCCGGTCGTAGAACAGGAACTCGTCGCAGGCAGGCGGCAGGAGCGCCGACGTCGAGGACTGCACACCGATCCCGATCACCCGTTTGTCGAGCTCGCGCAGCTTGTGCACCAGCGGGGTGAAGTCGGAGTCGCCCGTGCAGATCGCGAACGTGGTGATGAACCCGCGCGCGAACGCCATCTCGATCGCGTCGACCGCCATCTTGATGTCCGCCGCGTTCTTGCGGGAGCCGCCGACGCGCTGCGGGATCTCGATGAGCTCCACCTGCGCCCTGGCCAGCAACCTGCGGTCCTCGTCGAAGGACGACCAGTCCGCGTAGGCCCGCCGCGCGACCACGCGCCCGCGCTCGGCGAGCGCGTCGGCCACCGGCCCGAAGTCGAACGGCGCCACGCCGAGCCCGTCGCGCGCCCCGATCGCCAGGTTCTCGTAGTCGAGGAACAAGGCGATGCGCTCGTCGTCGTTGATCACGGTGGCGGCTCCGGGGGTGCGGTGGAGAGGCAGCCTAGAGCAGCGTGCCCGCACGGTCGCCCGCGGTGAGCGCGTCCGGGTTCCCCCGGTCGTGCGGCTTTCGGGCGGCCAGCCCCTCCTGGTGGCGCCGCGCATCGTGCGGGGCCGCCCCTCCCAGGTCAAGGGCGCCTCCGGCGTCGCTCCGCGATTGCTTCGCGCCCCTGGACCTGCGAGCCTCTGCGGCCCCTACGGGCAGGCTTCGCGGGCAGGCCAGTGCCTGCCCCGCCGGCGCGCGACGCCACCAGGAGGCTGGCTTCCCCCGGAGGGGTGGAGCCGGAGGTTTCGACGACCCCGGGGCGCAGGATTCGGCTCTCCAGGTCACTCCCGGTGGCGCTGGTCCTTCAGGCGCTGGAGCTTGCCCACCGACCGCTCGAGGGTCTCCGGGTCGACGACCTCGCAGTGCACGCTCACCCCGACCGTGTCCTTGACGGTTGTGACCAGCTCCTGCGCCGCCGCCGTGCGCCGGTCGGGCGGGCAATCGGGCCGCGCCTCCACCCGCACGGTCATCGCGTCGAGCCGCCCCTCCGTGGTGAGCACGAGCTGGAAGTGCGGGGCGAGGCCCGCGGTGCGCAGGACGACCTCCTCGATCTGGGTGGGGAACACGTTCACGCCCCGCAGGATGATCATGTCGTCGCTGCGGCCGGTGATCTTCTGCATCCGGCGCATGGCCGGGCGCGCGGTGCCCGGCAGCAGCCGGGTGAGGTCGCGGGTGCGGTAGCGGATGATCGGCAGCGCCTCCTTGGTGAGCGAGGTGAACAGGAGCTCGCCCTCCTCGCCCTCGGCCAGCGGCGTGCCGTCGATCGGGTCGATGACCTCGGGGTAGAAGGCGTCCTCCCAGACGTGCAGCCCGTCCTTGGTCTCGACGCACTCCTGCGAGACGCCGGGACCCATCACCTCCGACAGCCCGTAGATGTCCACGGCGTGCATGCCCGTGCGGTTCTCGATCTCGCCGCGCATCTGCTCGGTCCACGGCTCGGCGCCGAAGATCCCGACCCGCAACGACGAGGAGGCCGGGTCGATGCCCTGCTTCTCGAACTCGTCGATGATCGTGAGCATGTACGACGGGGTGACCATGATGATCTCGGGGCGGAAGTCCTGGATCAGCTGGACCTGCCGCGGGGTCATGCCCCCCGACACCGGGATGACCGTGGCCCCCAGCTCCTCCGCGCCGTAGTGCGCGCCCAGGCCGCCGGTGAACAGGCCGTACCCGTAGGCGACGTGCACCTTGTGGCCGGGTCGGCCGCCCGCCGCCCGGATCGAGCGGGCCATGAGGGTGGACCAGGTGCGGATGTCGCGTTCGGTGTAGCCCACCACCGTCGGCTTGCCCGTGGTGCCCGACGAGGCGTGGATGCGACGCACCTGCTCCTGCGGCACCGCGAACATGCCGAACGGGTAGTTGTCGCGCAGGTCTGCCTTGGAGGTGGTGGGGAACTTCGCGAGGTCGGCGAGCTCCTTGCAGTCGTCGGGGTGCACGCCGGCCGCGTCGAAGCTCGCCCGGTAGAACGGCACGTTGTCGTACGCGTGCCGGAGCGTCCAGCGCAGCCGCTCCAGCTGCAGCGCCCGCAGCTCGTCGATCGACATCCGCTCGGTCGGGTCCAGCAGGTCGGCGGGTGGTGCCTCGCCGAGCCGCCGTTGGGTCGTCGTCACCGCTGCCCCTCCTTCTCCGCCGGCTTCTCGGCCACCAGCGTCAGCACGTCGTAGCGCGCCACCGACTCCCCGTCCTGGCGCGTGACGTCGGCGTCCCAGCGGACCTCGCCGTACCCCGCCGTGTCCCGCGGTGTGAGCTGCTTGCAGGTGAGCGTGACGGTCAGCTCGTCGCCGAACTTCACCGGCGTGAGGAAGCGCAGGTCGTCGACGCCGAAGTTGGCCAGCACGGGGCCCGGGTCGGGGTCGACGAACAGGCCCGCTGCGAGCGACACCACGAGGTAGCCGTGGGCCACGCGCTCGCCGAAGAGCGGGTTGGCCGCGGCCGCCTCGGCGTCCATGTGGGCGTAGAAGGTGTCGCCGGTGAACTCCGCGAAGTGCTCGACGTCGGACTGGGTGACCCGGCGCGGCCCCGCGACGATCGTGTCGCCGGGGCGCAGCTCCTCCAGGTGCTTGCGGAACGGGTGGACGTCGGTGACCGTGCGCCGCGAGCCCGGCACCCAGCGGCCGGTGATCGCGGTCAGGGTGTCCGGGTCGGCCTGCACCGCCGTGCGCTGCATGTGGTGCAGCACGCCGCGGATGCCGCCCATCTCCTCGCCGCCGCCCGCGCGGCCGGGGCCGCCGTGCACCAGCGCCGGGAGCGGCGATCCGTGCCCGGTGGACTCCTTCGCGTCCGCCTCGTTCAGCACGAGCAGCCGCCCGTGCCACGGGGCCACGCCGAGCACCACGTCGCGCGCGAACGCCGGATCGGCGGTGACGACGGAGCCGGCGAGGCTGCCCCGGCCGCGCGCGGCGTAGTCCACCAGCTGCGCGGTGCTCGCGTAGGGGAGCACGGTGGACACCGGGCCGAACGCCTCCACCTCGTGCGGCTCGGCCCGCTCGGGGTCGCCGACCAGCAGGATCGGCGAGACGAACGCGCCGCGCTCAGGGTCGGCGTCGACCACCTCGACCTTCTCGGGGTCACCGAACACGATCCGCCCGGCGTCGGCCAGCGCCTTGACGCCGCGGCGCACCTCCTCGCGCTGCTCCAGGCTCGCGAGCGCCCCCATCCGCACGCCCTCGCTCGCCGGGTTGCCGATCGTCGTGCGCGCCAGGCGCGCGGAGACGGCCTCGACCACGGCGTCGACGTGCTGCTCCGGCACGAACGCCCGCCGGATCGCCGTGCACTTCTGGCCCGCCTTGACCGTCATCTCGGCGACGAGGCCCTTCACGTACAGGTCGAACTCCGGCGTGCCCGGGGCGGCGTCGGGGCCGAGCACGGAGAGGTTGAGCGAGTCGGCCTCGGCGGTGAACCGCACCGCGTGGCGCACGACCGCGGGGTGCGTGCGCAGGGTGGCGGCGGTGGACGCCGAGCCGGTGAACGAGACGAGGTCCTGCTCGGTGAGGTGGTCGAGCAGGTCGCCGGTGCTGCCGGCCACGAACTGCAGCGAGCCCTCGGGCAGCAACCCGGACTCGACGATCAGCTCCACGAGCGCCGCGGTGAGGAAGGCGGTGGGGCTGGCCGGCTTGATCAGCGAGGGCACCCCGGCGAGGAACGCGGGCGCGAGCTTCTCCAGGGGCCCCCACACCGGGAAGTTGAACGCGTTGATCTGCACCGCCACCCCGTGCAACGGCGTGCAGACGTGCTGGCCGACGAACGTGCCGCCGCGGCCGAGCGGCTCGACGCCGCCCTCGACGTAGAACGTGTCGTTGGGCAGCTCGCGGCGGCCCTTCGAGGCGAAGGCGAGCAGCACGCCGATGCCGCCGTCGACGTCGAACTTCGAGTCGCCGAGAGTGGCGCCGGTCTGAGCGGAGACGGCGTAGAGGTGCTCGCGGTGCTCGCGCAGGTGCTGACCGAGGGCTTTCAGCAGGGCGGCGCGCTGGTGGAAGGTGAGCTCGCGCAGCGCGGGGCCGCCGACGCGGCGGCCGTGGTCGAGCGCGGCGGCGAAGTCGACACCGGCCGAGGAGATCCGGGCGATCTCCGCACCGGTCACCGCGTCGTGCAGCGGCCGGCCCTCCTCGGTGGGGCGGTGCCAGTCACCGCTCACGTAGCTGCGCAGGACGGGCGCCATCGGCGGTGCCTCCGTTGGTGTCACTCAACCGACCGTTCGTTCGGGGGGTGACGCTAGCACCTGCGGGCCGCGCATCCCAGGCCCGCGGCCCCGGAGGCATTCGCTCTGGACGCGGCAACCCGCGGGTGGACAATCGCCGGCACCTGAGCGCGCATCGCGAGGAGGTCGGCCATGACTGATCGGGACACGGTTGTCCGGCACGGGGCATCGGTCGAGACGCTGGAGGCGATCGCCGACGCGTTCAACGCGCACGACCTCGACGCGATCATGGAGTTCTTCGCCGAGGACTGCGCCCTCGACATGCCGCGCGGGCCCGATCCCTGGGGCACGCGCGTCACCGGGAAGGCAGCGGTGCGCGACGCGCTGGCCTCGCGCTTCGCCGGACTGCCCGACGTCCACTACGGCGACGCGCGGCACTGGGTCAGCGGTGACCTCGGGGTCTCGGAGTGGCTGCTCACCGGGACGGCGGCCGACGGGCGTCCGGTACGCGTGCGCGGCTGCGACCACTGGGAGTTCCGCGAGGGGAAGGTCGCGCGCAAGGACTCGTACTGGAAGATCGTCGAGACGTAGCCGTCCCGGCGCCTGCCGCGGGCGTGATGTGGGCGAAGCCGCTGCGGGCGTTCCAGGTGGGGAACGCCCGCACCAGCCACGTGGGCCCGTGGAGCCGGATCCGGCCGTCGCGCACGGCTTCGGCCCAGCTGAGCTGCCCGGCGTGCCACTTCACGAAGGCCTCGGCCTCGGCCGTGACGAAGAGGTCCTCGTCCAGGCCGGGGTAGGTCTTGCAGATCTCGGTGTCGCCGCGCTCGACCAGGAGCCAGTACCGCTCCGGGCGGCGGCGGCCCGTGAAGTCGAAGCGGATGACGACGCGGCGCTCGGGGAGCCGGTCCCGGCGGAGCATGTTGCACATCGACCACAGGGCCACGAACGGGTCCAGGTGCTCCGGGGCGATCTCGAGCCAGTGGGCTCCCCATTCGCCCAGCGACCTGCAGACCGCGAAGAGGTCGTGACCGGCGGGCGTCAGCTCGTAGTGGCGGCCGCGGCGGCCGGGCGTGGCTGTCGACGCGACGATGCCGAACCGTTCGAGCTGCTTGAGCCGCTGTGAGAGCAGGGTGCGGGACAGCCCCGGGGCGCCCTCCAGGATCTCGCCGAAGCTCCCGCAACCCAGGTGCAGGTTGCGGATGATCAGCGGCGTCCAGCGCTCCGCGAAGATCTCGGCGCCGCGGGCGATCGGGCAGTACTGGCCGTACGTCCGCACGACGCCAGTGTCCCGCCCTCCGGGGTGCCCGGGAAGTCCAGATTCCTGACTTCACGGCGGCGGTCCGTGGCGGTGCGATGGCCGCATGGGGCGAGGAGGCGATCGCGATGACCGCGATGACGACGACGATGGACGGGTTCCGCGGTGAGCTGATCACCGCCGACCACGCGGACTACGACACCGCCCGGGCCGTGTGGAACGGCGCGGTCGACCGGCGCCCCCGGCTGGTGGCCCGGTGCAGTGGGACGGAAGACGTGGCGGCGGCCGTGCGCTTCGCCCGCGACCACGACCTGGAGATCGCCGTCCGGGGTGGCGGCCACAACGTCGCCGGCATCGCGGTGTGCGACGACGGGCTCGTCGTCGACCTGTCGGCGATGCGGGCCGTCTCGGTCGACCCCGCCGCCGGCACGGCCCGCGTGCAGGGCGGCGCGCTGTGGGGCGACGTCGACCACGCGAGCCAGGCCCACGGTCTCGCCACCACCGGCGGGATCGTGAGCCACACCGGCGTCGCAGGGCTCACGCTCGGCGGCGGAATCGGCCACCTCATGCGCAGCCACGGGCTCGCCGTCGACAACCTGCTGGCGGCCGAGGTCGTCACGGCCGACGGCAGCGTCGTCCTGGCATCCGCGAACGAACACCCCGACCTGTTCTGGGCGCTGCGCGGGGGCGGCGGCAACTTCGGGGTGGTCACGTCGTTCCGCTTCGCGCTGCACGCGGTCGGCCCGACCGTGCTGGCCGGACCCGTCTTCTGGGCGGCCGAGGACACCGATGCCCTCCTGCGCTTCTACCGCGACTTCGTCGGCGACGCACCCGACGAGCTCGGCACCATCGTCCGGCTCGGCACCGTCCCGCCGCTCCCGGTCGTCGCCGAGGAGCTGCACTGGCGACCGGCCGTCGCCGTCACCTGCTGCTGGTCCGGCGCCGTGGACGACGGCGAGCGCGCGGTGGCGGAGCTGCGCAGGTTCGGAACGCCGCTGGTGGACCTGATCTCTCCCACGCCGTACGTCGCCTTCCAGAGCGGCATCGACTCCACCGTGCCCCACGGGTGGCACTACTACTGGAAGGGCACGAACCTCGCCGGTCTCTCCGACGACGTCATCACGGTCATCGCCGACCACGCCTACAGGGCGGGCTCGCCCCGGTCGTACGCGGCGTTGTTCCACATCGGTGGCGCCGTCGCCCGGGTCCCCCGCGAGGCCACGGCCTACGGCAGCCGCGACGCCGCCCACGTCATGAGCATCGACGGCGTGTGGCTGCCCGAGGAGTCCGGCGAGCACGCCGCTGCCGAGACCGCCTGGGCGCGGCGGTTCCTCGAGGCGCTGCGGCCGCACCACGCCGGTGTCTACGTCAACTTCCTCGATGCCGACGACGGCACCGGGCGCGTCCGCGAGGCTTACGGCGATCGCACCTACCGGCGGCTGGCCGAGGTCAAGGCCGAGTACGACCCCGACAACGCCTTCCACCACAACAAGAACATCCGCCCGTAACGGCGACCGATCGTTCGGTCGGCCGTTACCCTGGCGCGATGACCGATGATCCGGCCGTCCGCGTCGAGCGGGACGGGGCCGTCGCCGTCCTCACGTTGGCGCGGCCCGCGCGCTACAACGCCCTCACGGTGGAGCTCAAGACGGCGCTGCTCGCGGCGCTCGGCGAGCTGGCCGGCGCGGGCGACGTGCGGGCGCTCGTGCTCACCGGCGCGGGCAAGGCGTTCTGCGTGGGGCAGGACCTCGGCGAGCACGCCGATGCGCTGCGCCGGGACCCGGGCACGGCATTGAGCACCGTCGCCGAGCACTACAACCCGATCGTCCGCGGGCTCACCGACCTGCCGTTCCCGGTGGTCGCCGCGATCAACGGCCCGTGCGTCGGGGCAGGGCTGGGCTTCGCGCTGGCCTGCGACCTGCGCGTCGCCGCGACCGGGGCGTCCTTCTCCACGGCGTTCACCGGCATCGGGCTCACCGCCGACTCGGGGCTCTCGGCGAGCCTCACCCACGCCATCGGCGTCTCGCGGGCCCTGGAGCTGCTGCTGCTCGGGGAGAGCTTCACCGCGGAGGACGCGCAGGCCTGGGGTCTGGTGCGCACGGTGGTGCCGCCGGAGGAGTTGCGCGGGGCCGCGCTCGAGCTGGCGCGGCGGCTCGCGGCCGGGCCCACGCGCGCCTACGCCGAGGTCCGGAAGGCGGTGCGGTACGGGGCCACCGCGCCCCTGGACGACGTGCTCGCCGCGGAGGCGCTCGCGCAGACGCGCCTGGCCGCCACGGCCGACCACGTGCAGGCGGTGACCGCCTTCCTGGAGAAGCGGCGCCCGACGTTCGAGGGCCGGTGAGCGCGTGAGCACCCAGACCGGCGGGCGGGTGCGGCGGCCGAGCCACGGGCCCGGGTCGCTGCTGGAGGTGGCGGTGGGGGAGTTCCTCACCCGCGGCTACGACGCCACATCGATGGAGGACCTCTCCCGTGCCGCCGGGATCACGAAGTCGTCGTTCTACCACCACTTCAGCGGCAAGGAGGCGCTCCTGCGGGCGGCTCTCGAACGCGCGCTGGACGGCCTGTTCGCGATCCTCGACTCGGAGGGCGCCCGCACCGGCACCCCGCTGGAACGGCTGCGCCACATCGTCCGGGGCCAGGTGGGCGTGCTGGTGGCGGAGCTGCCGTACGTCACCGTGCTGCTGCGGGTGCGCGGCAACACCGAGTCGGAGCGGTGGGCGCTCGAGCGCAGGCGCGAGTTCGACGCCCGCGTCGCCGCGATCGTCCGGGAGGCGGTGGAGGCGGGCGAGCTGCGGGAGGACGTCGACCCCGCGCTCGCGGCCCGGCTCCTCTCGGGACTGGTGAACTCGGTCGTCGAGTGGGCACGGCCGGGCCGCGACCCCAACCGGCTCGCCGACGCGGTCGCCCGCGCCGCGTTCGAGGGGATCCTCCCGGCGCGGGCGTGACGCTCCGCCTCGATCTCGAGGCGCCGTGGTGGGGCTCTCGCGCCCGATATCGAGTTGAGACCTGCATCGCTGAAACAGCGCCGTCAGCGGAAGCGAACAAGCATGCGGCTCCCACGCGGGCCGCGAGCAGCGCACTGCACCGCATCCCGGTCGCCCGACGCCAGGCGACCCGGAGGCCGGTCGTGGAGCGGGCGAGCGGACGGCCGGGCGGCCCCGATCAGCAGGTGGGCGTGCCTGCTCCACGGGCCGGTCCGCCGAGCCGACCCGCCGCCGATCCGAGCGGCCCCACCCGTCCCACGAGGAACAACCATGCGCAAGCCTGCGAAGATCGGTCTCGGTGTCTTCGGGTCCATCGTCGCGATCATCGTCATCGCCGGGATCGCCAACGGCGGGGACCCGGCCCCGGTCCCGGCCGCCGCGCCCGCCACGTCCACCGCCGCGGCAACCCCGACCCCTCCCACCGCCACGCCCCCACCCACCACAGCTGCTGCGCCCCCGGCCGACGAGCTGTTCGTGGCCGCCGTGGTCGACTCACGGGAACTGGTCGGTGTCGGCCGCTCGATCTGCGGCGCCATCGGCACGCCGGACGTGTCCCACGCGAGCCTCGTCGCGGAGCTCGGCGCATCGAAGTGGGGAGTCGCCATCGCCGAGGCCGTGGTCGCCTCGGCCGAGCAGAACCTGTGCCCGGAACGGCAGTACGTCGTGCCGCCGGCCCCGTCGACCGTCGCGGCGCCCGCTCCGCCGGCCCCGCAGGCTGCCCCGAAGCCCGAGCCGAAGCGCGAGCAGGCCCCGCGGTCCGAGCCCGCTGCGGCGCCCCGGGACGAGGCTCCGTCGTCCGCGTACTACGAGAACTGCGCTGCGGCCCGGGCTGCCGGCGCCGCTCCGCTGCGCGTGGGTGAGCCCGGCTACCGCGGCGCGCTCGACCGGGACAAGGACGGCACCGCCTGCGAGTGAGTCGCACACCGCCCTGAGGCGTCGGCCCCTCCCTTCTCCGTGCACCGGCGGAGGGGCGGGCTGCCGCCTTGCGCACCCGGCATCCGTGCGTCACCATGAACCGAACGAACATTCGGTACGGAGGCTAGGCATGGACGAGACGGCCCTGGCCGCGCACTTCGACGCGACGATCGCGGGCGACCAGCGGATCGAGCCGCGGGACTGGATGCCCGAGGCGTACCGCAGGACGCTGATCCGCCAGATCGCCCAGCACGCGCATTCGGAGATCATCGGGATGCAGCCGGAGGGCAACTGGATCCGGCGCGCCCCCAGCCTGCGGCGCAAGGCGATCCTCCTGGCGAAGGTGCAGGACGAGGCCGGGCACGGGCTCTACCTCTACGCCGCCGCCGAGACGCTCGGGGTCGACCGCGAGGAGCTCACCGAGAAGCTCATCTCGGGCAGGCAGAAGTACTCGTCGATCTTCAACTACCCCACGCTGTCCTACGCCGACGTCGGCGTGATCGGCTGGCTCGTCGACGGCGCGGCGATCTGCAACCAGGTACCGCTGTGCCGCTGCTCCTACGGCCCGTACGCCCGCGCGATGGTGCGCATCTGCAAGGAGGAGTCGTTCCACCAGCGGCAGGGCTACGAGCTGCTGCTCGCGATGGTGAACGGCACCGACGCGCAGCGCGAGATGGTGCAGGAGTCCACCAACCGGTTCTGGTGGCCGTCGCTGATGATGTTCGGTCCGCCCGACGGCGACTCGCCCAACACCCGGCAGTCGATGGACTGGGGCATCAAACGGCACACCAACGACGAGCTGCGCCAGCGCTTCGTCGACATGACCGTGCCGCAGGCCGAGGCCCTGGGCGTCACGCTGCCCGACCCGGGCCTGCGCTGGAACGCCGAGCGCGGCCACTACGACTTCAGCGAGCCGGACTGGGACGAGTTCAAGGCCGTGATCTCCGGCTCGGGTCCGTGCAACGCGCAGCGGCTGGCGCAGCGGCGCCGGGCCCACGAGGAGGGCGCGTGGGTGCGCGCGGCCGCGCAGGCGTACGCGGAGAAGCAGGCGAGCAGGACGGCGGCGGCATGAGCGACGACGGTGCGCGGCGCGGCTGGCCGCTCTACGAGGTGTTCGTGCGCGGCAAGCGCGGGCTCAACCACGTGCACGTCGGGTCGCTGCACGCGCCCGACGCCGAGATGGCGCTGCACAACGCCCGCGACCTCTACACCCGGCGCAACGAGGGCGTCTCGATCTGGGTGGTGAAGGCCTCCGACATCACCGCCTCCAGCCCCGACGAGAAGGACCCGTTCTTCGCGCCGTCGGCCGACAAGGTCTACCGGCACCCGACGTTCTACGCGATCCCCGAGGACGTGCCGCACCTGTGAACACCGACAGCGGGACCGAACACGACCCGACGAACGCCTACCAGTCGCTCGTCGAGACGCTGGGGCACGACGACCCCCGCTGGGCCTTCGGGTCCGGCGTGGAGGATGTGCAGGCGGAGATCACCTCACCGGTGCCCGACGGCGTCGACCCGGCCGACCTCGCCGCGTACTGCCTCATGCTCGGCGACGACGCGCTGATCTACAGCCACCGGCTCACGGAGTGGGTGACGAACGCGCCCGAGCTGGAGGAGGAGGTCGCCCTCGCCAACACCGCGCTCGACCTGCTCGGCCAGGCGCGGGTGCTGCTCGCGCGCGCCGGTCACGTGGAGGGGCGCGGGCGGGACGAGGACGCCCTCGCCTTCCTGCGCACCGAACCGGAGTTCCGGAACATCGCGCTCGCCGAGGTGCCCGACGACCGCGACTTCGCCCGCGCGATCGCCCGGCTCCTGCTGTTCTCGACCTGGCGGCTCGCGCTGCTGCAGCGGCTGCTCGGCTCGCGGGACCCGGTGGTCGCGGCCGTCGCGGGCAAGGGCGTCAAGGAGCTGGCCTACCACCGCGACCACGCCGCGCGCTGGACCCTGCGCCTCGGCGACGGCACCCCGGAGTCACACCGGCGGATGCAGGCCGCGCTCGATGCGCTCTGGCCCTACGTCGAGGAGCTGTTCCGCACCTCCGACGTGGAGCGCCGCCTCGCCGACGCGGGTGTGACGGTGGACCCGGCGCAGGTTCGCGGGGAGGTCGACGCCGTGCTGGACGAGGTGCTGGGCCGCGCCACGCTGACCCGGCCGACGGCCCCGCCTGCCGGCCCGATCAACGGGGGCGCCGGCCGGCAGGGCCTGCACACCGAGTACCTCGGCCACGTGCTCGCCGAGATGCAGAGCCTGGCCCGGCAGCACCCGGGGGCGACATGGTGACCCGACCCGTGAGTGGATACGAGTGCTCCAGCACTCGTATCCACTCACGACCGGATGCCCGCCGGGTCGTCGCCGAGGTCGTCGACCCGGAGATGCCGATGCTCACGCTCGACGACCTCGGCGTCGTCCGCGCGGTCGAGACCGACGCGGACGCGGTGACCGTCACGATCACGCCGACCTACTCGGGCTGCCCCGCGTTGGAGGCGATGCGTGACGACCTGCGCGCCCGGCTCGCCGCGGCCGGGTACGCGCGGGTCGAGGTGCGCACGGTGCTCTCGCCGCCGTGGAGCACCGATTGGATCACGCCGGAGGGCCGTCGCAAGCTCGCCGAGCACGGTGTGGCCCCGCCTGATCGCGTGGGCGTCCGCGGCGCGGGCCCCGTCCCGCTGACGCTCGCGGCCCCGCCTGCCGTCGTGCGCTGCCCGCGGTGCGGCTCGGCCGCCACCGAGGAGCTCTCCCGCTTCGGCCCCACCTCGTGCACGGCGCTGCGCCGCTGCACCGCGTGCCGGGAGCCGTTCGAGCACATGAAGGAGCACTAGTGGGCGCGCCGCAGATCGATGTGCCCGTCCCGCGCACGAGCGGCTTCCACCTGCTGCGGGTGGCCGACGTCGAGCGGCTGTGCGACGACGCCGTGGCCGTCACCTTCGACGTGCCCGCCGACCTGCAGGACCTCTTCGCGTTCCGCCCCGGTCAGTACCTCACCCTGCGGCTGCACCACGACGGCACCGAGGAGCGGCGGTCGTACTCGATCTGCGCGCCGGCCGGTGCGCTGCCCAAGGTCGGGGTGCGGCGGGTCGACGGAGGCCTCTTCTCCGAGTGGCTGGTCGACCGGGTCGCACCCGGCGACGCGATCGAGGTGGCCCCGCCCGCCGGCTCGTTCACCCCGGAGCTCGCGCCGGGCACGCACCACGGGCTGATCGCCGCCGGGTCGGGGATCACCCCGGTGCTCTCGATCGCCGCGTCCGTGCTCGCCGCCCACCCGGACGCCCGCGTCACCCTGCTCTACGGCAACCGGCGCACCGACACCGTGATGTTCACCGAGGAGCTCGCCGACCTCAAGAACGCCTACGGCCCGAGGCTGCACCTGCTGCACGTGCTGTCCCGGGAGCCGATGGAGGCCGAGATCTTCACCGGCCGGCTCGACGCCGCGAAGCTGCGGCAGCTCCTCGGCGCGCTCGTCGACGTCGGCGACGTGGACCACTGGTGGCTGTGCGGGCCGCTCGGGATGACCGAGGCCGCCGTCGAGGTGCTCACCGGGTTCGGCGTCGACCGCAAGCGGGTGCACCGCGAGCTGTTCTACGTCGACGAGCCGCCGCCGGAACTGCACCGCGCCGACCCGGCGATCGAGGGCGCCACCAGCGAGGTCACGGTGGTGCTGAACGGCCGCTCCACCACCATGACCCTGCCCCGCGCCGACAGCGTGCTCGACGCCGCGCAGAAGGTGCGCGGCGACCTCCCCTTCGCGTGCAAGGGCGGCGTCTGCGGCACGTGCCGGGCGA
Organism: Pseudonocardia zijingensis; assembly: GCF_042657305.1. NCBI lineage: Bacteria > Bacillati > Actinomycetota > Actinomycetes > Pseudonocardiales > Pseudonocardiaceae > Pseudonocardia > Pseudonocardia zijingensis. Next base: position 45,257 of record NZ_JBHSKO010000033.1, on the reverse strand, counting down.
AGGTCACGGCGGGCGAGGTGGCGATGCGGCGCAACTTCGCGCTGGAGGACGAGGAGGTCGAGGCGGGTTTCGTCCTCACCTGCCAGTCCCGCCCCGTCTCCGACGCGGTCACGGTCGACTACGACAGCTGACGCCCCGGCGTGCTCGCACATCGGTCGTGGAGTTCGCACACCGATTGCAGTCGGTGTGCGGGCGCGCATATCGGTGTGCGAGCGCGCCGGGGCGGGGTGGGGAGCTCCCTTCCCTGCCCTTCTGGGCGCGCGACGCCACCAGGAGGCGGTCTTCCGGAGATCGGGTTGTCAGCGTGGGGTGCTCGCACATCGGTTGTGGTGCCGGCACATCGGTTGCAGTCGGTGTGTGAGCACGCGTGGTGGTGTGTGAGCCCCGCGGGGGCCGGATTCCGACCCGCGTGCCACCCAGCGGCCTGCCGGGTCGTGGCCGGTGAGCGTCAGTTCAGGAGGAAGTCGTTGGGCGCGACCTTGTTGATCGCCGCTCCGAGCCCGGCGGCAACGAGCGTGGCGGCGAATGCCGTGGTGAACATGGCGGTGAGGACGCGCCGGATCCGCCTGTCTCGTCGCACGAGGTCCCCGTGCGCGAGGACGACCACGGCGACGGCCGTGGCGAGGAAGGGAGCGAGCCAGCCGATGTGCTCTTTCCACTCCATCCCGAAGGTGTGCCACCAGGCGGTGGCGTCGCTGCTCAGCAACCACGCACGCGGGTAGGCGTCGAGGGTCGTGGCTGCGGGCGGTTCGGCCCGGTAGCCGGGGTAGATCATCCAGGTCCCGGAGATCACCGTCGCCCAGGCCGTCAGCGCCATCCCGATCACGCTGGCGATCTGGACCCGCCGGGCGATCGGACCGGTGGGCACGCGGATGAGCGTGGCGAGGCCTCCGGCGAAGGCGTGCAGGAACACGACGGAGACGGTGATGTGGACGATCAGGAACAGCTGGTTGGCGGTGAACACGGCGCTCCTCGAGCGGCTCAGTGCCCGGCGATCATGCCGTAGACGGGTGGGAACGTCCCGAGCAACCCGATGGTCAGCAGCACGGTCGTCCAGGTGGTGACAGTGGTGATCTTCGGTTGGGACTTCCGGAGCGCGGCGTGCAGGACCAGCCAGACGACGGGGTAGAGCACGACCGCGGCCACGGCCTTCCCGGAGAGCGGCCCGACGGCCGTCGAGAGGGTGAGCCACTGCTTGACCACGCTGATCGACTCGGCGAGTACGACGGCGACGCCGAACGCGGCGCAGCCGACACCGGCCGCGATGATCGTCGCGGCGACGCGGCCGTCGACGTTCTGCGACGGCGTCCCCTCGGCCGGCCCGGTGCGGGCCGCGCCGGGCGGTCGGGCAGGTCGTGGGGTGGCCCGAACCGCGATGGGAGCGGTGGCCGCTTCCGCCGACATCACGTCCGGGGGCGTCGGACGACCCACCGGTGCGGGCATCCGCGTGGTCGCGTCCGGCTCGGTGCGCCGGTGTACCCAACCGGATGGCGGCGCTGACCACCGTTCGGTCTCCGGCTCCACCGGCCCTTGCCGATGGCCCGCAGCTGGGCGGGGACGAGGGCTCGGCCGAGGCGGCAGCCCGGCTGCCGGCGGCGGCTCGTGTCGTGTCGTCACAGCCTCCCCCTCGTCTCGCGTGCTCCACCGCCGGGCTCGCGCCAGGCGCGCAACAGGTGTTGCGATGTGATCCGCGGAGAGGCTAGCTCACCCGTGCAGGTGCACGTCAGTGCACGATCGCCCTCGTTCCGGGCTGGTCGGCGGCTGCGTTGCTCCGGGCCGAACGGTTCGTGCGGATCGGCAGGCGTCATCGCTCTGATCCGTGGGGTACGCCGGTGGCGTGGCCGGTCCCGTGCCGATCGGCACGGTTCGACGGCACAGGGCTGTCGTGCGTGCCGTCGGGACGGCTGGTGCCCCAGGGCTCGGGGGGCGGCGCGGTGTTGCCGAGGATGAGGTCGGCCGCCTTCTCGGCGATCATCATCGTCGGTCCGTAGGTGTTGGCGTTCGGCAACGCGGGCATGACCGAGGCGTCGACGACGCGCAGGCGTTGCACGCCGTGCACCCGCATGGTGCGGGGGTCGACCACGGCGTGCTCGTCGAGGCCCATCGCGGCGCTGCCCACGGGGTGCAGGCCGGTCTGAGCGCTGCGCCGGACCCAGTCGAGTATCGCGTCGTCGCCGTCGACGTCCGGTCCGGGGAGGATCTCCCCTCCGTCGTAGGGCTCGAACGCCGGCTGGGCGAACAGCTCCCTGGCCTTGCGCACGGCGATCGGCCAGAGCTGGTGGTCCTCGCTGCCGGTCAGGTAGTTGATCCGGATGACGGGATGGACGGCCGGGTCGCGCGAGGTGATCGTGACCGAGCCGCGGGCGTCGGTGCGCATCACGCCGACGTGCAGCTGGTAGCCGTGGTCACGGGGGCCGAGCGCGGTTTCCTCGCTGTGCATCGCGATCGGGGCGAACATGAACATGAGGTCCGGGTAGGGCGCCGTGTCGGAGCTGCGCACGAACCCGACGGCCTGCATCGGGTTGTTCGCCCCTGGCCCGGTGCCGGTCAGCAGCGACTGCGCGATGATGCCCGGCCAGTTCAGCTTGTTCTTCACGGCGACGTCGGAGACCGGCCGGCTGGCCGCGTGCTGCATGTGGACGGCGAGGTGGTCCTGCAGGTTCTGCCCGACCCCCGGCAGCTCGTGCACGACGGGGATGCCCAGCGGCTCCAGGTGGTGCGTGTCCCCGATTCCGGAGAGCTGGAGCACCTGCGGGGTGTTGATGGCGCCGCCGCAGAGCACGATCTCCCCGCCGTAGACGGTCGACATCCTGCCGCGGCTGTCGCGGTAGCGGACGCCCACCGCACGGGTCCCGGCGAACTCGATGTTCGTCACCAGCGCGTGGCAGCGCACGTGGAGGTTGGGCCTGCCACGCACCGGGCGCAGGTAGGAGGCGGCTGCCGACTCGCGCCGACCGTGCCGCACGGCCTGGTCGAGGCGGGCGAATCCTTCCTGCTGGACGTCGTTGATGTCCGGGGTGACCGGGTGGCCGGCTTGCCGGGCGGCGGCGAAGAAGGCGTCGAACAGCGGGCCCCGCGCGGGGCTGCGTTCCAGTGACTGGGGACCCTGACGGCCGCGGGTCGTGCCTCCTGGTTCGTCCCGGACACGTTCGAGCCTGCGGTAGTAGGGAAGGCAGTGGGCGGCGTCCCACTCGTGCATCCCGGGTCGCTCGGCCCAGCGGTCGTAGTCGGCGGGGTTGCCCCGCTGGTAGACCATCCCGTTGATGCTGCTGGACCCGCCGAGGACCTTGCCCCGGGGTTGGCGCATGCGGCGACCGTGCATCTGCGGTTCGGGCTCGGTCTCGTACATCCAGTCGTGCGTCCGGTTGCCGACCGGGAAGCCCATCGCGAGCGGCAGGTGCACCGCGAGGTCCCACCAGTAGTCCGGTCGGCCCGCCTCCAGGACCAGCACCCGGGTGCCGGGATCGGTCGTGAGCCGGTTGGCCAGCACACATCCCGCCGATCCGCCGCCGACGATGATGAAGTCGAAATGTGACATCGGTCCCCCCGTCTTCGGACACCGGTCCGGTGTCCCTGTCGTTGCTGAAAGCGTGTTGTTCGTGTGGTGATCGTGTGCTGTCAGGTCGTTGCCGGACGGCCGGCTCGTCGGCGGATCCGGACGAGGACCACGTGCACCGCGCAGGCCACCTGGACCGCGACGTAGCCCAGTGCCACCGGCAGCAACGCCGCTCCGACCCCGTCGGGGTGCGTTCCGGTCGACGCCGGCACGAGCAGCGCGGCGACGAGCACGAGCAGTGCGCTGGCGGTGTGCAGCCGCGCGTACGCCATGCCGTGCCCGGCGGCCGTGCGCACCCCGAGTTCGTGCACGACGAGCAGCCGGAACGCCAGCCCGAGCAGCAGCAGCCGGAGCACATCGGCGGCCGCCGCATAGCCCGGTCCGAAGATCGACAGCCCCGGCCCGGCCAGCACTGCGCCCACGGCGAGCGCCGGCAGGAAGATCATCAGGAGGCGGCGGCGCGACGAGGACGTCAGCTCCGCCGCACGGTTGGGGGTTCGTGCCCAGCTGGCCGACAGGGAGTGCATGTAGTAGTTCGCGGCGGTCTCGATGACCACCGCGGCCTGCCACGCGATGAAGAAGGCCGCGCCGGACTCCGGCCCGAACCGCAGGATCACGACCAGCGGCACCTGGTTGAGCAGCAGGGTGTAGCCGACCTGCGCCGTCGCGGTCGGGCCGAGGAAGCCCACCACCTCCGACCGGCAGGGCATGGTCCCGCCCTCGGCCTGACGGGCGAAACGCCGCACGACCACCAGGAGGACCAGCGAGCCGACCCCGATCCACACCACGATGGGCCCGACCCACGACAGGACGACCCCCTGCGCGCCGAACGCCGTGCCCAGCACGACGAGCAGCGAGATCCGCACGACGGCGAACAGGCCGTTGCGCCAGACCGTCCACCAGGGTTTGCCGATCGCGACAAGGATGTAGTCGTGCACCACGAACACGCCCCACCCGGCGGTCGCGAGCGCGAACAGGCACATACCGACAGCCAGGGGTCCGTCCGCACCGGCGGCGGTGCGGGCGAGGTCGGGTACCGCGATGACGTAGCCGAGGCCGACGATCGCGGACAACGGCATGATCAGCAGCAGGCTGCGCCAGGCCAGCGGCTGGGCGTGGCGACCGGCGACCGGCAGCCAGCGGATCAGGCCGAGGCCGAGGTTCAGCTGGGTGATACCGGCGATCAGGATGAACGCCGAGACGACGGCGGCCGCGTGGCCGACCTCGGCCTGGGGCAGGAGGCGCGCGGCGATGAGCCAGCTCGCGAGCCCGGCGAGCGCGCCGAGCGCGGAGCTGATCGACAGGGCGAGACCCTCGCCGATCCCACCCGACGACTTCGTCCCGGCGTCTGCCGTCGTCGGCGGGGTCATCGGACCGGCGCCGAGGATCATGATCGGCTGGGTCTGCAGCTCGGCGATCGCCGACATACCCCGGTGCCCTGCCCTCGTCCCCGCCGTGCCGGGACGGGCGAGCGGGATGGGAACGGTCGCAGACAGATCCGGCTCGGTCGCGTGCGACTTGTGCCCTGTCACCGCGCCACGCCCTGCTGCACGGGCATGATCGGGGTGCGTCCACGGAGGATCGAGTCGGGTGTTCGGGCAGGAAGGTCGTAGCTGACGATGGGGCAAGACGCCGACGACCCGGCCGTCCAGGCACTGGTCGAGTTGAGGGCGGGCCTGGAACGCACGATCTCCGACTTGAGCACCGCCGCGGCTCGCGCGGACGAGCTGATCGAGCGGCGCGCGTCCGGCAGATCCTGGTACGACATCGTCTCGACCGAGGAACCCCCGCTCGTCATCGAGACGATCACCCGGGTGCTGGATGAGCTCGGTGAGCTGGGCAGCCGGTTCCGCCGCGAGGAGGCGCTCGCCCTGCAACGCGAGGACATCAACATCACCCGGATCGGAGAGCTGTTCCGGGTCAGCCGCCAACGGGTGTCGGCGCTCCTGCACGACCGGCCCACCCGTGCCCGGCGCGAGCCCTGACCACCCACCATCGCGGAACTCATCGGCACCGCCCCGTGCCGTTCCCCGCGGCTGCCGGCACCAGCGGATCACGGCGCGGCTCCCCGGCGGTGGTGCCGGGTTCCTGTTCCCACAGCATCCACGGCCGGTTGCCCGCAAGGTAGGCCGCCTCGAGCGCGTGCCGCTCCTTCACCGTGTCCGCGGGCTGCCAGAACCCGCGGTGCCGGTGGGCGAGCAGCTTGCCCTCCTTCGCCAACGAGGTACAGGCGTCAGTGATCAGATCCCCGCCGGACGGCAGGTGGTCGAAGATCTCCGGCCGCAGCACGAAGTACCCGCCGTTCTCCCACAACGGCATCTCCTGGAGCGGCAGGATCGCGGAAACCCGGTCGTCGTCGCCGACGTCCACGCAGTGGAACGCCGACTGCGGCGGCACCGCCAGCAACGCCGCCGCCGCGTCCGTGCGCCGGAACCGCGCCACCATCTGATCCAACGGCAGGTCGGTCAGCACGTCGGCGTAGTTGGCCAGGAACATCTCCTCGCCCGCCACATGCGGGCGCACGCGCCGCAACCGTTCCCCGATCGGCGAGTCCAGCCCCGTGTGGACGAACGTGATCGTCCAGTCCTGCACGTCCGACCCGAGCAGTCGCACGCGCCCGGACTCCAGGACGAAGTCGTTGGAGTCCGTCTCGGAGTAGGTCAGGAAGAACTCCTTGATGTGGTTCGCCCCGTACCCGAGGCACAGCACGAAGTCGGTGTGCCCGAAATGCGCGTAATAGCGCATCACGTGCCAGATCAACGGTCGTGGCCCCACCGGGTGCATCGGCTTGGGCAGGTCGGACACCCCGTCCCGCATCCGCATCCCGTACCCGCCGCAGAACAGCACCACCTTCACGAGTCGGCCCCGTCCCGAGTTCGCGCCACGACTCCGGCCCTGCCGTCCTCGCGCCCCGCGACCCGGCCCGGCCGAAACCCCCCGCCGCTGACGCTCATGCACACCCTCCGTCACGCACTGTGAGCGCAATACCTATTGCGCTCTCTCGTTAGCATGACGCGCACGGGTGCCCACGGGTTGCCTGCCCCCGCCGAATCGATCGGATCCGGTGCGCCGCGCCGTCGGCCGGCGGTGTCGAGGTGGCCCGTCGCGTCGTCCGCACCGGTGTCGACCTGGTCGACCTCGACCCGGGGCGCGCGAGCCCTACTCGTGCAGCAGCCGGTGCGCGGCCTGCAGCGCCGGCACCCACATCTCCTCGTTCGGCAGCGGCTCGCCGGGCACCTGCAGGCGGTTGGTGGCGAGCACGACGCTCGCCCGGTGCTCGGGCAGCACGGCGAGGGTGGTGCCGGTGAAGCCGGGGTGGCCGTACGCGGTGGTCGTGCAGGCGTCCACGGTGGTGGTCCAGGAGCGGTAGCCGCGCGATTGGCCCGCGTCCGGCCCGGGCGCCAGATAGCGGCCGATGCCCCGCCACGGGCCGTCGCCCGCGGCGGACGCGCACAGGGCGGTGCCGAGGCGTAGCAGGTCCTCGACCGTCGAGAACAGCCCGGCGTGCCCGGACACCCCGTGGAACGTGTGGAAGGCGTTGCCGTCGGCCACCTCGCCGACGATCACGTGGTCGCGCCAGCCGGTGAAGTCGGTGCGGGAGCGGGGCACCGGGTAGGGCTCGCCCGTGTCGAGCATCCGCTGCTCGATCGCGTCGCCGGTGCCGCTCGCGGCGACCTCGGGCCCGGTCGGCGCGCCGAACGCGGTCGCCTCCAGCCCGGCCGGGTCGAGCACGAGCTCCGCCAGCGCGGACGGCAGGGCGGCGCCCGCCGCGACCTCGACGACCTGCCCGAGCAGCATGAACCCGAGGTCGGAGTAGTGCCGCCCACTGCCGGGGGCGTAGCGCAGCGGCAGGGTCCGCGCGAGCCGGGCGCCCTCCTCGGGGCCGGCGGCGTCGCAGTAGGTGGGCCACCACTCCCACAGCCCGCCGCGGTGCAGCAGCAGGTCGTCGACCGAGACCGGGGGAGCGTCGGGGAGGTAGCGGTGCAGCGGGTCGGCCGGGTCGACGCCGAGCGCGGCGAGCGCGGTGGTGGTGAACGCCTTCGTGATCGAGGCGAGGTCCAGGCAGGTCGGCGCGGTCATCGGCAGCGGCTCGGCCACCGCGAGCACCTGGCGGTGCCCGGTCACGGCGAGCGCGTCGACGTCCGGCGCGCGCACGGCGAGGCAGGCGCCCGGCGGGCCGCCCGCCGAGGCGGTCAGCGCGTCGACGACGTCCTGGAGCATCACCGCAACGCCCCGGCCCGCGCCGCGACGTGGCAGGCCGCCCGGTGGCCCGGGCGGATCTCGACGAGCGGCGGGGGGTCGGCGCGGCAGACGTCCTCCGCCTTCGGGCAACGCGGGTGGAACGGACAGCCCGCGGGCGGCCGGACCGGGTCGGGCACCTCGCCCACCACGGTGGGGGTGAGCGGCTGGTCGAGCGTCGGGTCCGGAACGGGCACGGCGGCGCGCAGGCCGGCCGTGTAGGGGTGCAGCGGCTCGGAGAGCACCTCCCGCCAGCCGCCCTCCTCGACGATCCGCCCGAAGTACATGACGGCGACGCGGTCGCTGATCTGGCGCACCATCGCCATGTCGTGGCTGATGAACACCTGCGCGAGGCCCAGCTCGGTGCGCAGGTGCGCGAGCAGGTTCATCACCTCGGCCCGCACCGACACGTCGAGCGCCGACACCGGCTCGTCGAGCAGCAGCACCCGCGGCTCCGGCGCGAGGGCGCGGGCGATCCCGACGCGCTGGCGCTGGCCGCCCGACATCTCGTGCGGCAGCCGGCGGGCGAACGCGGCGGGGAGCCCGACGAGGTCGAGCAGCTCCTCAACCCGGCCGGGGCGGTGCAGGCCGTGCACGGCGAGCACCTCGTCGAGGGCCGCACCGACGGGCTGGCGCGGGTCCAGCGAGGAGAACGGGTCCTGGAAGACCATCTGGATGTGCCTGCGATGCGCGCGCAGGCGCTTGCCGCGCAGGGCGGTGAGGTCCACGCCGTCGAGCAGGACCCGCCCGTGTGTCGGGTCCTCCAGCCGCACCAGCACCTTGGCGAGCGTCGACTTGCCGCAGCCGGACTCGCCGACGATCCCGAGCGTCTCGCCGGGCCCGAGCGTGAACGAGACCCCGTTGAGCGCGTGCACCTGCGCGTCGGTGCCGCGCACCGGGAACCGCTTGACCAGGTCGACCGCTTCCAGCACTACGTCCACTCCTCGGCGGGCACCCAGCAGGCCGCGCGCCCGGCGCCCCGCTCCTGCAGCGGCGGCCGCTGCGCGCACACGTCCCGGGCCTGCAGGCAGCGTGGGCGGAACGCGCACCCGTCGACCCGTTCCGTGGGCAGCGGCGGACGGCCCGGGATCTGCGCGAGCGGGGGACGGGCGTCGTCGGCGGGGTTGGGCAGCGACGCGAGCAGCCGAGCGGTGTACGGGTGCTGCGGTGCGGCGAACACGTCGCGCACCGGGGCGTCCTCGACGACGTGCCCGCCGTACATCACCACCACCCGCTCCACGAGCCGCGCCACCACGCCCAGGTCGTGGGTGACCCAGACCGTCGTCATCCCCAGCTCGCGCTGCAGCTCGGCCACCAGCCCGAGGATCTGCTGCTGGATGGTGACGTCGAGGGCGGTGGTCGGCTCGTCGGCGATCAGCAGGGTGGGGCGCAGCGCGAGCGCCATCGCGATCACGACGCGCTGCCGCATGCCACCGGAGAACTCGTGCGGGTACGCCCGGACGGTGCGGGCGGGGTCCGGGATGCCGACGCGCGCGAACAGCTCGAGCGTGCGCCTGCGGGCCGCGGCGGCGTCCACGCCGTGCACGCTCATGACCTCGGCGACCTGGTCGCCCACCCGGATCATCGGGTGCAGCGAGGTCATGGGGTCCTGGTAGACCATCGCGATCTCGCGGCCGCGCAGCGCCCGCATCTCCTGCTCGGAGAGCGTCGCGAGGTCCTTGCCGTCGAAGCGGACGCTCCCGCGGGTGATCCGCAGCGGGTCGCCGAGCAGCCGCATCAGCGCGAGCATCGTGACCGACTTGCCCGAGCCGCTCTCGCCGACCACACCCACGGTCTCGCCGCGGCGCAGCACGAGGTCGACGCCGTGCACGATCTCGAGGTCCCGGGCCCCGACGGCGAGGTCCCGTACCTCCAGCACGGGCGCGCTCACGGTGCCCACCCGATTGCCAGCATGGTGGCTTTACTGGCACAACACGCCAGTATGGCCACCTTGCTGGCGTAGGGGTGCGGGGTCACCGGGCCACCTCCTCGCTCACCGTCAGGCGGAGCGCCTGCGGGGCCTCCGCCGGCTCGGGCAGGCGCAGCGGGCCCGCCCCCGGCGTGATCGTGCCCAGGATCCGGGGCGCTTTTGCGCCGGTGCAGCTCGGCAGGGTGGCCGGGAGGCCGTGCAGCGTCTGCCATCCGATCAGCGCGAACGCGATCGCCTCCTTCGCGTCCCGCGGCGCGCCCAGCTCGTCGGACGCCACGAGCCGGACGCCGGGCAGCTCGGCGCCGAGCATCCGCATCAGAGTCGGGTTGGCCGCGCCGCCGCCGGAGACGACGAGCGTGTCGACGTCCGCCGCGCGCACGGCGTCGGCGACGGTCCGCGCGGTGAGGGCGGTGAGCGTGGCGACGAGGTCGGCGGGCTCGATGCCCAGGAAGGGCTCGAGGTAGCCGTCGTGGAACAGTTCCTTGCCGGTGGTCTTGGGCGGCGGCAGCTGGTAGTAGGGCTCGGCGAGGAGCGCGGCGAGCACGCCCTCGTCCACGCGGCCGCGGGCAGCCAGCGCCCCGTCGACGTCGTAGCCGGCGGGGTGGGCGCCGGTGCGCACGACGGCGGCGTCGATCAGGGCGTTCGCCGGACCGGTGTCCCAGGCGAGCTTCCCAGGGAGGGTGATGTTGGCGATCCCGCCCAGGTTGAGCGCCGCGGGGTGGCCCGGCAGCCCGGCGAGCAGCAGCGTGTCGAGGTAGGAGACGAGCGGCGCGCCCTGGCCGCCCGCCGTGATGTCGCGGATCCGGACGTCGGCCACGACCGGCACGCCGAGGCGCTCGGCGATCCACGCCGGTTGCCCGATCTGCAGCGTGCCGAGGGCGCGGGTGCCCTCCACCCAGTGGTAGACGGTCTGGCCGTGCGAGCAGACCGCGTCGACGCGGGGCGCGGCGCCCGCGGCGTCGGCGAACGCCTGCCCGATGAGCGTGTCCAGCGCGCACACCTCGGCGAGCGTGGTGGCGGCCGGCGGCAGTGCCGCCCGCAGCCGGGCCCGCAGCTCGGGGGCGTACGGGGTGCTCGCGGTGGCCGTGACGTGGCCGTGGAGGACGCCGTCGCGCAGGGCGAAGTCGACGACGGCGGCGTCGATGCCGTCGTGCGACGTGCCGGAGATCAGCCCGAGGACCCTCACCGCTCCTCCAGGACGTCCCGGAGCCTGCCGCCGGCCGCGGCCAGGCGGGCGCTCGCCTCGTCGGGGTCCAGCCCGCGTTCGAGGTGCAGGATCGCGTGCTTCACCCGCATCCCGGTGGCGGCCAGCGCCTCCTCGGCCCGTTCCCGCGAGGCGCCGGTGACGGAGCGGACCATCCTGATCGCCCGTTCCCGCAGCTTCGCGTTGGTGGCGCCGAGGTCCACCATGAGGTTGCCGTAGGTCTTGCCCAGCTGCACCATCGTGATCGTCGAGAACATGTTGAGCACGAGCTTCTGGGCCGTGCCCGCCTTGAGCCGGGTGGAGCCGGCCACCACCTCCGGGCCCACAACCACCTCGATCCCGTGCTCCGCGGCCGCCGACAGTGCGGTGCCCGCGTTGCAGGACACCCCCACCGTCAGCGCGCCCCGCTCGCGCGCCTCGCCGACGGCCGCGAGGACGTAGGGGGTGCGCCCGCTCGCCGTGATCCCGACGACGGAGTCGGCGGGCCCCACGCCCTCCGCCGCGATCACGGCGCGTCCGGCGTCGGCGTCGTCCTCCACGCCCTCCTGCGCGGCGAACACCGCCGCCTCGCCCCCGGCGATCAGGCCGCGCACCAACTCGGGCGGTGTGCTGAAGGTCGGCGGGCACTCCGAGGCGTCCAGCACCCCCAGCCGGCCCGGGGTACCCGCGCCGACGTAGAGCAGCCGCCCGCCGTCGCGCATCCGCTGCGTCACCGCCTCGATGGCGGGGACGATCTGCGGGAGCGCGGCCCGCACGGCGGCCGGGACGGTGGCGTCGGCCTCGTTCATCAACGTGGCGAGCTCGGCGACGCTTGCGCGGTCGATGTCCGCGTACCGCGGGTCGGCGCGCTCGGTCTCCAACCCGGAAAGCTCGGTCACCGGCCACTCCCGTTCCGTGGGTCCAGGGCGTCGCGGAGGCCGTCGCCCAGCAGGTTGAGGCCCACGACCAGGGCGACGATCACCGCGCCGGGGGCGGCCATGGTCCACCAGGCGACGTTCACGAGCACCCGGGCCTCGAGGACCATCGCGCCGAGCGACGGGGCGGGTGGCGGGGTGCCGAGCCCGAGGAACGACAGCGACGCCTCGGTGAGCACCGCCCACGACAGCGACAGCGTGACCTGCACGATCACGATCGGCGCGATGTTGGGCAGCACGTGGCGGACCAGCGTGCGCAGCGGGGAGAACCCCAGCACGGTGGTGGCGCGCACGAAGTCGGCCTCCCGCAGCGAGAGCACCGGCCCGCGGGTGACCCGTACGAAGATCGGGGTGTAGACCACCGCGATGGCGACGGCCACCGTCAGCCAGGTCCGGGTGAACGCCGAGGCCAGCGCGAGCGCGAGCAGCAGCGGCGGGAACGCGAAGAGGACGTTGGTGACGCCGAGGACCGAGCGGTCCGACCAGCCGCGGAAGTACCCGGCGGCCACCCCGGCCGCCGTGCCCGCCACGGCGGCGATCGCCACCGCCACCACCGCGATCTGCAGCGACGCGGCCGCGCCCGCCGAGGAGCGTGCGAAGACGTCGCGGCCGAACTGGTCGGTGCCGAACCAGTGCGCCCCGGACGGCCCGGAGAGCCGCTCGGCGGGCACCTGGGCGAGCGGGTCGGGCAGCAGACCCAGCAGCGCCGCGAGCGCGCCCAGCACGATGATCCCGACGAGCACCGCGCCGGCCGCGCCGCTGCGGCTGGCGAGCGTGCGGCGCAGCAGCCCGCGCCGTCCGCTCGCAGCGGGCGCCTCCGTGGCGACGACCGTGCTCACGACGCGCGCACCCGCGGGTCGATCACCCGGTACAGCAGGTCGGTGCCGAGGTTGACCAGCACGAACGTCAGCGCGATGACGAGCACCGTGCTCTGCACCACCGCGTACTCCTTCTGCTGGATGCCGAGCAGCACCTGCCGGCCGATCCCGGGCACCGAGAAGATCTGCTCGACGACCACGGCCCCGCCGAGCAGGTAGCCGAATTGCAGGCCGGTCATCGTCACGATCGGCACGAGAGCGCCCGGCAGGACGTGGCGCAGCGCGAGCCGCTGCGGGCCGACGCCCTTGCCGCGCGCGGTGCGCACGTAGTCCTGGGAGCGCACCTCCAGCAGGGCGGACCGCGCGGTCCGCATGATCGGGGCGGCCAGTCCGAAGCCGAGCACGACGGCCGGCATGAGCAGTTGCTGCAGGTGCAGGCCCGGGTCGGCGGTCAGCGCGGCGAACTGCTCGGCGTTGGGGTTGTAGCCGAGGAACCGGGCCGAGAGGGCCAGCAGCGCCGAGCCCAGCAGGAACGCCGGCACGGACAGCCCGGCGAGCCCCACCGCCTGCCCGGCGGCGTCCCGCGCCGAGTTCGGGCGCGAGGCCGACAGCATGGCGGCGGCGATCCCGAGCACCAGCCCGATCACCAGCGACAGCACCGCCAGCTCCAGCGTGATCGGCAGCGCCGACGCCGTCATCTCGAGCACCGACTGGCCGGAGCGCTGCGAGGCGCCGAGGTTGCCGGTGGCGACGGCGCCGAGCCAGGACAGGAACTGGACGGGCAGCGGCTGGTCCAGCCCGTAGTAGGCCTCGAGCGCGGCGCGCTGGGCCGGGGTGAGCGCGGCCGCCTCGGTGCCGAGGCTCGCCGTGACCTGGTCGCCCGGGATCGCGCGCAGCATGACGAACACCAGCACCGCGACGCCGAGGAGGGTGGCGAGCGCCTCGAGGAACCGGCGGAGCAGGGGATGACGAACGATCATGACCCGCCGACGGTGGTCTCGCGCAGGTTCTTCAGCGAGCCGTTGGCCATCGGGGTGAAACCGCTGACGCCGGTGCCGGTGACCGTGTAGGTGTAGCTGGTGAAGAGCCAGACCCAGGCGGCGTTGTCCTCCAGCTCCGCCGACACCTGCTGGTAGATCGCCTTGCGCGCCTCGGGATCGGCGGTGGCCTTGCCCTGCTCGAAGAGCTCGTCGAGGGCGGGGGAGGAGTAGCCGGCGACCTTGTTGAAGTTGCCGGTGCTGGTGAAGTACCGCCCGTACATGCCGTCCGGGTCGGGACGGCCGCCGTTGAGCGCCACCGCGGTCTCGAAGTCGGCCGCCACCCAGCGGTCGACGTAGGCGCCGGACTCGAGCACCTCGAGGTTGAGCGTGATGCCCGCCTCGGCCAGCTGGGCCTGGATGTTGGTGGCCTCGTTGACCGACGTGGCGTACTCGCCCTGCGACACGATCGTCGACAGCGTCAGGCCGCCCGCGTGCCCGGCCGCGGCGAGGTGGCGCTTGGCCGCCTCGACGTCGCGCTGCGGGCACGGGCGCGCGTCCGGGTCGGAGCGGTAGGCGGGAGAGGTGATCGGTCCGGTCACCTCCCCCTCGCCCAGTGCCGCGGTGTCGAGCACCTGACGGCGGTCGATGGCGCACTGGATCGCCAGCCGCACGTCGAGGTTGTCGAGCGGCGACCGGCGGGCGTTGAGCTGCAGCACGTGGTAGGACAGCTGCGGCGTCTTCGTCACGGTGAGGCCCGACCCCTCGGCGCTCTGCGCCACGAGCGGGTCGTCGAACACCGCGAAGTCGATGTTGCCGGACTGCATCGCCGAGACGATCGAGGTCTCGTCGGGGATCACCCGGAACTCCAGCGTCGGCACGCGCGGCGCGCCGCCCCAGTAGGCATGGTTGGGCGACAGCGCGATCGACTGGTCCGGCGTGCGCTGCGCGAGCGTGAAGGGGCCGGTGCCGTTCGGCGTCTCCTGGAGGGCCTGCTCGGTGGCGTCGCTGGGCAGCATGGCGAGGTTCACCGAGGCCAGGGCGGACAGGATGCCGGCGTCCGGGCCGGAGAGGGTGAGCACGAGCGTGGCCGGGTCCGGCGCCTCGACCGAGGCGACGGCGCCGAGGCTCGCGGCCGACACGGCGCCGGTGGCCTCCTCGCGGATGCGGTCGAGCGATGCCTTCGCGTCGGCCGAGTCGAAGGCGCTCCCGTCGGCGAACGTGACGCCGCTGCGCAACGCCATCGTGATCGTCAGGCCGTCCTCGGACACCTCCCAGGACTCGGCCAGACCGGGCACGACCTCGAGGTTCTCGTCCAGCTCGGTGAGCGTGCCGTAGAGCTGCTCGAGCACCTGGACGGCCTGGAACTGGGTGGCCTTCCAGGGGAAGAGGGTGTCCGGGTCGGACGTCGCCCCGACCACCAGCCCCCTCGGCTCGCCCCCGGAGGAGGCGCCGTCGCCGCCCCCGGAGCAGGCGGCGAGCAGCACCGCTCCCGCCACGACCACCGCACCCAGCCGTCCACGCATGGCGGCTACCGGATCACAGCCGCCGCGGGGAGGTCAAGAGTTTCCATGAACGGCGATGCAGAAGTAACAAAATGCCGCGGAGTGCCATACTGCGGCGCGTGAGCGTCCTGGTGCGGATCCGGTCCGTCGCGCCCTCGCTGCGACCCGCGCAGCGCCGGGTGGCCGACGAGGTGCTGCGCGACCCCGCGGGCACCGCGGAGCTGCCCATCGGAACGCTCGCGCAGCGGTGCGCGACGTCGGCGGCCACGGTGATGCGGTTCTGCCGGTCGGCGGGCTTCCAGGGCTACCCCGAGCTGCGGCTCGCGCTCGCCCGCGAGACCGGAAACCGGGCGGCGACCGACGGCGCCGTGCTCTCCCCGGACATCGACCGCGACGACTCGCTCGCCGACGTCGTGGCGAAGATCGCGTTCAGCGACGCGGCCGCCGTGCAGGACACCGCCGCCAACCTCGATCTCGACGCCCTCGCCGCGGCCGTCGACGCCGTGGCCACGGCGCGCCGGATCGACGTCTACGGCATCGGGGCGAGCGGGTTCGTCGGCCAGGACCTGCACCAGAAGCTGCACCGCATCGGGCTGCTCGCCTTCGCCTGGCCCGACCCGCACGCCGCGCTCACGTCGGCAGCGCTGCTGGACGACGACTGCGTCGCGATCGGCATCTCGCACACCGGGTCCACGGTCGACACCGTCGACGCGCTGCGCGCCGCCCGGGAGTCGGGCGCGCGCACGATCGCGATCAGCAACTTCGTGCCGTCCCCGCTCACCGCCCACGCCGACCTGGTACTCACCACCGCCGCCCGCGAGACGACCTTCCGCTCCGGTGCGATGGCGAGCCGGATCGCCCAGCTCGCCGTGATCGACTGCCTGTTCGTCGGCGTGGCCCAGCGCTCGTTCGACCGGACTACGACGGCCCTGAACCGCACGTACCGCGCCGTCCGGTCGCGGCGGCTGATGGAGGAGTAGCCCCTGTCGGCCCCCCGATCGGCGAGTCCCGCGTTTCGCGGTCGGAGATGCGCGTTCTGCTGGGTGAGCGCGACGAGCCGTACGAGGCGGTCCCCGAGAAGCGGTGAGGTGCTGCTCGGGCGGGTTGATCACGGCGAGTGGTACGTGGCTGCTGGTGGCGCGACGGTGTGGTGCTTCTCGGGGGCGGGTGGCGCAGGGGCGGGCTGGTGATCGCGACGAGTCGCACAGGGCGGTCCTGGGGGGCGGCGGGGTGTCGCTCGAACCGAGCAGCACCTCGCAGCAGGTCCCGAGACAAAGCGGTACTGCTCGAGCCGCGGGTGGCTTGGCGGTCAGGTCGGTGGGGACGGCGAGTCGTATGAGGCGGTCGTCGGGGGAGCCGTGGGGTGCTGCTCGGGCGGGTTGCTCGCGGTGAGCAGTACGTCAGTGCTGGTGTCGCGACGGTGCAGTACTTCTCGGCCCCGGAGCACGGCGGGCGGCTGGTGATCGGCAGGCATCGGCGATCGACAAGCGAGGTGGCGATCGCACCGAGCCGTACAAGGCCGTCCCGCGGCAGCGGCAACGTGCTGTTCGGGCGGGTTGATCGGTGAGCAGTACGTGGCTGCTGGTGTCGCGACGGTGTGGTGCTTCTCGTGGGCGGGTGTCGCAGGGGCGGGCTGGTGATCGCAGGCGGCCCCGGGGAGCGGCGATGTGCTGCTCGAACGGATCTTGGTTGTTGATCGAACTGAGCAGTACGTCGCGGTGGATGGCGCGACAGTGCTGTACGGCTCGAGCGGTGGGTGCGACGGGGGCAGGTCGGTGGGCGCGCCGAGTCGTACGGGGTGGTCGTCGGGGGAGCGGTGAGGTGCTGCTCGGTCGGGTTGATCGCGGCGAGCAGCACGGGGCTGCTGGGATCACGACGGTGCGGTACTGCTCGTGCCGAGCGGGCGGCCGAGGCAGGACGGTGAGCAGGGCTGCCGCGACAGCCTGGTATAGCTCGCCGCCTCAGCCGGGGCGGGCCGCCAGGAGGACGGGGCAGGGGGCGTGCTGCACCGCGCTGCACCCCACGAGCCCGACGCGGGCGGGGATGCGGTGGCGCGGGCCACCGAGGACCAGGACGTCGGCGTCGAGCCCCTCTCCCACGAGCTCGTGGGGGTGCACCCGCAGCAGGCGGGGGGTGACGGTGAGGCCGGGGGCGTCGGCCGCGAGCTGCGCGACGGACGCGTCGAGGACCTCGTGACCGCGGGCAAGCGCGTCGGTGAGTCCGACGCTGCGTTCGCCGAACGAGAGCGGGACGCAGTGCACGGGCGCGACGGTGGCGCCGAGCTCGGTGGCGACGAAGGCGGCCTCGGTGAGGACGCCCGCGTCGGCCGGCAGGTCGCGGACCGCGGCGACGACGCACCCGGTGCCGCCCGGCCCGTCGCCGGGCGGGCCGACGACGAGGACGCTGCGCCCGGCCAAAGCGGCGACGGTGACGAGGCGTTCCTCGGGGCTGCCGGGTGCGGGCTCGAGCCGCACCTGCCGCTTGGTCCGCCGGCACGCCCCCGCCACCCATGTCGGCACTTCCGGCTCGTGTGCCATGACGACGAGTGGCTCGGCGGGTCGCGGCGGGGCGGTGGGCGGGGCGAGCGCGGACATGCGCTGGCTCATCCAGGGCTCCCTCTCGGCGACTGGCTCGCTCGCTGAGCGACGGTGCTCCAGTCCTGCCCGTTCGACCAGGCCGCCCGCACTACTTCACCCGGAAGGGCGATCCCTATGCGGTGAGCTCCCGCAGGTATGCGAGGTCGTCGGTGAGCCGTTCCCGCAGGGGCAGGGCGGTGGCGAAGTCCTCGAGCGACACCCAGCCCTCGTAGCCGACGCCGGCGAGCGCGTCGAACAGCCGCTGCAGGGGGGCCGCGCCGGTGCGCAGCGGCGCCCACTCCCAGCTCCACGGCGGGGACGCGCCGGGTGCGGGTGCGAGCACCGCGTTCTTGACGTGCACGTGGGCGAGGTGCTCGCCGAGGATCTCCAGGCTCCACGGGTCGAACTCGTAGCCCTCGCGCACCATGTTGCCGACGTCGTGGATGACGCCGACGGCGCGGGGGTCGACGCCGTCGAGGAAGCGGGCGGCCGCGGAGGCGCTCGCGATGATCGACTGGTGGTGCAGTTCGAGCAGGGCCTGCACGCCGTGGCGCAGTGCGAGGTCGGCGACGGCCCGGTACTCGTCGCGGCGCCGCGCGAAGGTCTCGCGGTAGCCCTCCGGGCCGGGCGCCCCGACCTGCACCCGCATCCGGGGCGCGCCGAGCGCCGCGGCGCCGCGCATGAGGCGCTCGACGGCGTCGAGGTCGTCGCAGCGGGCGTAGGGCCCGATGGCGGGGACGGTGAGGCCTGCCGCGCGGGTGAGCTCCGCGATCCGCGGGGCGTCCTTCTCGAAGGTGGCCGCTTGCAGGGTGCAGCGGTTGCCGCGCCAGAAGCCGGGCGGGTCGTCGGTGGCCGGGTCGTCGGCAACGCGCCACTCGATGCCGTCGAAGCCGAGCGCCGCCACTTCGCCGAGGGCTTCCTCGGGCGTCCATTCCGGGAGGCTCACCGTGCAGACGGCGATCTTCATGCCGGCGAGTCTCCCACCGCCCGGGCAGGCGGGGGAGGTGGGAGAGATCACTCACAGGGGCCCGGATCCCCCGCGTGGGTGGCCCGTGGTGGTCACTCCTTGCGCGCCCCACCCGTGCGAGCGATGATCGGCGACACCGACCGGAGGCATGTGGTCGCGCAGCGTCAGCATCGTTCTGGGGAGGCGTCATGTCGGGGGACCACGACTATTCCGGTGATTACGGGTACGACCTCGCGCACGAGGTGAACGCGGCGCTCGCCGAGATCCCGCGCCCGCGCCGGGCGACGTCGGTGCCGGTCGTCAGCGCGTCCGCGGCGATCCATGGGGATCTGCACGGCGACCTCGGCTACGACTCGGCGCACGAAGGGGGCAGCTGACTGAGGTGACTCTCAGGTCCTGCCTCAGCTGGCTCTCAGGTCCCGGTGCGCGTGCGGCCCTCGGCGGCGAGGCGGTACCGCAGCTGCTGCTCGCTGAGCTCGTCGAACTCGCGGGGTGTGAGGTAGACGGTGCGCAATCCGTCGCTGACGCGGACGATGTCCCCCCGCTCACCCTCGGGTGCGGGTTGCCCGAGTGGGTTCTGCAGCAGGCGGGTGACCTCGAGCGGCGGCCCGCTCACGTGCCGCTCGCGAGGCGCGGCCGGCCCTCGGATGTCGTCTGGGTGAACGGCACATAACCATTCTGCACCGCCTGGACGAACCGTTCCGCAGCGCAACGGCTGCTGCGGCCCCCGCCGCGTCGAGGGTCGGCTGGATCCGGCTAACGTCGATCAGGACCCGCTCGATAGCTGGATGCCGCGTGCTGCGGTAGGGCGCAGGGCGGCGACGGTGGAACCGGTGCCGCGCGCGCCGCGAGGGGGGAGAGGGACGAATTGTCTTCAACCGGCTGTGACGTCTTGATCGTTGGAGGAGGGCCGGCCGGGTGCATCCTGGCCAACCGTCTGAGCGCCGACCCGTCGGCGCGGGTGATCCTGCTGGAGGCCGGTGGCACGGACCACTGGTGGGACCTGCGGATCCAGCTGCCACTCGCGATGGGATTCCCGGTCGGCCACCGCTCCTTCGACTGGCGCTACGAGTCCGAGCCCGAGCCGAACCTGGGCTCGCGCAGGCTGCACCACCCGCGCGGCAAGGTCCTCGGCGGCTCGAGCAGCATCAACGGGATGCTCTACGAGCGCGGCCACCGGGGCAGCTACGACCGGTGGGCCGAGGAGGCGGGCTCGCCGGAGTGGGACTACGACCACTGCGAGCCCTACTTCCGGCGGCTCGAGGGCTGCGTGGGCGAGCCGCGCGGCACGGGCCGGGGGCGCAGCGGCCCGCAGTCGCTGCAGCGCGGCCCGGCGGAGGGCCCGATCTTCGACGCGTTCTTCGAGGCCGCGCAGCAGGCCGGGTACAAGGTCGTCCCCGACGTCAACGACGACGCGCAGGAGGGCTTCTCGCCCCTGGACCAGGCGGTGCGGGGCGGCAAGCGCGCGTCCGCGGCGGCGGCCTACCTGCACCCGGTGGAGAGCAGGCCGAACCTGGAGATCCGCACCCACGCCACGGTCAGCAAGGTGCTGTTCGAGGGCACCCGCGCGGTGGGCGTGCGCTACCGGGACAAGGACGGGGAGACCCACGACGTCCGCGCCGCCGAGACGATCCTGTCCGCGGGCGCGATCGGCACGCCGCAGATCCTGCAGCTGTCCGGCGTCGGCGACGGCGAGCACCTGCGCAGCCTGGGCATCCCGGTGGTGCACCACCTGCCGGGCGTGGGCGAGTCGCTGCAGGAGCACCTCGCCGTGCACGTCCAGCACAAGTGCATCCAGCCGGTCTCGATGTCGGACATCCGCAACAAGGCCAAGTGGCCGGGCGTCGTGCTCGACGCGCTGGTGTTCGGCAAGGGCCCGGGCACGCGCAACCCGATGCAGGCGGGCGGGTTCGTCCGCAGCGACTTCGCCGAGGGCGACGAGCCCGATCTCATGTTCCTGCTCGCGCCGCTGGCCATGAACAGCTCCGAGGAGTCGGTCGAGGTCACCGCGCACGGCTACCAGATGCACGTGGGCGTGATGCGGTCGGAGGCGCGCGGCTCCGTGAAGATCGCCTCGCCGATCCCGGCCGTGCACCCGAAGATCCTCGTGAACTTCCTGTCCGACCCGAAGGACCGCCCCCGCTGGATCAACGCACTCCAGCGCGCGCGGCACCTGCTCGGGCAGCCGGCGTTCCGCGACCTCGACGGCGGCGAGACGCTGCCGGGGCCCGGTGTGCGCAGCGACGAGGAGATCATGGCGTGGGTGCGGCGCACCGGCCGCGTGGGCTACCACCCGGCGTGCACCGCGGCGATGGGGCGCGGCGAGATGTCGGTGGTCGACCCCGACACCATGCGCGTGCACGGGGTGGACGGGCTGCGGGTCGTCGACGCGTCGGTGATGCCCTCGCTCACCAACGCCAACACGCTCGCGCCCACGATGATGATCGCGGAGAAGTCCGCCGACATCATCCTCGGCAACGCCCGGCTGCTGCCGCGGCGCCCGCAGCGCCCGCGCCTGGTGGCGCCGCCCGAGGAGCCGCTCGTGGCGTCGCAGGCTGCGCCCCGGTCCGCGTCGCAGTCGGCCCTGCAGCCCACCCCGCTGCCGTCGGGGGCGGCGTTGTTCGCCGAGAAGTGAGCGGCCCGCGGTCGAAACCGCGACCGTAAGCGTTTGCGTTCTTGACACTTGCTGCAATGGTTTGCAGGCTGTGCTCAGCCGGCGGACGGGAGCAGCATGGCGGTCACGATCCACGACGTGGCGAAGGGCGCCGACGTCTCGGTGTCCACCGTGTCGCGGGCGTTCACCATGCCCGACATGGTGAACGCCGCGACGCGGCGCAAGGTCCTGCAGGTGGCCGAGGAGCTCGGCTACCAGCCCAACCGCGCCGCGCGCGGGCTCGTCACCGGCAAGACCGGCAACATCGGCGTGGTCGTGCCCGACGTCGCCAACCCGTTCTTCTCGGCGATGCTCAAGGGCTGCACGGCCCGGGCCCGCGAGGTGCGCCACGTTGTCTTCCTCGCCGACGCCGCGGAGGACCCGCGCGTCGAGGCGGAGGTGGTCGGAGCGATGGCGAAACAGGTCGACGGCGTCGTCCTGTGCTCGCCCCGCATGCACCCCGACCACTTGGCGCGGCTGGTGGGCACCACCCCGCTCGTGCTGATCAACCGGGACGAGGCCGGGCTGCCCGCCGTGCTCATGGACTCCGCCGACGGCGCGCGCCAGGCCCTCGAGCACCTCGCCGCGCTCGGCCACCGGCGGGTGGCCCACCTCGCCGGACCCGCCGCGTCGTGGGCGGGGGAGCAGCGGCTCGTCGGCCTGCGCGCCGCGGCGCCCGTCTGCGAGGTGGAGACGATCGAGCTCGGCCCGTTCCCGCCCACGTTCCAGGGCGGCGTGCAGGCCGCCGACCTCGCGCTCGCCCGCGGCGTCACCGCGATCCTCGCCTTCAACGATCTGATGGCCGTGGGCGTGCTGAACCGGCTGGCCGCCCGCGGCGTCGCCGTGCCCAGCGACGTCAGCGTGGTCGGCTACGACGACATCGAGATGTCGTCGATGACCACCGTCCCGCTCACCACGGTGCGGATGCCGATGGAGGCGGGCGGCCGCGCCGCCGTGGACCTGTTGCTGGACAACCTGGACGCCGGCGCCGATCCCGACGCCACCCCCACCCGCCGGTGGCTGCCCACCCAGCTCATCGTGCGGTCCACCACCGCGCCCCCGTCGCAGGACGCCGCCGCCCGCGCGCTGGCGGGCCGCTGACCCGAATGGATCTTCCCCGCATGCCCCGTCTCGGCTTCGCCGCGCTCGCCGACCTGCCCGCCGCGCACCGCCCGCTCGTCGACCCGCGCGCGCTCGGAACCGGCATCGTGCACCTGGGCATCGGCGCGTTCCACCGCGCCCACCAGGCCGTCTTCACGGAGGAGGCGGTGGCAGCCGCCGGTGGTGACTGGGGCATCTGCGGGGTCACCCAGCGCAGCCGCGGCGTGATCGACCAGCTCCGTCCGCAGGACGGCCTCTACGCGGTGCTCGTGCGCGGGGAGCAGACCTCCGTGCGGGTGGCCGGAGCCGTGCGCGACCTGCTGTTCGCCGCGGAGGAGGGGGAGCGGTTGCAGGCCCTGCTCGCGGCGCCCGCCACCCGCCTCGTCACGCTCACCGTCACCGAGAAGGGCTACCGGCACGACCCGGCCACGGGCAGGTTGCGCCTGTCCGACCCGGACGTGGCCGCCGACCTCGCCGGGGGCGCACCCCCGCGCACCGTGGTGGGGCAGCTGGTGCGCGGGCTGCAGGCCCGCCGGGCCGCCGACGCCGGGCCGATCACCCTGTTGTCCTGCGACAACCTGCCCGCCAACGGCGAGGTGCTGCGTGGGCTGGTGAGCGACTTCTGCGCCGCCCTCCCGGCCGCGGAGGGCGAACCGCTCGCCGCCTGGATCGGCGAGTCGGTGTCGTTCCCGTCCTCGATGGTCGACCGGATCGTCCCTGCCACCACCGACGACGACCGCGCCGAGGCCGCCCGCCTGCTCGGGTTCTCCGACGAGGGCGTGGTCGTCACCGAGCCGTTCCGACAGTGGGTGGTGGAGGACCGCTTCGCCGCCGGACGCCCGGCGTGGGAGCGCGCCGGGGCCGTGCTCACCGGCGACGTCGCGCCGTACGAGGCGATGAAGCTGCGGCTGCTCAACGGCAGCCACTCCACCCTCGCCTACCTCGGCGCGCTGGCCGGGCACGAGCACGTGGCCGACGCGATGGCCGACCCGGGCATCGCCGGGGTCGTCGCCCACCTCATGGCCGACGACGTCGAGCCCACCCTGGCCGTGCCCGACGGGTACGACGTGGCCGCCTACCAGCGCGAGCTGATCGAACGCTTCCACAACCCGGCGCTGCGCCACCGCACCGTGCAGATCGCGATGGACGGCACGCAGAAGCTCCCCCAGCGGCTGCTCGGCACGATCCGCGACCGCCTCGCCGCCGGCGCCGAGCCGCGGTGGGCCTGCCTGGGCGTGGCGGCGTGGATGCGCTACGTCTGGACCGCCCCGGCCGTCGACGACCCGATGGCCGACCGCCTCCGCACGCTCACCGCTGACGCCGCCACGCCCCGCGCGGTGGTGGAGGCCCTCCTGTCCCTCGAGGAGGTCTTCGGCGCAGAGCTGCCCGCAGACGGGCGGTTCCGCGACCTGGTCACCGACTCCCTCGAGGCGCTGATGAAGGGCGGCGTGGCGGCGGCCACGGCCGGTTGAGGCGGCCGCCCCCGAGGTTCAGGAAAGCCACATTGAGGGCCGGAGAGGCCTGGAATGTGGCTTTCCTGAACTCCCGGCCGCGGCCAGCAGCGCGGTGCGGTCGGGGCCCGGGAGCGGGTAGCGCGGCGCGTCCCCGCCGGCGGTCCACACCCGCTCGATCGCGCCCGGCCGCGACAGCACCTCGCCCGGGAGCGCCAGCAGGCCGGCCACCTCCAGCAGCATGCGCAGCACAGTGGGGTCGTTGCGCGTGCCCGCCGTCATCGCCTTCACGAGCGCCCAGGACTCGTCGCGGGCCGCGGGAACCCCCGTCCGGTCGCTCTCGAGCTCCGCGAAGCGGGCGCCCGACGTGCGCACCGTGGCCCGGTACCAGGGCTCGACGCTCTCCGCGGTGTCCTGCGCCCACCGCAGCGCCACCTCCACCGGGTCGGCGCCGCCGGCCGCGCGGAGCAGCTCGCGCAGCCGCACCGCGTGCAGCAGCCCGATGGACGCGCCACGCCCCAGCGACGGGTTGGTGAACGCCGCCGCGTCCCCCAGCGCCAGCACCCCGGTGACGACCGGCCGCCCGTCCACCACGAGGCGGCGCAGGCGGTCGCCGATGCCGCCGAACGCGTCCACGCCGGTGATCGGTTCGGCGTCGATCCAGTGCGCGGCGAGCGGGTAGCAGCGCATCGCGGCCGTCCACGACCCGGGATCGCGCAGCGCCCGCAACGGCTTGTCGCGGGCGCTCCCGACGAACGTCACCGACCAGGTGCCGTTGTCCGCGGGCAACGTCAGGATCGAGACGGAGTCGTACCACTGCTGCACCGGCCCCCGGATCTGCGGGAGCGGGCCCGTGAAGTGCCGGGAGTAGTAGACGAACCCGCCCTCCTCCTGCTCCTCGGCGGGCGGCTCGGCACCCAGGTCGGTGAGCAGCGCGGGCAGCGGTGAGCCGCGGCCGCTCGCGTCGACGACGAGGTCGGCGCGCAGCTCCTCGCCGTCGCCGGCCCGCGCGCCGGCCACGTGCGGCACCGCCGGCAGCACCGCCTGCCCGGTCAGCAGCGCCCGCACCGCGCTGCCGCGCCGGACCCGCACCCCCGGCTCCGCCGCCGCGGCCCGGGCCACCACCGCTTCCAGCACGGGCCGGCGCGCCGTGAGCGTCGCGAACCGGTCGTCACCGTCGCCGATGCCGCCGGTCACGGCCGCCGGCAGCGCCGCAAGCACGTCGTAGCGCAGCGCCCCGGCCGCGACCAGCGCGTCGGCGACGTCGGGCAGCTCGGCCTCCAGCAGGTGGCGGAACCGCGGCTGCATGAAGTGCGGCAGCCGGAACTGGGCGCACCCGCGCCGCTGCCAGTCCTCCCACGCGGTGGCAGGCTCCGGCGGCTCGGCCGGGTCGCGCTCGACCACCGTGACCCGGTGGCCGTCGCGGGCCAGGAGCATCGCGGCCAGCAGACCGTTCAACCCGCCACCGACGACGAGGACGTGCCGGGCATCCGGCATGGCGCACCTCCCTGCCCGCCTGTGAGCAGGAGGACGCCCTGATCAAGCCCGCTGATACGAGGGCCTCCCCGGGTGGTACAGGAAAGCCACATTCAAGGCCTCTCCGGCCCTGAATGTGGCTTTCCTGAACTTCCGGGGGGCCTACCCACGCGGGGCGTAGGCCGTCCGCGGGATCGTGACCGAGAGGTCGACGGCCGTCTCCTGGGCCTCCTCGAGCCCGAGCTGGCCGTTCGCCACGAGCTGGGCGAGGTAGCCGCTGTCGACGCGGCGGGCCAGGTCGTGGCGGGCCGGGATGGAGGCGAAGGCCCGCGTGTCGTCGACGAAGCCCGCGGTGTTGTAGAAGCCCGCGGTCTCGGTGACGGCCTCGCGGAAGCGCCGCATGGCGTGCGGGCTGTCGAGGAACCACCACGGCACGCCGAGGCGCATCGACGGGTAGACGCCGGCCAGGGGCGCGAGCTCGCGGGAGTAGGTGGTCTCGTCGATCGTGAAGACGACGCACCGGAAGGCGGGGTCGGTGCCGAACGCCGACAGCATCGGGTGCAGCCCGCGGACGAAGTCGACGGGGAGCGGGATGTCGAAGCCCTTGTCGGGGCCGAACCGGTCGTGGACCTCGGGGTGGTGGTTGCGCAGGACGCCGGGGTGGATCTGCATGACGAGCCCGTCGTCGCGGCTCATGCGGGCCATCTCGAAGAGCATGTGCGCGGCGAAGGCGTCGGCGGCGGCCGGTTCGACCGCCCCGGAGAGGGCGGCGGCGTAGATGCGCTCGGCGTCGGCGCGGTCGAGCGGGGTGGTGTCGGCGGTGGTGTGGCCGTGGTCGGTGGCCAGCGCGCCGTGGCGGCGGAAGTACTCGCGCCGCTGTTCGAGGGCGGCGAGGTAGCCGGCGTAGGTGTCGATGCCGATGCCCGCCACCTCGCCGAGCTCCTCGACGTCCTGCTTCCAGCGTGGCTGGCGCAGGTGCACGAGCGCGTCGGGGCGGAAGGTGGGCACGACGCGGCCGTCCCAGCCGGACGCGGCGATCGCGGCGTGCGCGTCGAGGCTGCTGGAGGGGGCGTCGGTGGTTGCGAGGATCTCCAGCTTGAACCGGTCGAACAGCGCCCGCGGCCGGAACTCGGGCTGCGCGATGCACGCGGCGATCCGGTCGTAGATCGCGTCGGCGGTCTCCTCGGAGGGCTGCACGTCCACGCCGAACACGTCGTGCAGCTCCTGCTCCAGCCAGAACCGGCTGGGGGTGCCGCGGAACAGGTGCCAGCCGGCGCAGAAGCGGCGCCAGATCGCGCGGCCGTCGGTCTCGACGGGGCCGCCGTCGCGGCGGGGCACGCCGAGGTCCTCGAGCTGCACGCCCTGGGAGACGAGCATGCGGGTGACGTAGTGGTCGGGCACCACGAGCAGCTGGGCCGGGTCGGGGAACGGCGCGTCCTCGGCGAGCACGGACGCCTCGACGTGGCCGTGCATGCTGATCAGCGGCAGGTCGCGGACGACGGCGAAGATCTCGCGGGCGATCGCGCGCACCGCGGGGTCGGTGGGCAGGATGCGGTCGTCGTCGAGGACGAGCGGGCGCGGGGCCATCGGTCAGAGCTCCAGGATCTCGTCGGCGCGGACCGGCAGCCCGGTCTCGAAGGATCGGTTGGCCGCGAGGCCGGTGAGCAGCGACAGCGCGCCGTCGCGGTGGGTGGACGCCCGCCCTAGCGGGTCGGGGGCGATCTCGCCGCCGAAGATCTCGGCGAGCATCCGCTCGTCGCCGCCGCCGTGGCCGCCGCTGGTGTCGGGCAGGTCCAGGTCCTCGGGCTTCTCCCAGTGCTTGCGCAGGGTGAGCCGGGCGCCGCGCTCCGGTTCCGGGCGCACCTCGGTGCCGGGCCGCCCGTGCAGCGCCTCGCCCGCCACCGTGCCCGCGGTGCCGGGGTCGACGAACGAGTTCTCCATGACGTCGAGTTCGAGGCGCCCCGCGCTGCCGTTGAACCCCACGCGGTAACCCTCCCACGGCGAGTAGGCCGTGAGGTGGTAGCTCATCGTGGCGCCGCTGCGGTAGCGCACGGCCACGGTCATGTCGTCCTCGATCGTGACGCCGGGCCCGAAGACGTTCTGGTCGCGGTGGTAGCCGTCCTCGTGCTCGGCGTCGAGGTAGAGCGCGGTCATCGTCTCGTTGCCCGCGAGGTGCAGCGCGAACGGGTCGTCGGCGGCCTCGGAGGCGCCGTGCGCGCGGGCGTAGGGCCGGGCGAGCCCGCGGCGGGTGCCGTTCTCGTCGCCGTAGAAGAACAGGCGCCCGAGCCCGTAGACGACCTCGGGGGACGACGCGATCCACCAGTTGACCAGGTCGAAGTGGTGGGTGGCCTTGTGGACCATGAGCCCGCCGGAGTTGGCCTTGTCGCGGTGCCACCGGCGGAAGTAGTCGGCGCCGTGGCGGGTGTCGAGCAGCCACTCGAAGTGCACCGAGCCGATCTCGCCGATCGCGCCCGACGCGATCACCTCGCGCACCCGGGTGTGGAGCGGGTTGTAGCGGTAGTTGAAGGTGACGGTGACCTTGCGGCCCGTCTCCGCCTGGGCGTCGAGGATCCGCCTGCAGCGCTGCGCATCGGTGGTCATCGGCTTCTCGGTGATGACGTCCCGGCCGGCGCGCAGCGCGGCCACGATGTACTCGTCGTGGGTGCGGTCGATCGAGGTGACGATCACGGTGTCGACGCGCTCGGCGTCCAGCATCGTGGCGAAGTCCTGCGCGCGGTAGGTCGGGACGGCGGGCAGGCCGCGCTCGACGACGGTGCGGTTGTGCGCGTCCATGCGGGTCTGGTTGAGGTCGCAGAAGGCGACGAGCTGCGCCGTGTCGACGTGGGCGCGCGTGAGCGCGTCCACGAACATCTGGGCGCGGCCGCCGAGGCCGACGATCGCGTAGCGGGGGCGCGGCGAGTTCGCGGCGCTGGGGGACATGCACACTCCCTGTGCTGGACCGCTTGCAAAGGCTTGCAAGGCGGCGAGTCGGCTGAGCGGGCAGCTCACGGCGTTGTGGAGCACCGCTGCCGGGGCGGCGGTGGACCCATGATGCAAACGGCTGAAAAAAACCGCAAGACGTTGTTGACGACAGCGCGCTCGCTCTGAACTAATGGCCCACAGCCAGGTCCTGTGCCCGTCGCCACAGAGGGCGGCCGAACCGGGGCCAGTGTGATCGAAGGAGCTCCCCATGGCCATCTTCGGGTCCCGGTCGGTGCGCGCGCTGTTGGCGGGCGCGGCCGCGGTCACCGTCCTCGCCACCGCAGCGTGCGGGGGCGGGTCGCGCGCGAGCGACCAGGAGGCGGGCGGCCCGCCCGAACGCGAGGAGCCGGTGCAGCTCGAGGTCACCTGGTGGGGCGGGCCCGCGCGCGCGGAGATCACGCAGAAGGTGCTCGACCTCTACACGCAGAAGCACCCGAACGTCACCTTCACCACGCAGTGGCAGGGCTACTCGGGCTACTACGACAAGGTCAACACCACGGCCGCGGGCCGCAACGCCGCCGACATCATCCAGATCGACAACCGGGTGCTGCGCGAGTACGCCAACAAGGAGCTGATCGCGCCGCTCGACGCCTGGGTGGGCGGCACGCTGCAGGTCGACGGGATCGACCCGAAGCTGCTGGACACCGGCAAGGTCGACGGCACGCTCTACGCCGTGCCGCTCGCGGCCAACACCGGGTCGTTCGTGGTGGACAAGACGGTGGTGGAGCCGCTGGGTCTGCTCCCGCCGGAGACCGGGTGGGCCTCGTGGGAGGAGTTCGGCTCCTGGGCCGCGCAGGTCAACCAGGCCACCGGCGGCGCGCCGTGGGCGTTCCGCGACGAGAGCTCCACCATGGGCGCGTTCGAGTTCTGGCTGCGCCAGCGGGGCAAGGAGCTCTACAACGGGCAGGCGCCGGGCTTCACCGTCGAGGACGTCACGCAGTGGTTCGAGATGTGGGCCGGGTTCCGCCAGAGCGGCGCCGCGTCGCCCGCCGAGGTCGCACAGCCGGCCAACGGCGGTGACATCTCGAAGAACACCGTGATCACCCAGCAGACGGCAGGCACGTTCAGCTACGACAACCAGCTCACCGAGATCGCCAAGGGCACCGACCACGAGCTGGTGCTCATGCCGCTGCCCGGCCCGCAGACCGGCGCCTACGCCCGCCCGTCGCAGTTCTTCACCGCGTACGCACAGGGCGACAATGTGGCCACCGCCGTGGACGTCATCAACTTCTTCGTCAGCGACCCGGAGGCCGGCGCCATCCTCGGCACCGAGCGCGGCCTGCCGCCCTCGAAGCAGGTGCGCGACACGATCTCGCCCGCGTTCGACGAGCAGCTGAAGTACGTGCTCGAGTTCGACGAGCGGGTCACGGCACAGGCCGGCCCCACCCCGCCGGTGCCCGCGCAGGGCGACTCGCAGATCACCCGCCTGCTCACCGCGGCGTCGGAGAATGTCGGCTTCGGGCGCCAGTCGCCCGCCGACGCGGCGGCGGAGTTCGTCGCCCAGGTCACGGGCGAGCTCGAGCGCGCGGCCAGCTGACGTGAGTACGTCCACGGTGGACAAGGCAGCAGGTCCGGCACCCGCGTCCGGCCGGGGGGAGACCGGCCCCGGCCGGCCGGGACGCCGGAAGGAGGCGGTGGCGGGCTACGTCTTCCTCAGCCCGTGGCTGCTCGGCCTGTTCGGCATCACCGCGCTGCCGATGCTCTACTCGCTCTACCTCAGCTTCACCGACTACGACCTGCTCCAGGACCCGGACTGGGTGGGCCTCGAGAACTACGAGCGGATGTTCACCGGCGACCCGCAGTTCTGGAACGCGGTGGGCGCCACGCTCCTGTTCGCGGTCACGTCGGTGCCGCTCAAGCTCGCCGTGGCGCTCGGCGTCGCGCTGCTGCTCTACCGCAACCGGCGCGGCGTCGGGCTGTACCGCTCGCTGTACTACGTGCCCTCGCTGCTGGGCGGCAGCGTCGCGATCGCGATCGTGTGGCAGACGCTCTTCGGCGGCCAGGGCGCGATCAACGGGGTGCTCGCGATCTTCGGGATCGAGGGCCGCGCGTGGATCAACGACCCGGCCACCGCGCTCGGCACGCTGGTGATCCTCGCGGCCTGGCAGTTCGGCGCCCCGATGGTGATCTTCCTGGCGGGGCTCAAGCAGATCCCGCAGGAGATGTTCGAGGCCGCCGCGCTCGACGGCGCGGGCCGGGTCAAGCAGTTCTTCCACGTCACGCTGCCGCTGCTGTCGCCGGTGCTGTTCTTCAACGTCGTGCTGGAGACGATCGCGGGGTTCCAGGGCTTCACGGCCGCGTTCGTGATCAGCGGCGGCACCGGCGGGCCTGCCGACTCCACGCTCCTCTACACCGTCTACCTGTACCTGCGCGGATTCGGGGACTTCCAGATGGGCTACGCGTCGGCGATGGCCTGGGTGTTCCTCGTGGCGCTGGGCATCATCACGGCGATCGTCTTCCGCAGCGGCTCGCTCTGGGTCCACTACGCCGACGAGGGGGACCGCTGATGGTCACCACCACCGCCGTCGCCCCGGTCGACGCCTCGCCCACCGCGCCGGGCCCCGGGCGCGCGGGCGGACGCTGGTACGAGGGCGCGGGTGCCCACGTCGTGCTGATCCTCGTGCTGGTGGTGGCGCTCTACCCGATCGCCTACATGTTCGGCACGTCGTTCAAGTCTCCGCAGGAGATCCTCAACAACGTCAACGTGCTGCCGCGGGAGTTCACGCCCGGCAACTACGCCGACGGCTGGATCGGGATCCCGGGCGTCACGTTCGGCCGCTTCTTCCTCAACAGCGCGGTGGTCTCGGCCGGCGTGGTGATCGGCAACGTCGTGGCCTGCTCGCTGGCGGCGTTCGCGTTCGCCCGGCTGAAGTTCCCGCTGCGCGGCGTCTGGTTCGCGATCATGATCGGCACGCTGCTGCTGCCGCACCACGTGCTGATCGTGCCGCAGTACGTGCTGTTCAACAGCCTGGAGTGGATCAACACCCCGCTGCCCTTGATCGTGCCGAAGTTCCTCGCCACCGAGGCGTTCTTCGTGTTCCTCATGGTGCAGTTCATGCGCGGCATCCCGCGCAGCCTCGACGAGGCCGCCGAGATCGACGGCTGCGGCCCCTACCGGCGGTTCTTCTTCGTGATCCTGCCGCTCACCAAGCCCGCGCTCGTCACCACCGCGGTGTTCTCGTTCATCTGGACCTGGAACGACTTCTTCACCCAGCTCGTCTACCTCAACGACCTCGAGGCCTACACCGTGCCGATCGGCCTGCGGCTGTTCCTCGACTCGAGCGGGCAGAACGCGGTGGCGCCGATGTTCGCGATGTCGGTGCTGTCGCTGGTGCCGGTGTTCCTGTTCTTCCTGGTGTTCCAGCGGCTCATCGTCGACGGCATCAACACGAGCGGGATCAAGGGGTGACCACCGCGGTGCCGGTGGCGCGGGGCTGGAAGGAACAGCTCCGGCGCGTGGGCGAGCTCGCCCTGCTCGGCATCGTGGCGGTGGTGGTGAGCCTGCCGGTGCTGACGCTCGGCGCGGTCGTGGCCACCCTGTCCACGGCCGTCGGGCACTGGGCCGACCACGACGACCTCCCGCGGTGGCGGGAGATCGGCGCCGAGTTCGTCCGGCGGCTCCTGCCCGGGGTGCCGGTGAGCGTGGCCGTGGTGCTCGCGGTGCTCGTGGTGTCCCAGCAGCTCGCCTGGCTCCGCGCCGGCGTGGTGCCCGGGGGAGGCGTGGCGCTGGCGGGCTTCGGGCTGGCGGTGGCGTGCCTGTCGGCGGTGGCGCTGCTCGCCGTGCCCCGGCTGGCCGGCCCCGGCACGTGGCGGGCCGCGCTCGCCGCGGGCTGGACCGACCTCCTGCGCGCCCCCGCCGCCGGCCTCGCGGCCCTGGCCGTCACGGCGATCGCGGTGCTGCTGGCGCTGCTCCTGCCCGGGGTCGTGCTCGTGCTCCCCGCGCTGCTGGTGCTGGCGCTGCACGCGGTGCACCGCCGGTTGGTGCTGCCGCGCGGGTAGCCGGCCGGCGCCCTTGGGCCGCGGAGTTCAGGAAAGCCACATTCAAGGCCTCTCCGGCCCTGAATGTGGCTTTCCTGAACCATGGGGGAGGCCCTCGCAGTACCTGGTATGGCACGCACTCCCGGGCCGCGCCGCACCGCGGTTCTCTGGACGCCGAGATCGACCAGTCCGGAGGGACCGATGCGAGCAACAGTCATGTACGGCGCGGGCGACGTGCGGGTGGAAACCCTGCCCGACCCGGTGCTGCAGGAGCCGACCGACGCGATCGTGCGCGTGCTGCGGGCGTGCGTGTGCGGCACCGACCTGCACCCCTACCGCTCGAAGCCGCCGAGCGCGCAGGGGGCGCCGATGGGGCACGAGTTCCTCGGTGTCGTGGAGGAGATCGGTTCGGCGGTGTCCGGGCTGCGGACGGGAGACGTGGTCGTCAGCCCATTCGCCTACTCGGACGGCACGTGCGAGTACTGCTGCGAGGGGCTGAACACCGCGTGCCCGAACGGCGGGTTCTTCGCGGGCGCCCAGGCCGAGGCGGTGCGGGTGCCGCAGGCGGGGGGCACGCTCGTGCCGCTCCCGGTGGGGGAGGACTCGCCGCTGCTGCCGTCGCTGCTGACGCTGGCCGACGTGTTCGGAACCGGCCACCACGCGGCGGTGCAGGCGGGTGTGGACGAACGGACCACCGTGACCGTGATCGGGGACGGCGCGGTGGGCCTGCTCGCGGTGCTGGCGGCGAAGCGGCTCGGCGCCGAGCAGATCATCCTGATGGGACGCCACAAGGAGCGCACCGACCTGGGCCGCGAGTTCGGGGCCACCGACGTCGTGGCCGATCGCGGTGCCGAGGGCGTGGAGTTGGTGCGCGCGCTGACCGGCGGACACGGCACGCACGCCGTACTCGAGGCCGTGGGGCACCGGCCCGCGTACGACCAGGCGGTGGGTGTGGTCCGCGCGGGCGGCGTGATCAGCCGGGTCGGCGTGCCGCAGTACGAGGACGCCCCGGTGGGGATGGGCAGCCTGTTCCGCCCGAACGTCACCCTCACCGGCGGCCCGGCGCCGGTGCGCGCCTACATCGACGAGCTGCTGCCCGACGTGCTCGAGGGCCGGGTCGAGCCGGGCAAGGTGTTCGACCGCACCGTGGGCCTCGACGAGGTGCCCGACGCCTACCGCGCGATGGACGAGCGGGCCGCCCTGAAGGTCCTCGTGACGCCCTGACGCGCGCTCAGCCCGGGACGGTCTCGGTCGGGAGGCCGTCCTGGGTGGCGGCCCAGGAGGCGAGCAGCCGGAGCGCGTCCGCGGTGGGGGTGCCCGCAGCCGCCGTGTAGGCGTAGAGCAGCAGGCCCGGCGCGGAGGACAGCTCCATCGACTCGACGTCGAGGTCGACGGGGCCGACCACGGGGTGGCGCAGCCGCTTGCGGCCGCTGGGATGGAACTTCACGTCCTGCGACGCCCAGCGGCGGCGGAACCGCTCGGAGCGGGTGGACAGCTCACCGATCAGCTGGACGAGCGCCGCGTCGTGGGGGTTGCGGCCGGCCTCCAGGCGGAGCATGGCGGCGGCGTCGTCGGCGATGCGCTCGTAGTCGACGAAGAACTCCTGGGCAGCCTCCGGCTCCAGGTAGACGAACCGGGGCATGTTGGCCGGCCGCCGGGGGCCGGCGAGCACGGGGGAGTAGAGCGCCCGGGCGAGCCCGTTCATCGCGACGACGTCGAGCCGGCCGTTGCCCACCCAGGCCGGTGCGTCGGTCATCGCGTCCAGCACCTGCTGGATCGTGGGGCGGACGGTGGCGGGGGAGGAGCGCCTGCCGCGGGTGCGGCTCTCGCGGGCCAGGGCGAACAGATGGGCGCGCTCGGCCTCGTCGAGCCGCAGCGCCCTGGCGAGGGCCTCGAGCACACCGTCGGACGCGCCGGCGAGGCTGCCGCGCTCCATGCGGACGTAGTAGTCGACCGACACCCCCGCGAGCATGGCGACCTCCTCGCGCCGCAGGCCCTTCACCCTGCGGTTGCCGCCGTAGGCGGGCAGGCCCGCCTCCTCGGGGGTGATCCGGGCGCGCCGCGTGCTCAGGAACTCCCGGATCTCCGAGCGGGGGTCGATGGAGCCCATGGGCTCACGGTAGGGGCGCGGGTGGCCGGGTGGGAGGCACTGCCAGTACCCCGGGGCTCAGGACTGCGGCGTGCCGAACTCGCCGGCCCGGACGCCGGTGAGGAACGTCTGCCAGGCCGGGGCCGAGTGGCGGTGGGCCGCCCGGGACCGGTCCTTGGTGTCGCGGACCGCCACGCCGCCACCCGGCAGCGGGGCCACCTCGACGCAACCACTGCTGGCCCCGCCGCTGCCGCTGAAGCTGCTCTTGCGCCAGGCCAGGCCGTCGAGGGTCGGGACGGGCATCGGGCACCTCTTCGCGTCGCGGCCTCACATCTCCATGGCCACCCGCTCGATCAGGGCCGCCGACTCCTCGGGGCTCAGCGCGCGCGACCGCAGGTGGTCGAACACGACCCTACCCCGGGCGACGTCCTCGGCCTTCTCGATATGGATCGATCCCATCGCGTGCTCGACGTAGCCGACGTCCGGTTCTCCCAGGTCGTCGAAGCTCAGCACGATGAACGCGCCCGTCGCGCTCGGATGCGCGCCGACGTCCGCGGGCAGCACCTGGACGGTGACCGTGTCGAGCTCCGCGGCCTCCACGAGGTGCGCGAGCTGCGCGCACATCACGTCCGGATCGCCGATCACGCGGCGCACCGCCGACTCCTCGATCACCGCCACCAGCGTGAGCGGGTGCTCGGGGTCGGTGAGCCGTCCCTGGCGGATCATGCGGACCCGCACGTCGTTCTCCCGCACCGCGCGGCTCCCGGCGTGCAGCGAGCTCTCGAACAGCGCCCGCGCGTAGTCGGCCGTCTGCAGGAGCCCGGGCAGGTAGTTCACCGTGTACTCGCGCACCGCGCTCGCCTCGGCCTCCAGCGGGACGTACCCCTGGTCGTCCAGGCCGTAGGCGCGCCACCAGCCCTTTGCGCTCGCCTGACGGGTGAGCGCCAGCAGCGCCTCCCACTGCTCGCCGGTGACACCGAAGATGTCCATCATCGTGCGCACGGCGTGGACGTCGACGCCCTGGTGGGCGTTCTCGATGCGGCTGAGCTTGCTCGGGGAGAAGTCCAGCCGGGGCGCAAGGTCCTCGATGGTCATGCCGGACCGTCGCCGCAGGTCGCGCAGGATGCGGGCGAGCTGGCGTCTGCGGACGAGGGCTCCGCTGCGCGTCCCCATGGTGACAGGGTGTCAGTGGGATGTGCGGGGTGAAAGATCCGGCTGCAAGACTCTGGACCATGCACGTCCCGCGCTTCTTCGTACGCCAGAAGATCACGATGATGGTCAACCGCTACGAGATCCGGGGCGCCGCTCCGGACGGCAGCGAGGGCCCACTGCTCGCGTTCGCGCAGCAGAAGCGGATGAAGCTGCGGGAGGAGATCGTCTTCTACACCGACGAGTCGCGTTCGCGCGCCGTGTTCTCGTTCAAGGCCCGCCAGCGGCTCGACGTGCACGCCGAGCACGACGTGTTCGACGAGTACGGCAAAGCGCTCGGCTACTTCCGCAAGGAGTTCGGCGCGAGCCTGCTGCGCTCCACCTGGCGCATGGCCGGCCCCGGCTACGAGGCCATCGGCAAGGAGCGCAGGCCCGTCATCGCGATCCTGCGCCGGGTGTGGGACTTCATCCCCTACCTCGGCGACATCTGGGTGCCGTTCGTCTTCCACTTCGACTTCGTCGACACCGCTACCGGGGCACCGGTGATGTCCAGCGAGCGCAAGAAGGCCATCCGCGACCGCTACGTCATCGACGTGCCCGACCCGCGCGTCGACTTCCGGGTGGCCGCGTCGATGGCGGTGGCGCTGGACGCGCTGCAGTCCCGCTGAGCCGAGGCCGCCCGAGGTCGCCCGACGGCGTCCTGAACCCGCGTCAGGGCGCCATCCGGCCCGTCAACGCCCGCAGCACCGCGTCGGCCACGGCGTCGAGGTAGCCGGGCTCCACCGGGGCCCCGCGCACGGACAGCCGCCAGTAGACGGGGGCGGCGATCAGGTCCAGCGCGAGCTCGAGGTCGGTGTCGGCGGGCAGCTCGCCGCGCGCGATCGCGCGCTGCAGCACGGCGGCCCCGATGGTGCGCCGTGGCCCGCCGATCGCCGCCCGCACGGCCTCGGCCAGCTCCGCGTTGCGCACGCCCTCGGCCGCCAGGTCGGGAAGGATCCGCGAGATGCGCGGATGGGTGAGCCACTCCGTGAACGCGTGCACGAGGCCGGCGAGGTCGCCGCGCAGCGAGCCGGTGTCGGGTGCGGCGGCGCGGTCGATGCTGAAGTCCGCCACCACCGCCATGACCATCTCCTGCTTCGACGGCCAGCGCCGGTAGAGCGCGCTCTTGCCGACGCCCGCCCGCCGGGCGACGGCCTCCATCGAGAGCTTGCCGTACCCGGTGTCGGCCAGCTCGTCCAGCACGGCCTCGGTGATCGCCTCGGTGACGTCGGCCTGCAGCACGGCGGCCCCGGTCGGCTGCCGCTTCCGGATCTCTCCCACGGCCGCCGAGTATGGCATGGACGGAACGGTCCCGTCGCGCGTATCGTCCGTCGGGACGGGACCGTATCGTCCAACCCTGAGGAGGCAACGATGAGCGGACCGACCGAGGTCGTCGACCGGGCCATGGAGCTGCTGCTCGCCCACGACATGGCGGGGTTCGCCGCGCTGTGGGCGCCTGACGGGACCATCGAGTTCCCGTTCGCGCCGGAGGGCTACCCGCAGCGCGTGGAGGGCCGCGCCGCTGTCACGGAGTACCTGCGCGACTACACCGACCACGTCGACGTCCGCGCGATCACCGAGCGCACGGTGCGCCGCACCGAGGACCCCGAGGTGGTCGTCGTGGAGTTCGCGGTGGACGGCGCCGCGGTGCGTACCGGCCGGCCCTACCGGATGCGCTACATCTGCGTGATCACCGTGCGCGACGGCGAGATCGCCGCCTACCGCGACTACTGGAGCCCCCTGGCTGCCGCCGAGGCGCTCGGCGGGGCGGACGGGCTCGCGTCACCGGGAGGCGCGCGATGACCGTGCTCGTCACGGGCGGCACCGGTACCACCGGCAGCCGCGTGGTCGCCGGGCTGCGGGAGCGGGGCGTGCCGGTGCGCGTCGCGAGCCGCCGCCCGGCGGCGGGGCAGGTCCGCTTCGAGTGGGCCGATCCGGCCACGCACGCGCCCGCGCTCGACGGGGTGCGCGCGGTCTACCTCGTCGCCCCGGTGGGCGCGGCCGACCCCGCGCCGATCGTGGCACCGTTCCTCGACCTGGCCCGTGAGCGCGGAGTGCGGCGGGTCGTGCTGCTCGGCTCCTCGGCGGTGGCGGACGGCTCACCCGGCCTCGGCGAGCTGCCCGCGCTGGTGCGCGCGGCGGTACCGGAGCCCACCGTGCTGCGCCCGTCGTGGTTCATGCAGAACTTCCTCGGCGACCAGCCGCTCGCCCGGTCCGCGCGCGAGCACGGCGAGCTGGTGACGGCCACCGGCGACGGCCGCGTGGGCTTCGTGGACGCGGGCGACATCGCCGCGGTCGCCGTGCACGCGCTGGCCGACGAGGTGCCCCACGTCGGCAGCCACGTCCTCACCGGGCCCGAGGCGCTCAGCTACGCCGACGTCGCGGCCGTGTTCACCGAGGTCGTGGGCCGGCCGGTCCGGCACCGCCCGGTCGGGGTGGCCGAGCTGGCGGCGCGGCACGTCGCGGACGGCCTGCCCCCGGAATACGCCACGTTCCTCGCCGGTCTCGACGCCGACATCGCCCGCGGTGCCGAGAACCGCACCACCTCCGCCGTACGGGACGTCACGGGCCGGTCGCCGCGCTCGTTGCGCGAGGTGGTGGCGCGAGCAGCCGCGCCGGGTTCGTGACGAGCATCTGCCGGATGTCGGCCTCGGTGGCGCCGCCTGCGCGCAGCATCGGCAGCACGCGGCGGGGGAGGTTCTCGTAGTGCCAGTGCGGTGCGTGGACCGCGCGCCACGACGGCGGGGTCATCCGGCTGAAGCAGGCGGCGTCGTGGGACAGCACCATCCGGTCGGCGTACCCGAGCCGGAGCAGGGCGAGGACGGTGGCGACCCGGCGTTCGTCGGGCAGGACGTGCTCCATCCCGAAGCGGTCCATGCCGATCGTGACGCCCTCGTCCATCAGCCGCCGCAGGTGGTCGAGGTCCTCGGTGTCGCCGCTGTGGCCGATGACGAGGCGGTCGGGCGCCACCCCGCGGCTTCGCAGGAACGCCAGCTGGTCGGCGCCGGTGCCCAGGTCGGGCCTGCTGTGCGTGGTGATCGTGACCCCGGTGTGCCGGTGGGCCTCCGCGGCGGCCGTGAGCACCCGGCCGACGTCGTCGGTGATGCCCTCCTCGTCGGTGACGACCTTGATCGTCCCCGCACGGACGCCGGTGCCCGCGATGCCCTCCTCGATGTCGCGCACGAAGTACTCGACGAGCGGGTCGGGGCCTTCCACCAGGCGTCCCGGGCCGTGGGTGCGGAAGAACGGCGGCAGGACGTTCGCGGTGTAGTAGCCGGTGGCCGCGATCAGGTGCACCGGCACCCGCTCGGCCACTCGGGCCACCCGGGCGACGTCGCGGCCGAGCCCGAGCACGGTCAGGTCCACCACCGTGCGGACGCCGAGGTCGTGCAGGCGGGTCAGCGCGGCCACCGCCGTGTCGAGGGCGGCGTCGGGGTCCCACTCCGGGTGCGGGTGGTTCAGGTCCAGCTCCGGGCTGCCGACGAAGACGTGCTCGTGCATCAACGTCGGCCCGAGCTCCGCGGGCGCCACCGGCCCGCGGAACGTCGGGACGGCCGGCGTCACGGGGTGGCCGAGCCGCGGATCGCCTCGTAGACCGTGAGCTGCTCCGGTGTGAGGTTGGCGCGCAGGTGCTCCTCGGCCTTCGCCCGGAACGCCGCCGTGTCGACGTCGTCGACCACCTGGAACGCGCCGTCGGCAGTCCACTTCTCGAGGATCTTCGCCTCGTCCTGCTCCACGCAGCCCGGCACCTGCTCCACGGCGGCGTCGACCGCCTTGGCCAGCGCGTCCTTCTGCGGCTGGCTGAGCTCCTCCCACGCCGGGCCGACGAGCACCAGGTTCGAGTTCTCCTGGTGGCTGGACATGCTCAGGTAGTCCTGCACCTCGCCGAGGTTCTGCGAGTCGATGTTGACGATCGGATTCTCCTGGCCGTCCACGATCCCCTGCTGCAGCGCCAGGTACAGCTCCTCGTACGCCACCTCGGTGGGGTCGGCGCCCAGCGCCGCGGCGTTCATCAGGAACTGCGGCGAGTTGGGGAAGCGCATGCGCAGGCCCGCGAGGTCCTCCGGCCTGCGGATGGGCTGGTTCGCGGTGAACTGCCGGGCGCCCGCCGACCACGCGCCGAGCACCGTGGTGCCGGTGGCCTCTGCGAAGCCGTCGGTGAGGGGCTTGGAGGCGTCGCTGCCGAAGAAGCGCGCGAGGTGCTCGCCGTCCTCGAACGCGTAGGCGGCGTCGACCACGCTCATCGGCTCGTGGACGGCGCCGAGCGCGGACGCGCCCTGGATGTCCATGTCGATGTCACCGGAGATCACCGACTGGATGCGGTCGGCGTCGCCGCCGAGCTGGCTGGCCGGGAAGACCTGGACGGTCAGGCCGACGTTCGCCGCCGCGACCTCGTCGGCGATCACCTGCGCCCCGCAGCGGTGCTGGGGCTGCTGGTCGGTGTAGCTGTGGGCCAGGGTCAGCTCGACGGCGCCGCCCTGCTCGCCGCCGCCCGGGTCGGCGCCTCCGCCGCAGGCCGCGGCGAGGACGAGCGGGAGGGTGAGCGCCGCGACGCGGGCACGGCGCCGGTGCTGTGTGGACATGGTCATTCCCTTCATCGGGCGATCTCATCGACCTCGTCGGCGACGAGCTCCTCGAAGTCGCGGGTCATGGCCGACCGGTCGGCCGCACGGCCGGTGATCAGCTCGAACGAGTCGGCGGCCTGGTTGATCGCCATCCCGGCGCCGGTGAGGACCCGGCAGCCGCGGCTGCGCGCGTGCCGCACGAGGTCGGTGAGCAGCGGCCGGTAGACGATGTCGGCGACCCACAGGTCTGGGCGCAGCAGCTGGGGGTCCACCGGCGAGCCGGGGTGCGCCGCCATGCCCATCGGGGTGGCGTTGACCAGCCCGGACGCTGCCGCGACGAGCCGCGGCAGGTCGGCCAGCGTGCCGGTCACGACCTCGATGTCCCCCCGGTGCCCGCGCACGGAGGCGGCGAGCCGCTGCGCGCGCTCCGGGTCGGTGTCCACGACCCGGAGCCGCTGCAACCCCATCCCTGCGAGCGCGTGCGCCACCGCCGTGCCGGCCCCGCCGGCACCCAGCAGCAGGACGTCGTCGACGGCGGCGTCCGCGAGCCCGGCCCGGACGGCCGCGGCGAAGCCCGTGACGTCGGTGTTGTGCCCGCGCGTGCACCCGTCGTCGACGAGGACGGTGTTGACGGCCCCGATCGCCGCTGCCTCGGGCGCCAGCTCGTCCACCACGGCTGCCATCACCTGCTTCACCGGGTGGGTGACGTTGAGGCCGTCGAAGCCCAGCTCCACCGCGTGCGCGAGCAGGCCGGCCAGCGCGTCGCGGTCGAGCCGCGACCCCGCCAGCTCCACGGTCTTGTAGGTGTAGCGCAACCCCTGGCGGGCGGCCTCGCGCTCGTGCAGCTCGGGGGAGAGCGAGGGTCCGATGCCCTGCCCGAGCAGTCCGGCGAGGTAGGAGCGCCGCCCGGTCACAGCCCCAGCACCTTCGGCAGCCACACGACGGCGTCCGGAAACGCGATGATCAGGACGACGAGGACGAGGAACGGCACGATGAACGGCAGCGAACCCACGAAGACCTCGCTGACTTTCGTGCGGGCCACCGAGCTCAGCACGTAGAGGACCGTGCCCACGGGCGGGGTGAGCAGCCCGATCATCAGCGTGATGATCATCAGCACGCCGAGCACGATCGGGTCGACGCCGAACCCGGCGCTGATCGGCATGAGGATCGGCACCACGAGCACGAGGACGGCGGTGGGATCGACGACGGTCCCGAGCACCAGCATCAGCAGCGCCGTGATCACCAGGAAGCCGGTCGGGCTGGCGGTGAAGGCGAAGATGCTCTCGGTCATCAGCTGGGGCACGCGCTCGCGCGCGAGGATGTAGCCCAGGAGCGACGCGGAGGCGACGATCAGCATGATCGCCGCGGTGGTCAGCACGGTCTCCGTCAGCACGGACGGGAGGTCGCGCAGGCGCAGCGTGCGCTGGGCGAAGCAGAGCAGGAGCATGTACGCCACGCCAACCGCCGCCGCCTCGGTGGGGGTGAACGCCCCGGTGAGGATGCCGCCGAGGATCACCACGGGAGCACCGAGCGGGGCGATCACGCGCTTGCCGGTGGCGCGCACGCGCTCCATCGAGAAGCCCACGGCCGCGATGTCGGGGTGGCGGCGGGCCTGCAGGAACACCACGACGCACAGCCCGATCGCCATGAGCAGCGCGGGCACGACCGACGCCGCGAACAGGGCCCCCGTCGACACGGCCGCCAGCCCGGCGAAGATCACGGCGGGGATGCTCGGCGGCATCACCGGGGCGATCAGCGCAGCGGCCCCGGTGACCCCGAGTCCGAACCGCAGCGGGTAGCCGTTGCGCAGCATCGCCGGGATCTGGATCTTGCCCAGCGCCGCGGCGTCGGCCACCGCCGACCCGCTCATCCACGAGAAGCCGAGGCTCACCCCCACGCTCACGTAGCCGAGGCCGCCCCGGACCCGGCCCAGCACGGCGAGGGCGAAATCGAACAGCAGCGCGGCGATCCCGCCGCGGTTGGCCAGCACGCCGAGCAGGATGAACAGCGGCACGGCGAGCAGGGGGAAGCTCGCCGTGGCGTTGACGATCAGCCGCAGGCTCATCCCGACCGACTGCCCGATCGAGAGCATGTAGACCAGCGACGGCCCGAGGAAGGCGAAGGCCACCGGCACGCGCAACGCGAGCAGCGCCACGATCCCCAGGCTCAGCAGGAGCAGGCTCACCCTCGCACCTCACCCGCAGCGGCGGGCGGCTGCGCCGACCGCGCGAACCCGACCGCGGCCGCCACACCGCGCACCGCGGTGCTGAGGAAGCCGAGGAACGGCAGGACGTAGAGCCACGAGAGCGGCATGCGCAGCGACGGCGACTTCACCATGCCCTGCGAGACGATCAGGTCCCACGCCTCCACCGCGAACGCGGCGCCCACGGCCGCCACCGTCAGCGACGCGAACACCCGCACCGCCCGCAGCACAGCGGGGTTGCGGATGCTGTCGACGAGCTGCAGCGCGATGTGCCCGTCGGAGGTGACCAGCACGCCGGCCACGGTGACGGTGAGCCACACGAGGCAGAAGCGGGCGAGCTCGCCCGTCCACGCCCAGCCGGCCACCGGCAGGTAGCGCTGGGCGGCCTGCACGAACACCAGCAGGAAGACGAGGACGAGCGCCGCGGCCGCCAGCCCGATCTCCACGCGGGTCACGAGGGCCGCCCAGCGCGCCCACCTGCGGCGCTCGGGCTCGTCCTCCACGTCTTGGCCCATCGCACGGCCCTCCGGCGTCGGTGCTCGGTCAGGTCAGCTCGGTCAGGTCGCGGTGGACGGTAGACAGACCACCCGCGCTTGGCAAGCGGTTGCCAAGGGTTGCCAAAGTGGCGTGATGCCACTGTGATGGGCGGGTGGCCAACCCGACCATCTACGACGTGGCCCGCGCCGCCGGCGTCGCCACGTCCACGGTGTCGCGCGTGTTCGGCAAGCCAGGGCGCATCGCCGACGCGACCCGCGACCGCGTGCTCCAGGCCGCGCGCGAGCTCGGGTACGAGCCGAACCCGCACGCCCGCGCGCTGACCTCCCAGCGCACCCAGACGATCGCGATGATCGTCTCCGACATCACCAACCCGCACTTCTTCGAGCTGATCCGCGGGGCGGAGATGCGGGCCAAGGCCGCCGCCTACACGCTCGTGCTCGTCAACGCCGAGGAATCCACGCGGATGGAGCTCGAGCAGGTCAGGCGCCTGACGCGGTCCGTCGACGGGTTCCTGCTCGCGGCGAGCAGGCAGCCGGACGACAAGCTCGCCGACCTCGCGGCCGCGCGCCCGGTGGTGCTGATCAACCGCAGGGTCGAGGGCGTCGCGAGCGTGGTGCTCGAGCCGTGGGAGGGCAGCAGGCAGATCGTCGCCCACCTCGCCTCGCTCGGGCACACCTCGCTCGTCTA
Source organism: Pseudonocardia zijingensis (assembly GCF_042657305.1). Classification (NCBI taxonomy): domain Bacteria; kingdom Bacillati; phylum Actinomycetota; class Actinomycetes; order Pseudonocardiales; family Pseudonocardiaceae; genus Pseudonocardia; species Pseudonocardia zijingensis. The sequence continues at coordinate 1,700 of NZ_JBHSKO010000033.1, read as the reverse complement.
CCTCGCCGGGCCGACCAACTCGTGGATGGCCGCGAGCCGGTGGACCGCGCTCCGGGACGCCGCGGCCGAGCTCGGCGTGCGCGCGGTGCGGACCGGGCCGTACACGCCGACGGTGTCCAGCGGCGGGGCCGCAGCCGATGCGGCGATCGGCACCGGCGCCACCGCGATCGTCGCCCACAACGACCTGCTCGCCATCGGCGTGCTGCGCCGCCTCGCCGACCGCTCCGTCCGCGTGCCGGAGGACGTCAGCGTGGTGGGCTTCGACGACATCTTCGCGGCCGACCTGTGCACGCCGACGCTCACCACGCTCGGCGGAGCGCACTCCGACGTGGGGCGCGCCGCGGTGGAGATCCTCGTGGAGTCGCTCGGCCAGCCGCGCAGCTCGACGCCATCCCCGCAGATCGTGCTGCCCTCGCAGCTCGTGCTGCGGGCGTCCACGGGCACCGCGCCGGCGGGGGAGAGGACCACGCAGAGATGACCACGCAGCCACCCCGCCGTGGGATCGCCACCGTGTGCCTGTCCGGCACGCTCGAGGACAAGGTCGCCGCGGCGGCGTCGGCGGGCTTCGACGGGATCGAGGTGTTCGAACCCGACCTGCTCGCCTCGCCGTGGTCACCCGCCGAGCTGCGCAGCCGGTGCGCCGACCTCGGCCTCACCGTCGACCTCTGCCAGCCCTTCCGCGACCTCGACTCGGCCGACCCGCACCGGTTCGCGGCGAACCTGCGCCGCCTCGAGCACAAGCTCGCCGTCATGGAGCGGGTCGGGGCGCCCACCCTGCTCGTCTGCTCCTCGGTGGCTCCCGACGCGGTCGCCGACCTCGACCGGCTCGCCGAGCAGCTGGCCGCCGCGGCCGACCGCGCCGCCGCCCACGGGCTGCGCATCGCCTACGAGGCCCTGGCCTGGGGACGGCACGTGTCCACGTGGGACCGGTCGTGGGAGGCCGTGCGGCGGGCTGCGCATCCCGCACTCGGGATCTGCCTGGACAGCTTCCACGTGCTCTCCCGCGGCGGCGACCCCGCCGGGTTCGCCGACGTCGCCCCGGGGAAGATCTTCTTCCTGCAGCTGGCCGATGCCCCGCACCTGGAGATGGACGTCCTGCAGTGGAGCAGGCACCACCGGCTCTTCCCCGGTCAGGGGGCCTTCGACCTGCCGGGGTTCCTCGCGCACGTCCTCGACGCCGGGTACGACGGCCCGCTGTCGCTCGAGGTCTTCAACGACGTCTTCCGCCAGGCCGACCCCGCCCGCACGGCCGTCGACGCCATGCGCTCGCTGCTGTGGCTCGAGGACCGGGTGGCGGCGCAGCGGCCCGACCTCGGGCTCCCGGAGCGGCCCGCGGCACCGCCGCTCACCGGCCACTCCTTCGTCGAGCTGGCGGTCGACGGGGTCTCCGGCCCGCAGGTCGGCGACGTGCTGGGCCGGCTCGGGTTCGCCCACACCGGGCAGCACCGCTCCAAGCCCGTCCAGCTGTGGGAACGCGGATCGGCCCGCATCCTGCTCAACGCGTCGGTCGTCCGGCCGGCCGCCGCCGGGGTCGCCGAGGTGGCCGCGCTCGGCCTGGAGAGCACGGACCCCACGCGTTCCGCAGTGAGGATGTAGGTGAGCCCCGCAGCGGTCGTTCTGACCCAGCGTTCCGCTGACCGTGGTGTCCTTGTTCCGATCCGTCGGACGTGCCGCTGCGGGGCTCGCCTGTGCACTCACCG